>JAIMBF010000174.1 GCA_023511585.1 Terriglobia bacterium
ACTTGCGGCCGGCAATAGGTGCATCCCGGCACGTTGCGCCAATTCAGCGGGCGCACATCATTGAGCCCGGCAATCTTCTCCACGCAGACGACGCCTTCATGGCTAGCTTTATGCGCCAGCCAAGGCGGGCCGCACAAATCCCCGATCGCGTAAACCCCCGGCTCATCCGTGCGGCAGAACTCGTCGATAACGACGTGCGTGCGATCCACCTTCACCGCCGTGCCTTCCAGCCCGATGTTTTCGACATTGCCGACGATGCCGACGGCGGAGATAACACGCTCAAATGTCAACTCCTGAGTTTTTCCGTTTGCTTTTATTGTTGCCGTTACTGAATCGTTCTGCTGTCGCGCACCGATGACTTCGGCGCTGGTAAAAATTTTTATCCCTTGTCGCTCGAATGCTTTGCGAGCAAAAGCGCTGATCTCCTCGTCTTCCACAGGCAAAATGCGATCCAGCACTTCCACCACCGTGACATCGCACCCCATATCGCGATAGAATGATGCAAACTCGATACCGATGGCGCCGGAACCGATGATCAGCAGAGATTTCGGCAGACGATCAGGCACCATGGCTTCCCGATAAGTCCAGATGAATTTGCCGTCCGCCTCCAACCCCGGCAATTGCCGCGCCCTCGCGCCGGTTGCGAGCACAATATGCGGAGCCTTCAGGGTTGTTGTTGCGCCGTCGCCGTTTTTTGCAACTTCAAGCGTGCCCTTTCCGTTCAGCCGGCCGTGCCCGAAAAACACCGTAACCTTGTTTTTGCGCAAAAGGTAGGCAACCCCTTGCGAAAGCTGTTTCGCCACGGCGCGCGAACGTTTTACCACTTTCTCAAGATCGAAGCGCGGATTGTCCGCGGCAAAGCCGTAATCATCCAAATGATGCAGAAGGTGGTGGATTTCCGAGGCCCGCAGCAGCGCTTTCGTTGGAATACACCCCCAATTCAGGCAGATACCGCCGAGATCCGCTTTTTCCACCAGCGCTGTTTTCATGCCGAGTTGGGCCGCTCGGATGGCAGCCACATAGCCCCCGGGGCCGCCGCCGAGCACAATCAGATCAAACGTCGTTTCCGCCATGGAAATGCATCCTCCTCAGCGCCGCTTTTCTAACGTAACGTTAGAGCATCAGGCTCAGCGGTTCCTCGACAATCGCTTTGAACTCTTTCAGCCATTCCGCGCCAAGCGCGCCATCCACCACGCGATGGTCAACGCTCAAGGTGCATGTCATCATCGTTGCGATGGCAAGAGAACCATTTTTCACCACGGCGCGTTGTTCCGCAGTTCCCACCGCAAGAATCGCTCCCTGCGGCGGGTTGATGACGGCAGCAAATTCTCGAATGCCGTACATGCCGAGGTTGGAGATAGAAAAGCTTCCGCCTTGAAACTCTTCAAGTTTGAGCTTGCCCGCACGGGCACGCACGGAAAGATCCTTCATCTCGTTGCTGATTGCGGCCAATCCTTTTTGGTCTGCCTTACGGATAATGGGCGTGATCAAGCCGTCGGGAATTGCGACCGCAACGCTGATATCGACGTCTGAATAAAGCGCGATGCCTTCGTCCGTGTAGCTTGCGTTGACTTTCGGCACGCGGCGCAAAGTGAGCGCCGCAGCCTTGATAATCAGGTCATTGACGGAAAGCTTATACGCGTTCGGCCCTTCTTTCGGAGATTTCGCATTGAGCTCGGCGCGAAGCTTGAGCAGCGCGTCAACCTCGACATCGATGCTGAGGTAGAAATGCGGAATCTGTTGTTTAGCCTCGGTGAGCCTGCGGGCGATGATCTTCCGCATATTGGTATGCGGCAGCAAAGTGTGCGGCGCGAGCACCGGCGTGGGAGCCTTTGCCGCGGCCGGGGCTGGCGCCGAAGGTGCGGCAGCAGCCGGCGCAGCCGCAGGAGCAGCTTTGCGCGCCTGCAACGCTGCCTCGATATCCGCTTTGATGATTCGTCCCTGCGGGCCGCTTCCTTTCAGGCCGCGAAGGTCAAGCCCCGCCTGCAATGCCATTCTACGCGCGAGCGGTGAGGCAAAGATTCGTTCCGCCGGAGAAGCCTGGCCGTTGCCGGCGGCGGAAGCCGCGGCTTTGGCCGGAGCCGCCGGAGCGCTCGCCGTGGGAGCCGTCGCGGCCTCCGATGCTGCGGGCGGCGGAACCAATGGTGCGGGTTTTGCAGGCGGGGCGGCCTCCGGTGCTTTCTCCGCGGGCGCGGGAGCCCGCACTGGGGCGCTCGGCACGGCTTCGCCGGGAGCAACAAGCACCGCAATCGGTTCGTTCACCTTCACGCCGGCGGTGCCGTCGGGCACCAGAATTTTGCCGAGCACACCTTCGTCCACGGCCTCGACCTCCATCGTGGCCTTGTCGGTTTCGATCTCGGCAATGACATCCCCGGGCGAGATTTTGTCGCCTTCCTTTTTCAGCCAGCGCGCCAAGGTGCCCTCCGTCATGGTCGGGCTTAATGCCGGCATCAGAATATTCGTGGCCATCTTG
The DNA here is from genome assembly GCA_023511585.1 of Terriglobia bacterium. Lineage (GTDB taxonomy): Bacteria > Pseudomonadota > Alphaproteobacteria > Acetobacterales > Acetobacteraceae > JAIMBF01. The sequence goes on from JAIMBF010000174.1 coordinate 2,474, forward strand.
GGTTTCCTTACCGCACGCCCTGCATTAACTCTCTTACCGCAGCAACCACCCATTCGGGCTGTGGCAAGGCAAGTTTTTCGAGATTCGCCGCATAGGGCAACGGCACATCGGCGCCGTGCACGCGCCGCGGCGGCGCATCCAGCCAATCGAAACAATGCTCGATCACTTGCATGCACACCTCGGCGCCGATCCCGGCGTA
>JAIMBF010000175.1 GCA_023511585.1 Terriglobia bacterium
ATATACGAGGTAACGGAAGCAAACTCTCCCGCACAGCTATCGACGCGTTTGTAAACCGGCTGCACGCCGAGCCGTGCCCGCAGCGCGGCCACTTCGGCCTCGGTTGTTGCGGCAAGTTCCGCCAAGCGCACATCGGAAAAGCCCAAAGCCTTTAATCGCCGCAGCGCGGGCGCATCGGTCGGCAAGCCTTCCGCGCGAACGCGGCGTTCGGCAGCCACGATCTTTTCCAGCTCGCGCAGAAACCACGGATCGAACTTGCAGGCTTCATGGACGTCCATCACCGAAAGCCCCGCCCGCAAGGCCTGCGCCGCCATCAACACGCGATCGGGGCGCGGCGTGGAGAGGGCGGCGCGATACGCATCGCGCGTGCCGTCGCCGGGGGGTGCGACTTCGTCGAGCCCGCTCAGCCCGGTTTCCATACTCCGCAGGCCCTTTTGCAATGCTTCGGCGAAACTCCGCCCGATGGCCATCGCTTCGCCGACGGATTTCATGCTGGTGGAGAGCAGGGCCGGCGTTCCGGGAAACTTTTCAAACGTGAAGCGCGGAATTTTTACCACCACATAATCGATCGTGGGTTCGAAACTCGCGGGCGTGACGCGGGTGACGTCGTTTTTCAGTTCATCCAGCCGATAACCCACGGCAAGCTTGGCGGCGACTTTGGCGATCGGAAACCCGGTGGCTTTGGAGGCAAGCGCCGAAGAGCGCGAAACCCGCGGGTTCATTTCAATGATCACCATCCGTCCATCGGCCGGATTGATTGCGAATTGCACGTTGGAGCCGCCGGTATCCACGCCGATTGCACGCAGGCATGCGATGGAGGCGTTGCGCATGCGCTGATATTCTTTGTCGGTAAGCGTCAGCGCCGGAGCCACGGTGATCGAATCGCCGGTGTGCACGCCCATGGGATCGAGGTTTTCGATCGAGCAGACGATGATGCAGTTATCTTCACAATCCCGCACCACCTCCATCTCGAATTCTTTCCAACCCAAAACGCTTTCTTCGATCAAAACCTCGTGCGTGGGAGAAGCGGCAAGCCCGCCCGCGACAATTTGGTCGAATTCTTCGCGATTGTAAGCAATGCCGCCGCCGGTGCCGCCCAAGGTGAAGGAGGGGCGAATAACCGCCGGCAACCCCACAAAGGCAAGCGCCTCTTTTGCCTCATCCATAGTATGGGCCAAAGCACTGCGCGGGCTTTCGATGCCGATCGCGGCCATGGTGTCGCGAAATTTTTGCCGATCTTCGGCCCGTTCGATCACCTCCGCGCGCGCCCCTATCAATTCCACGCCGTAACGTTCAAGCGTGCCCGCGCGCACCAGCTCCATGGCCGCATTGAGCGCGGTCTGTCCGCCCATGGTCGGCAGCAGCGCATCGGGCCGCTCGCGCGCGATGACCCTTTCGATCATCTCGGGCGTGATGGGTTCGATGTAAGTGGCATCGGCCAGATTCGGATCCGTCATGATGGTTGCCGGATTCGAGTTGACCAAGATCACCCGATATCCTTCTTCGCGCAGCGCTTTGCACGCCTGCGTGCCGGAATAATCGAATTCGCAGGCCTGACTGATGATAATCGGCCCCGCGCCGATAATGAGAATGGAATGCAGATCTGTCCGCTTCGGCATGATTGTTCTAATCTCGCAAAGTGTTCAGGAGTTGCTCGGCGCCGGCATGGCGTTCGGTCAACAACCGATGCACGGTTTCAACGCCTTTGGGGCTGAGTTGCAAATGCCAATGGCATTGCAAAGCACCCGGCGGCAAACGCACCGGATCCCGGATCTCGCCTCTGCGCAGGCAGTCTGCGATCGCGGCATGAAGCGCATCCGCATCAAACCGATCGCACAACAAGCGACGAAGCTCTTGGACTCCTTCCTCGGCGTTCGGAGCGGTGGGCGCATGCTGATACGCCATGAGCAGAAGGGCTTCCGCGGCGGAAAGAGGGGTCATTGTCTCACCCCCGGCTGCATCTGCAGCATCTTAAGCGCGCGAGCCATGCGCGGCTTCCATAAAGCCAACGAAACGATCGAAGAGATAGCGGCTATCGGTCGGCCCAGGGCTTGCTTCGGGGTGGTATTGCACGCTGAAGACGGGCCGATCGATGCAGGCAATTCCCTCATTCGAGCCGTCAAAAAGGCTGACATGCGTGACTTTCACCCCGCTCGGCAGGGTGTCGGGATCAACTGCAAAGCCGTGATTCTGGCTGGTGATTTCGACATGGCCGGTACTCAATTCCTGCACCGGCTGATTGGCGCCGCGATGGCCGCGCGCCATTTTGTAGGTGCGCGCGCCGAGGGCAAGCGCGAGCAGCTGATGGCCGAGGCAAATGCCGAAAAGCGGCAGGCCCGTGTCGAGAATGTGCCGGATGACGGGAACGGCGTATTCGGCCGTGGCGGCCGGATCGCCGGGGCCGTTCGAAAGAAACACGCCGTCCGGCTTCAAGCGCAGAATCTGCTCGGCCGAAGCGGTGGCCGGCACCACGCTGACCCGGCATCCGCTGGAGGCAAGACAGCGCAGAATATTGCGTTTGGCGCCGTAATCCACCGCCACCACGTGAAAGCGCGGCGCTTCCTGCCGGCCGAAGCCTTCCGGCCAATGCCAGAGCGTTTCATCCCAGCTGTAGCTTTGCCGGCATGTCACCTCGCG
>JAIMBF010000176.1 GCA_023511585.1 Terriglobia bacterium
CAAGCGTTGATTGTGCGGCATAAATTGCCGCGCGCAAGTCGGCTATTCCCTCTCCGCTCAAAGCAGAAACGGCTATAATCGGCGCACCGGCAAGCGTGGTTTTGGAAAGCAGACGTTCAATTTCGACTATTCTATGTGCACGCGTTTCTTGCGAGACAAGATCGCTTTTCGTCAGCGCCACTATTCCGCGCCCGATACCCAACAAATCGAGGATCGACAAGTGCTCCACGGTTTGCGGCATAATCCCGTCATCCCCCGCAACCACCAGAAGCGCGCAATCGATACCCGAAGCTCCGGCGAGCATATTATGGATAAAGCGCTCATGCCCCGGCACATCGACAAAACCGATGATGCTGCCATCAGGAGCCGGCATGTAGGCAAAACCGAGATCGATCGAAATGCCGCGAGCTTTCTCTTCTTTGAGCCGATCCGTATCGACACCCGTCAATGCTCGCACGAGCGCCGTTTTGCCGTGATCAATATGGCCGGCAGTGCCAATGATCATTGCAACCCTTTCTGCTCGGAAAGGTCGATGCCGGAAAGATTAGCAAGAAACCTACCCTCATCGTCAAGGCAGCGCAAATCCAGCAGCAACTGTTGTTGCTCGATACGGCCGATGACGGGAATGGCAAGTTTCCGCAGCGCCCAACCCAGCCGTTCGAGGGCCTGCCCTTGATGCCGCTTTGCGGTCGGACGGATCGCAATCGCCGCACTCGGAAGCACCTCAAGCGGCAGTGCACCCGAGCCGATCTCGCTTTTGCAAGAAACGATTCCAATCTCAAAGAAAGGAGAAAGCAATGCCGCAAGATGCGGGGCTAGCCTTTTCGCGATTGCCTCGATTTCCTCAACCGGCCGAACGAGCCAGCGCAACGTCGGCAAGCATTGCCGGAGCTTCGCAGGGTTACGATAGAGCGCAAGCGTTGCAACGGCCGCAGCAAGACGGATTTTATCGATACGCAAAGCTCGTTTCAGCGGGTTGCGGTTGATCTCCGCAAGCAAAGACCGTTTCCCGACGATAAACCCTGCTTGCGGCCCTCCTAACAATTTATCGCCGGAGAAAGTCACAAGGTCAGCCCCTGCCGCGATCGCTTCCGCAATGGTCGGTTCGTGCGCAAACCCGAGCCCTTTTAAGTCAATAAGCGTGCCTGATCCGAGGTCGTACAGAATCGGAACATTCCGTTCCCGGGCAAGATTGGCAAGCTTTGCCACCGGCACCGCCGCGGTAAAACCAGCAATTCGGTAATTGGACGGATGAACTTTGAGGACAAGACCCGTGGCTGGCCCTATGGCAGCGGCATAATCCTTCAGATGCGTGCGATTGGTCGTGCCGACCTCGATCAACGTCGCCCCGGCACGCTCCATGATTTCCGGCAACCGAAACGAACCGCCGATTTCAATAAGCTCTCCGCGGGAAACCACGGTCTCGCGGTGCAGCGAAAACGTGTTCAATACCAACAACACGGAAGCGGCATTGTTGTTGACGATGGTGGCATCCTCTGCGCCGGTGAGTTCGCAGAGCAAATCGCGAATGTGCTCATCGCGCTCGCCGCGCTTTCCATGATCCAGGTCATATTCGAGCGTGACCGCTTCGCGCATCGCTTGGAGCGCTGCCTGGGCCGCGGCCTCTGCAAGCACGGCGCGACCGAGATTGGTGTGCAAGACGGTGCCGGTGAGGTTATAGACGGGGCGAAGCGTGGGCCGGGCTTGCTCGGCAAGAAGCTTGCCCGCGGCTTCGGCAATCGCTTGCGCGCTGAAAATGCCTTCCTCTCCTCTGCGGATGGCCGTGCGTGCACGCCCGAGCGCCGCGCGCACAGCTTTCACCACACCCGGCCTGCCGTAGTCCTCGGCCGCGCGTTCAGCCAACTCGGTTCGCAAGACCTCATCAACGGAGGGCAGAGCGGAAAGCTTCGCTTCGGTCGAAACAGGCATCAGCGGCCTGCCCAGGCATCAGTAGCCAAACAAAAACGGATTGACCGCTCCACGATGATAGCCGGCATCCCGCAACAAAAGATCAAGCCCAAGGCTCGCCACATCGTCGGCCAGCGGGTCGAGCGCAGGGTTCTTATGCTGATAGAGAATTTTGACGTAGCCACGGCACGTATCGCAGGTTTCGGCCTTCACCAAGCCGGCATCGCCCTCGAGCCCATGATAGGCGATGCCCTTCGTTCCCCCGCAAAGCGTACATTTGATGCGAACATAATTCCAGAGTGTTCCGCACAGCGGGCAAGCACAAAATCTTGTACCGTGCGCGCCGATAAAACCCACGATCAGCGAAGCAACGGGCGGACAGCCGCAAACGGGACAAACCCCTTCCCCATGCGGCTTTATCCGCGATGCGTCAAGCTTGGCGGCCGAGCGCACGAAATGCACCTGCAGCCCCGCTGCCAGAAAAGCATGCTCCGCCATGGCATCGGCGGGAATGGTATTTTCCAAGACATTCCGCACCATTGCCTGGCGAGCGGCGCGATCGGCGTTTTGCAGGCGTCGCAACGCCAACCGCGCAGAATCGGGCATTGCAATGCCGTCCCATGCCGAAATCAGCCGCGAGAACGCCTCGGCAAAGCTGTCGTCGAAGCGGAAATCCCCACGGTTGAGCGGCGGCATACCAAATGCCAAAGCGCGCGCGACGGCAT
>JAIMBF010000050.1 GCA_023511585.1 Terriglobia bacterium
CCAAGTTCGATCGCTTGGCGTAGTGCTTCCACCTCGACAAGCTTCCGCGTTGCGGTCAGATCAGCGAGATCCTCAACCGACATCGACTCGACGCGAAACCCGCGTTGGCCCTCGGAAATGACCAAACCATCGCCGACCAAGCGGGTAAGCGCCTCACGCAGGGTGCTGCTGCTTACGGCATAGCGTTCTTTGAGGGCTTCGGCGCGAAGCTTCATTCCAGGCTCAAGCTTGCCATGGAGAATGTCACGGCGAAGCGCGGTATATGCCGCTTCGGCCAGGGTGCGAATGTTTGACGAGCGCATGAGCGGCACGCGCGGCTCGCTGGGTGCGCCGGTCCCCATTGCGGAATTTCCTGCCCTGTGCGGCTGGATTTCCTGCTTTTCCGAGTGCTTCGTACGAATCGACATATTCCGACGGCCATGCGCTGTTATCACGATACAACGAATTATATGGTTTTTTCGTTCGCGATGTCATCAGAGAATCGGCATAAGCCAAAAATATCAAGATTATTTTTTATATCCAAGATGAACGGCTGTGAACCGGGGTCTTATGAATTTCATGATTTATGCACGATTCTCGGCAGGGCGCGACAAATTGGGCGGAGCGTTGGCCCGGGCCGAAAGTTTGCCCAACCGCCTCGCGATTGCCCCGGGGGTGGGGTTTCGACCGCAGAGAGCCTAGCCACCATGCTCACCGCCATCGCCAAGCACCGGGCAAACGGGAACCCGACGCTGCTTCACGCTTGACTTTGCAAACGATTGCTCAGGCCTCAAAGCGCAGCCCGCCATACGCTTGCCAAGTGACGCCGCAGAGGAAGCCCGCATCCACCGGCAGGTTGACCCCGGTGATGGCGCTCGCGGCATCACTCAGCAGCCAGGCAATAGCGTGGCCGACTTCCTCCGGTTCCACCAATCGGCGCAGGGCAGAAAATCCTGCCAGCCGATCCTCTTGCAGCACACCGGCCTCCAGACCCCGCTGCAATGCCGGGGTTCGGGTGAAGCCGGGCGAGACGGCATTGACTCGCACGCCGCGCGCGCCCCATTCGGCGGCCAACGTCATGGTCAAGTTCACGACCGCTGCCTTGGCCGGGCCGTAGCCGTGCACGGGAGCCGAAGTCAGCGAAACGATCGACGCCACGTTGACAATGGCACCAAACCCGCGCTGCGCCATGCGCCAGCCGACTTCACGGCACATAATATACGTGCCGCGCAGATCGACAGCGATCTCACGGTCCCAGTCAGCCATCCGGAACTTATGCGGCGGCGTCATGCGACCAAGGATGCCTGCGGCATTCACAAGCCCGACGATGGGCCCTCGCTCCTTTTCGATGGCGGCTACCTCGCGCGCCACTGCGTTTTCATCCGAGACGTCAAACGGCGTAGGCCAGACATCCGTTGCTTCCGGCGGGAATTCGATAATGTCGCAGAGCAAAGGCTGCATGCCCGCTTCCGCCACTGCCCGGCCCGTCGCCGCACCGATGCCGGAACGGCCGCCGGTGATAACCACCAAACCTTTCACGGTTCGCCTCCTTTGCCCCGTATCGCAAATCACTCTCGATAAGCGAAGACCGCGTTACCAACCCACCGCAAGCAACTGCGCGGTGCTGCATCCGTCGGCATGCGCGCCGGCACCGTCGATACCGAGCGCAATCATTGCAAGGCTGGTCAATTTTCTCATGCCATGCCTTCCTCTTGTCTTTCTTTTTTCTTCCGTGTTTTTGTATCTTGTGTGCTGCGGGTACATCGGTCAAGGACGACCATGACCTGATGGCCGGCGGCAAAGCAGTCCCATTCAACAGAGATTTCAGAGAAACGTCGTGATCAATCTGTCCAGTTTTGTGCGTTTGCACGCTCGCAGAACACCTGACAATACGGCCTTGGTGTTTGGAAAACACCGTATCACGTGGCGCGAATTTGAAGATCGCATCGGACATGTCGCCGGATGGCTTCGGCAGCGCGGAATCGGGGCCGACGACATCGTTGCGGTGCTCATGAAGAACAGCCCCGCATTCCTGGAAATCGCTTTTGCCGTCAGCCATATCGGTGCGGTATTTTTGCCGATCAATTACCGGCTCGCAGGCGATGAGGTAAGCTATATCGTTCGTCATGCCGGTGCGAAGGTGTTGATTGCCGATGAGGAATTTGCCTCTGTTGTCCGCGACCTGCCCGAAGTGGTGTTCGTTGATGCGCAAGCACGTGTGGACAGCACGCGGCTGAGCTCGGGTGCCCCGCCGGCAGACATGGTGCCGCGGCGCCCTCAAGACATTTTCCGGCTGATGTATACCTCAGGCACGACGGCGCGACCAAAAGGGGTCATCCACACTTACGAAAATTTCTATTGGAAGTCCTCCGATCACGTCATCTGCCTTGGACTTACTGCAGAGACGCGTCTGCTCGTCGTCGGCCCGCTCTATCACGTCGGCGCTTTCGATTTGCCGGGCATTGCGGTTCTGTGGTTGGGCGGCACCATCGTGCTGCAGCGTGACTTCGACGCCGCCGCGGTGCTCGATGCCATCGAGAGCGAACGCATCAACGGCGTTTGGATGGCGCCGGTCATGACCGGTGCGGTGCTCGCCGAAGCGGCCCGCAAACGGCGTGACGTTTCCAGCCTCCGCTGGGTGATCGGCGGGGGCGATCGCACACCGGAAAGCCGTATCCGTGCGTTTGCCGAAACGTTTCCCAACGCTCGCTATATCGATGCCTATGGTCTCACCGAAACTTGCAGCGGCGATACGTTCATGGAGCCCGGCTGGGAAATCGCCAAGATCGGCTCCGTCGGGCGCACGGTCGCGCATCTGGAAATTCGCATCGTCGACGACCACGGTATGCCCCTTCCCACCGGCGAAAACGGCGAAATCTGTTTGCGCGGACCAAAGGTCACCAGCGGCTATTGGCGTGATCCGGAGCGCACGGCGGAGGCCTTCTATGGCGAGTGGTTTCGCACGGGAGATGTCGGCTATCTCGACGCCGACGGGTTTCTTTACCTTACGGACCGCAAAAAGGATCTCATCGTCTCCGGCGGAGAAAATATTGCTTCGTCCGAAATCGAGCGCGTCCTTTACGAAATGCCGGAGATTGCGGAGGCGGCCGTGGTCGGCGTGTCTGATGAGCGTTGGGGAGAGCGTCCGGTAGCAGTGGTGGTCATGGCAGAAGGAGCCTCTTTCCAACCCGAAGCGATCTTGGCCTATTGCCGTGCCAAGTTGGCCGGCTTCAAGGTACCGAAAACAGTGATTCAGCGCGAGAGCCTTCCCCGAAATCCGTCCGGAAAAGTTCTCAAGCGCTTGCTGCGCGAGGAAATCACGGGCTAGAGGCGGGCTCTTCCTCTGCCGCGCGGAAAAGCCCCTCGGTCACCAATTTTGCGTAAGCGGTGAGAACATGTTCCGGAACGGCTTGCGTTCTGCCTTCGCCATACGCGTAGCGGCGGCTGAGATAAGCACGTGCACCCAATAACGTCTGAACGATCACTTCCAATTCCGCGTCGCTATACGGAACCAATGCGCCGCGGCGGCGCGCACGCTGTAACACGCGCAGATAACCGCGACTGATCATCGTCATCAAAGCTTGAAAGGCTTTCGGGGCAAAAAATTCGGCCTCGTTCAAAATCCGCAGATATTCCGGGCATACATTGAGAAACTCGAAGAATGCCTTACATCGGGCGATATCTTGTTCGGCATCCGTGGCGCCGGCAGGTACCCGGGCCTCAATGAATGCCAGCATCTCCTCGCCCAGTGTCGGCAGCAGATGATCAAGCAGCTCCTGACGGCTGGCGAAATGATTATAGAAAGTGCCTTGCGCGACATTCGCTTCCATGGTGATGCGCGACACCGAAGCTCCGGCATAACCGTGTTCGCCAACCACCTTCGCCGCGGCTTGAAACAGGCGCCGACGCGTCTCCTCGTTCTTTTCACTACGCGATAACTTGCGCGCAGAATCGGCCACGTGACGCTATACTCCGGCAAACTTGGCCGCACGCTTCTCGAGGAATGCGGTGCAGCCTTCGTGCGCATCGGCACTGTCCAAGACCAGACTGATCATGGCCTGTTCGTAGTGCAGAGCACTCGCCAGCGGCATGTCGGCCCCGTTATTCAGAGTGCGCTTCAGAAGCTTCAGCGTTAGCGGCGATTTCTGAGAAATTTTCTCGGCCAGCGCAAGCACCTCATCCATCAGGGATTCGTCCGAGACCACACGGTTGATCAGGCCGATGCGTTCCGCATCCTTGGCGTCGATTCGCTCTCCGATAAACATCAACTCTTTTGCCTTGCAGAGCGGAATCTGGCGGATCAACCGCTGCGTGCCGCCGGCGCCGGGAAACATGCCGAGCGTGATCTCCGGCAAACCGAGCTTGGCAGACGCGGCTGCAAAGCGAAGGTCCGTGCACAGCAACAATTCCGTGCCGCCGCCGAGTGCCCAGCCATTCACGGCGGAGATCGTCGGCTTGTCGCACAACTCAATGCGGCGAAATACCCTATGCAGCCGTTCGGCGAGCTCCTGATAATGCTGCAGCCCCTGGCGGCTGTTCAGATCTGCAATATCCCCGCCGGCAACGAACGCCCGCCCCACGCCGGTGAACACGATCACGCGCACATCGGCGTCCAATTCGGCTCGCTCGACGCAGGTCTCGAGGGCCGCCAGCGTGGCCGTATCCAGCGCGTTGAGAGTCTGGGGGCGATTGATGGCGATGATTGCCACGCGATCCCGGCGCTCATACCGGACCAGTTCCTCGGCCATGCGACAAACCTCCCTCATAGATAGCGGTCGGAAGTTTAGCCCGCGCATTCGCCGCGATTCAAGGTATAAGTGAATGCCGACTCATGATTCAAAAAGAAAAACGAGTGCTGAGTCACCGTTCATTTTTCTCTTGACGCTGATGGGGCACCGCGGCTTAATCCGACGCACTGAATCGTCGGGCGGATCAGCCTTGGATCGGGGCAGGGGAGGGAAGAATGCGCAACTTATCCGCTGAAATCGGCACTTTCGTTGCGGGCTTAACACTCGCCACGCTTCCGCCGGAGGTGGTCGAGAAAGCGCGCGTCTGCCTGCTGAACGGCTACGGCATGGCGTTGAACGGCTACAACACGCCCTATGCGCCCGTAGCGCGTCAGGCCGTGTTGGCAATCGACGGAGAAAACCCGAGAGGAGCAACGCTGCTGGGGGACGGGCGGCGGACGACCATCGGCGGGTGCTGCCTGGCCAACAGCGCTCTCTTCCACGGCCGCGCGCAAGAGGATACCTGCGGCGCCGCACATTTCGGCACAGTCCTTATCCCGATGCTGACAGCGCTCATTGAAGCGCGGCGATTTCCGTTGGATCGGCTGGTTCCCGCGCTGGTCGCGGGCTACGAGGCGGGCGGATTGCTGGAGGCTGCGCTCGCCGCCAAAACCACGCCGAACGGCTTCCGTTCCACCACCACCTACGGCGTGATCGCCGCAGCGGCCGCGGCCTCCCGCTTGATGGGCCTTGACGCATCGCGGACCGGGGCGGCGGTGGCGATTGCCGCGTCCTTCACGGGCGGCGTGCTGCAATCTTTTGTCGATGGTACCGACGAATGGCGCTACCAACCCGGGATCGCTGCCGCGAACGGTCTGGCTGCGGCCGAGCTGGCGCGAGCCGGCGCTGTTTCGGCGCCTTTCGCGCTCGAAGGCAAAGCCAGCCTTGCCTCCAGCTTTGCGGACATGGCCCTGCCGGACGGGCTGGCGGCAAAGCTTGGTCGGGAGTGGGCCACACTCAGGGTGACCTTCAAACCCTACCCCGTTTGCGCTTTTAACCAAACTCCGGTGACATGCGCGCTGGCGCTGCGCGAAAAATTGAACGGTGAAACGCCGAAAGCCATCCGGGTGCGCATGAATCCCTACGAGACCGGCTATGCCGGAATGGATGCCACAGGGCCGTTCCACTCGATTTCGGGAACCTTGATGAGCATCCCGTTCTGTGTGGCGACAACATTGCTCTATGGCGCGCCGTCGATGCATCATATGACCAACTATGATGACCGGTCCGTGGCTGAGTTGATCACACGCACCACGTTGGTGACGGATCCCTCGGTGCCGGTGCTCAGTGCGATCATCGAGGCGGATACGGCGAAAGGAACGCTTATTCAGGAACAACGGATGACGCCGGCTGATTACGCCTATGACCGCGCAACCCTCTCTGCGATGTTGCGTCGGATCGGCGCGCAAGAGGGTGTGCCGATGGCAGCCTTCGATCGCTTGGAGGCCTTCGTCGACCGTTTGCCTGCGGGCGATATTTCCGAAGTTCTCGCCGCCTTCGCACTCTTGCCGCAGCCGAATTCGGAACAAGCCGTACGATAGAGCCGTCTGATGACGTCATCGCACCGAGCGGCGCTGGGCGAGAACCAGATGCTCAAGCTCTATGCCGATATGCTGCTGATCCGCCGCGTGGAGGAACGGCTCGGCAGGCTGTTCGCTGACGGCGAAGTGCCCGGCTTCATCCATCTCAGCATCGGCCAGGAAGCAGTGCCCGTCGGCGTCATGAGCGCATTGACGGCAGACGATACCATCGCCTCCACCCATCGCGGTCATGGGCATGCGATCGCGAAAGGCATGCCTCTGGATGGTTTCTTTGCCGAATTGTTGGGATGCGAACAGGGTTTGTGCCGCGGGCGCGGCGGTTCGATGCATGTCGCCGATCTTTCAATCGGCATGTTGGGCGCCAACGGAATCGTCGGCGCCGGACTATCGATTGCGCTCGGTTCGGCCTTGGCACATCAGCGGCTACGGCGCAACGCCATCGCGGTTGCCTTCTTCGGTGATGGCGCGCTGGGCGAGGGTTTGCTGCATGAATGCCTGAACCTTGCGTCTCTCTGGCGTCTGCCGCTTTTGTTCGTGTGCGAGAACAACGGCTGGAGTGAGTTCTCGCCGAGTGCCGGGCAAATTACGTTCAGGCTTGCGGACCTCGTGCCCGCGTATGGTATTCCCTACGTCGCTTCGGACGGCAACGATGTCGTCGCGGTGAGCACGAAGGCGGCGGATATCGTTGCGCATGTGCGCAGAGAAGGTCCGGCGGTGCTGGAATGCTTCACCACGCGCATGCGCGGGCATTACGAAGGCGATGCGCAGAAATACCGTGATCCCGCGGAGTTGGAAGCGTTGGCCGCGCGCGACCCGATCCGCATTGCGAAGGAATATTTGCGTCGGCTTGATGTCGGCGAGGAGCGTCTGCAAGACCTATTAACCGATATCGATTGCCGCATTGAGGCCGCAGTCGCTGCGGCCCGAGCCGGCAGCGCCCCGGATTTTGAAACGGCGAAAGCCGATACCTATACGCCCGTGGATCTGCACTGATGCCGGAGTTGCGATACATACGCGCGATCAATCAGGCCCTTGCGGATGCGCTTGAAGCGGATCCTTCCGTCATTCTGTTGGGCGAGGATGTGTCTGCGGCCGGCGGCGCCTTCGGTGCAACGCGCGGGCTGCGCGATCGGTTCGGAGCGGAGCGCGTCATCGATACCCCGATTAGCGAGGCCGCACTCGCCGGCGCGGCAGTCGGTGCCGCGTTGTCGGGCCTCAAGCCGGTGCTCGAGATCATGTTCATGGACTTCACCACTCTGGTCATGGACGCGCTGGTCAACCAAGCCGCAAAAGCGCGTTTCATGTTCGGTGGCCAGCGATCGGTGCCGCTTGTGGTGCGTACGCCGCATGGCGGCGGGCTGAGTGCTGGGCCGCAGCATTCGCAATGCTTGGAGGCTTGGTTTGCGCATGTTCCCGGGTTGAAAGTGGTCTGTCCGGCCGACCCGGCTAGTGCCTATGGCCTCCTGCGCGCGGCCATCGCCGACCCGGACCCGGTCATCGTGGTCGAAAACAAAGCGCTTTACGCGACGAAGGCGGAGGTGCCGGAGGTGCTGGAGCCGGTGCCGATCGGCCACGCGGCCGTCATTCGGCCAGGGCGCGATCTAACATTGGTGAGTTACGGCGGCGCCGTGCACACCTGCATGGCGGCCGCCGGTATACTTGCAAACGAAGGCATCGAGGCGGAAGTTGTTGATCTGCGCAGCCTGCAGCCTTGGGATGAGGCGACGGTTATGAACTCGCTCAGTCGCACCCACCGGCTGATTGTCGTGCATGAGGCGGTCGAGGCTTTCGGTATCGGTGCCGAAATTGCCGCGCGCATGGCCGATATCGGCTTCGACGAGCTTGATGCCCCGATCTTGCGCGTCGGCGCACCGTTTATGCCGGTGCCGTTCTCCAAGGCGCTGGAACGCAAGTATCTTCCCTCCGCGGATGCCGTCGTGCAGGCGGCACGGAAGGTGTTGGCGTGACGTCGGAACCGATCCGTTCGATCACGATGCCCAAGCTCGGCCTGACTATGACGGAGGGCCTGCTGGCCAGCTGGCGCGTCAAGCCCGGCGACCAGGTCCGGGCGGGAGACGTCTTATTTGTCGTTGAAACCGAAAAGATTGCCACGGACGTCGAAGCCCCGAGCGATGGCAAGATTGTCTCGCTTGAAGTCGCGGAGGGCAGCATTGTGCCTGTCGGTACGACGGTAGCGACTTGGATCGAAAACGTTATGCCGCTGGATAGAGCAGCATCTTCTCGGGGGTCTTTTTCGAATGCGACGCGTGTCATTGCAACACCTTTGGCGCGGCGGCTGGCGCGTCAGGCGAATATCGATCTGAAGGCAATTCGCGGGTCGGGGCCTCGCGGCCGAATTAAGGCGCGAGACGTCGAAATCGCTGCAGCTCAACAGGCTGTTTTGAGAGCCGAAGCCGATGCCTCTTCGCCTGCGGCCTCGGCCGCCCCTTTGTCGCGGCAGCAGCGGCGGCCGGCGAGCCTTTCGGAAACGACCGTCGCGCGGCGCATGACCGAGGCAAAGCGGAACATTCCGCATTTTTATGTCATCGCCGATGCCGATGTGACCCGATTGTTGAAATTGCGCGAAGAGCTGAATGCGGCAAAGGGCGAAATACGCTTAAGCTTGACCCATTTCGTCGTGGCTGCAGTCGTGAAAGCGCTCAAGCGCTTTCCGGATATCAACCGTGTCTGGGACGCCAACGAGATCGTTACGCTGGATGCGATCGATATCGGCTTGGCGGTTATGACGGAGCGCGGCCTGGTGGCCCCGGTGCTTCGGAACGCCGATCGCCTCGGTCTGGATGGTATTGCCTGCGCCTGTGAGGAGCTGGTAACGCGCGCGCGGCGCGGGCGTTTGACGGAGGAGGATCTTGCCGGTGGCGCTATTTCCGTTTCCAATGTCGGAATGTTCGGCGCCGCGCAGCTGATCCCGATCATCAACCCGGGACAGGCGGCGATTCTCGGCGTTGCTGCGGTGCGGCCGGTTTTCCGCCCGGATGATCGCGGTCAACCGAGCCTTCGGCAGGAATTGAGCTTGGCGCTGTCATGCGATCACCGCGTGCTCGACGGTGTGAGCGCAACACGGTTTCTGAATGCCGTGGCAGAAATTCTTGCACAACCGCTGACACTGTTGCGCAGGTAAGGAAAAGGGCAAGCCGGGATGAAATTCACATATACTCCGGAACAGCAGCTGCTCATCGACACGGCGGCTCGGATCGGAAAAAAATATGGCCTTGACTACTGGCGCGATCTCGATGCCCGCCATGCGTTTCCGGCCGAGATTTGGCAGGAAATCTGCGATGCGGGTCTCTGCGGCATCGCGGTGCCGGAGCAATATGGCGGTGCCGGGCTGGGAATGACGGAGATGGTGCTGGCCATTGAGACGCTATGTGCCGCAGGTGGCGGCTCGACGCTCAGTCAGATGTTCATGTGCAACCCGATCTTCGGCGGAATCTCGCTCACGCGCTTCGGCACGGAAGCACAGAAACGGGAGTGGCTGCCAAAGTTGGTCTCGGGCGAGGCGATGTTTGCAATGGCGTTGACCGAGCCGGATGCCGGAAGCAATTCGCTCGCGATCAAGACCTTTGCACGACGCGATGGTGATGGTTGGCGGCTGAACGGGCAGAAGGTCTGGATCACCGCGGTGCCGCAAGCAACAAAACTGCTGGTTGTGGCACGCACCACGCGTGCCGAGGAAGTGTCGCGAAAAACCCAAGGCATTAGCTTGTTTTTAATCGATCGCGTGCGTGCGGGCCTCTCGTATCGCGAGATCGAAAAGCTTGGCACCCATACGCTGCCCTCCAGCATGGTGTTTTTTGACGACGTGCGTGTCGAGAAAGACGAATTGCTGGGCACGCTCGATGACGGATTCCGCCAGCTGCTTGACGTGCTGAATACCGAGCGGATCGTGACCACAGCGGGGCTTGTTGCAACAGCGGAGTTGGCGGTCCGGCTGGCGGTGGACTACGCGAAGCAGCGGCGAATCTTCGGCAACCAACCCATCGGATCGTATCAAGGCGTACAGTTTCCGCTTGCAGAGGCGTATATCCATGCGGAGTGCGCGCGGCTGATGAACCGCAAGGCCGCAGCGCTCTACGACAGCGGCGAGCCCTACGGCAGTGAGGCAAACATCGCGAAATATGTGGCCGGGCAAGCGGCCATGCAGGCCACCGATCGCGCAATTCAGACCTTGGGCGGTATGGGCTATGCCACCGAGTACCATGTGGAGCGATTGTGGCGGGATGCTCGGCTCTTCCGCTTTGCCCCTGTTTCCGAAGAAATGGTACTCAATTTTGTTGCGCAACACGAACTCAATCTGCCGCGCTCTTATTGATGGATGCATTTCTGAGTATTCATTCCAAATGTGTTTCGCAACGATCGAATCTCTCGGGCAGGATGATCGCGCGGGCGGCATGGGGGAAAACCTCGCCGGTCTCGGCAATCCGGCAATCGACTCGGGCTGCAGAGAAACTGCGGCTACGCGGCATGTTAAAGACCGCCCCCAAGAACCGGTGCATCGGGCATCTGCGCTTGCCCTCCGGTGGCCGTCGGCATCTTGCAAGATCTTCTACATTTGCCAAGAATTGCGTCTGTCCGGGACGTCCAACCCCCAAGCCATCTCGTTCCGGAGTGGTTCCGAAATGACTTCCGAATTGACTGATGGCCTGGGGTCTATAATTTAGCTCGTCGGCAGACGGAACGAGAAGAAAACATAGGGAGATGGATCGATGACAAAGCATGACGTCAAAAATAATGACAAGACAAAACCCGGATTGGGTCGGCGGGCGGTCTTGGCAACCGGGGTTACCGGGGCGCTTGCCATCCCTTTCCTGGCACGCGGCGCCGGTAATGTGCTGCGTATCGGCGTTCCCACCGTGCTTTCGGGGCCGATCGCACTGCTTGGCACCTCCTCGCGCAATGCCCTGCTCCTCGAGGCGGATCGCATCAACGCTGCGGGCGGGCTTGCCGGGCGCAAGATCGAACTGGTGTTTGAAGACGGCAAGGCGCAGCCGCAGGAAACGGCGCGTGTGGCGCGCGAATTGGTCAACACCGGCGGTTGCGAGTTGTTGATCGACGCAACGCCGTCCTCGGGCGCGTTCGCCGTGCAAGAGGTGGTGCGGGATCTCGGGGTGTTGTGCATCCATACATGCAGCGAGACCTCCTCGCTCACCGCCGATCCCAAGCTGCGCGCCCCGACCGCGTTCCGCTGCGCCCGCCAAGGTGTGCATGACAGCATCGCCGGCGGCGCCTATCTCGCGCAATTCGCAAATGCCCATAAATTCAACAAATGGGCGACGTGTTCCCCCGATTACGCCTACGGCCGTGACACGACCGCGCAGTTTTTGGATTTCTTCCGTCATTTCAAGCCGGATATCGAACTCGTGACCCAGGCTTGGCCCAAGCTCGGTCAGCCCGACTTCACAGAAGTCATCACCAAATTGATCCAGGCCAGGCCGCAGGCGTTATTCACCCTGCTTTATGCCGGCGATCTCTCGGCGTTTATCAACCAAGGCAACGTCTATGCTTTGTTTAAAGCCATGACTGTATGCACGCCCAATGTCGATTATCCGGTTCTTAGCGCGATTAAGAATATCCCCGACGGCATCCAGTCCGGCACGCGGTATTTCGAGGAATTTCCGCCGCTGCCCGCAAACAAAGCCTGGAGCGAAGCCTATCGCAAGCGCTTTGGCCAATACCCGACGAACTGGGCATGGCAGAATGCCGCAGCAATGATGTTCCTGGAGGCAGCGGCGAAAAAAGCCGGAACCTCCGATGGCAAGACATTGGTTGCGGTGCTCTCCGGGCTAACCATTGATTGCCCATTCGGTACAAATGGAAAAATCACGATGCGTGAGGATCATACCATCATCGATTACGCCATCGGTTGGGGCCGTACCATTGCCAAGCCGCCTTACATTGCCGATATCAAGCCCGCCGATTGGGGCCAGATCATCGAGCTCGAAACGGCTTGGAAGAAGCAGCTAGGCTATATCTGAATCGCGCGCGCTTGCCTCGGTTCGCACACCATGGATCTTGGAGCGCTCGTCGCATGCTTCGCAAGCCCGGCCTGCGTGGTCACGCAGGCCAGCAGCGGCTTGATCGTCGGCCTGTTGCTGTTCCTTGTCGCCGCGGGATTGACGCTGATTTTCGGGGTTCTGAAAATCGTCAATTTCGCACACGGCACGTTTTATATGCTTGGCGCCTATATCGCCTACAGTGTCTTGCAGGCTACCAACAGCTACGGGCTTGCGGTGCTCGCAGCAGCCGCGGCGATGGCGGTGTTCGGGGTTGCGTTCGAGCGCTTTCTGATCGCCCGCGTCTATGGCGGCAACGTGCTCATGCAGTTGCTGATCTGCTATGCGGTGGTCTTGATTTTTGACGATCTGGTAAAGCTTATTTGGGGCGCGGATTTTCACGCGATGGGCATGCCGGAGGCATTCCAGCGCGCACCGATTTTCATTGCCGGCGGTGTCGTTCCGCCGTTTTACGCCGGGTTGATTGTGCTCTCTCTGTGTCTGGCCGCTTTGCTGGGTCTCGGCCTCGGGTTCACCCGGATGGGTAAGATCATCACCGCCGCCGCGCAAAACCCGCAGATGGTCGCCGCGCTCGGTATCAACACCACGGCATTGTTCGCCTTGGTGTTCGGCCTTGGCGGGGGGCTTGCGGGGCTGGCGGGGGCGCTGGCGGCGCCGGTGCGCTCGCTCTCGCCGGGGATGGGGTTTTCGATCCTGATCGAAAGCTTCATCATTACCGTGATCGGTGGCATGGGCTCGATCGCCGGCGCGCTGCTCACCGCAATCGGGTACGGTCTGTTGCGCGGCTTTGGGACGATCGGCTTTCCGCTCTTTACCGATGAGCTGATCTATGCCGCGATGATCCTTGTTCTCTTGCTGCGGCCAAGCGGCTTGTTCGGCCGCGAGATCGTCTGAGATGAACGGGTTCTGGCGCGATAGCGGGGTTGCACTCGCGGCGTTAGTTCTATTGCTCGGCGCGCCGTTGGCGTTTTCCAGCCCGGCTTTTGAGGATTTCATCATCCGCCTGAGCGCGCTCGCGCTCTTTGCGACCTCGCTCAATCTCCTCGTCGGCGGCAGCGGTATGATCTCCTTCGGTCATGGCCTGTTTTACGGTTTCGGGGCATATGCTTTTGCTCTGCTTATGCAGCGAACGACGCTGTCGCTAGCTTCTGCCGTTCTGCTCACCCTTTTTCTTGCCGCGCTTGTCGCGCTTCTTGTCGGCGCGGTTTGCATTCGCCTGAAGACCATCTATTTCGCTTTTGTAACTTTGGCGATCCAGATGCTGTTTTACAGCGTGATCATCTCCTGGGTCAGCCTCACGGGGGGCGATCAGGGCTTGCAAGGCGGCATTCCGCGGCGGGTCATCGCCGGCATCGATATCAATCAGCAGGGTCATCTTTATCAGTTTTGCGCGGTGCTTCTGGTTGCCGGGCTCTTTGCCATGCGCCACATCACCGCGAGCCCCTTCGGCATGACTCTCCGCATGATCCGCGACAACGAGGCACGTGCAGCCTTTCTCGGCATTCCGCTCTGGCGGCCGAAACTTGCGATCTTTGTGCTCGCCGGGGTGTTTGCCGCGCTCGGTGGTATACTCGCGAGCCTCTTCGTCTCAGGCGCCTATCCCGAATTCGCCGATTGGCCTTTCTCCGGCCAGGCGATCTTTGCGGTTATGCTCGGCGGCATCGACAGCTTTCTCGGCCCGCTTGCGGGAAGCGCGATTTTGCTTGCCCTCAACGACATTTTCACCCGCCTCACCGAATATCACGGCTTGGTGCAGGGTGTGGTGATTTTGCTCTTCGCGCTCGGGCTACGCCGCGGTGTCTTGGATTTTCTGCGCGTTCTGCCCGGACGCGGCGAAGTGGCCTCGCGATGAACCTCGAAGTGCGTCATCTGACCAAGCGCTTCGGCGGTGTTGCCGCCATCGATGACGTGACGCTGGATTTTCCCTCGGGCTCGCTCTCCGCGGTCATCGGGCCAAACGGCGCGGGCAAAAGCACGTTTTTCAATCTCATCTCCGGCGCCTTGCTACCCGATGGCGGCCAAATTCTGGTCGATGGCGAGGAGATCACCGGGCGCAGCCAGGCGGCGATCGTGCGGCGTGGTCTTGGGCGCGCATTCCAGGTTGCGCAATTTTTCCCGACCCTGACGGTGCGCGAAAATCTCATGGCGGCGGTTGCTGCCCATCGCGGCCAATGGGGCGACCTTGCGCGGCGCTTTCCTCCGCCCGGCGCACGAACGCGCGCCGACGAGATTGCCGCCATGCTGGGGCTTACCGAGAGCGTCGATCGCGTGGCCGCGACACTCTCGCATGGCGATCAAAAACTGCTCGATATCGCGCTTGCGCTCGCACTGGAACCGAAAATTCTTCTTCTCGATGAGCCCACGGCGGGGATGGGGCCGGAGGAGCGCGCGCGTATGATCGACCGGGTCCAGCATGTATGGGCGGAACAAAAACTTACCCTGGTATTCATCGAGCATGATATGGAGATCGTCTTTCGCATCGCCGAGCGCGTCGCCGTGCTGTGCTATGGCCGGCTTTTGGCGGCGGGAACGCCGGCCGCCATACGCGCCGATCCCGCCGTTATTGCCGCCTATCTCGGCACCGAGGCGCCGAAGCCATGACACCCTTGCTTGAGGTCCGGGACCTCGATGTCCATTACGGCGTCAGCCAAATTCTCTTTGGCGTGGGCTTTAGCCTCGCCGCCGGGCAAACCATGGCGCTGCTTGGCCGCAACGGCGCCGGCAAAAGCACGACGATGAAAGCACTCGCCGGGATTTTGCCGGCGCGCCGGGGTGTCGTCCGGCTGGCAGGCAGGGATGTTACCGGCGCTGCGCCCTATCGCCTGGCGCGCCTCGGGCTTGCTTATGTCCCCGAGGATCGGCAGGTTTTCCCTGCCCACAGCGTTGAAGACAATCTTCTGATTGCCCAGAAACCCGGACCAGACGGAGAGATCACCTGGACGCTGGAGCGGATCTGGGAAAGTTTCCCCTTGCTTGCGCCGCTTCGCCGCCGCCCCGCGGGGCGACTTTCCGGCGGCGAACAGCAGATGCTCGCAATCGCCCGCGCCTTGATGGGCAACCCGAAAATCCTGCTCCTCGATGAGCCGAGCGAGGGGCTTGCGCCGCTGGTGGTTGCGAGTATCGCACGCTTGCTGCGCGATCTTCGTTCTCAGGGAGCAACAATCCTGATCGCGGAGCAGAATTTGCATTTCTGCCTCTCGATTGCGAGCGACGCGCTGATCATCGACAAAGGCCAGATCGTCTATAGCGACACCATCGCCGGCCTGGAAGCCAACGAAGAGATCCGCCAGCGCTATCTCGCGCTCTGAAGCCTGCAGATCAACGACATCTGCGTGCGTTTTCACAAGGCAGGCCAGGGCGCCGCGCGACGAGTTCGGCTGAATTGCCTTTAACGTCGTAAGGTATACATCCCTACGGTTTCAGGGTTGATCCTCGTTATCGTTGCGCGATCGCCTTTATACCCGCGCGGGATGCCTTGCCGGTCGGGCCGGTCGGGAGCGCATCGAGGATGTGAATCTTGTCGGGCACCTTGAACTTCTCGATTTTTCCTAGGCACCAATCGCGAATGGCCTCGGCCTCCACCGTTGCGCCCGCCTTCAGCACCACTGCCGCATGCACGGCTTCCCCAAGCCTTGCGTCCGGAACCCCCGCGCAAAGAACTTGCGCAATCGCGGGATGCGTGGAAAGCAGAGCCTCAATCTCTGCCGGCGCAATCTTGTTTCCGCCGCGGGAAATCATCTCCTTGATGCGCCCAACAATCTCCACTCTTCCGTCGGCGCGTTCGCGGGCCAGATCGCCGGTGCGAAAATAGCCATCGACGAAAGACGCTTCGGTCAGTTCCGGATTGTCGAGATAGCCGAGCATACCGAAGGGCGAGCGGATCAGAAGCTCTCCCGCCGGCGCGCCTTTCGCGGCGCCGAGCAGGCTATTTCCCCCGTCCGGCACCTGGATGCGGTAGGCGATCTGCTCCGTCGGGCGGCCGATGGTGTTCATTCCCGCTTCTGCCTCTTCCGGGCGCAGACAAAAATCGCACGAGCCCGTCTCGGTCAGCCCATAAAGGTCGTAGATCCCGGTATGGGGCAACACCCTTCTCATTTCGGAGGATAAATGAGCGCCCAGCGCTTCGCCGCCGGTGATGATCGTGCGCAGCCGCGGTGCGTGCGGCGCGTGCACCGCCCCACCCGTGAAAACGGTGCGCAACATGGACGGCACCGCGGCAAGCACCGTCGCTCCCGCCAGGCGCGATCGCAGCGCCGCAGGCGAGAACTTACCCATAAGCTCCAAGCGCGCGCCCGCCTTCAGAGTGAGAAGTGCAACCCAGAGCCCAAAGACGAAAACCAGCTGAAGCGGCAGCAAGATCGTATCATCGGCGATGAAGTGAAGAAGGTTCTGCAGAACGTCCAGTTTGGCTGCGAAACGGTCATGGCCGAGAACCACGCCTTTGGGTTTGCCGGTGGTGCCCGACGTGAAGATAATCAACGCGGCTCCCTTCAGAAGCGGCCGGGGCGGCGGCGGCGTTTCGGTGAGCACACTCAACGCGCCGTCCGTCACCTGGAAGCGGGCGCGCGTTTGCTCGTGCACCGCTGCACGCGTTGCCTCGGCAGCAGCCGAATGCAGGGGAACGGCAACCCCTCCTGCCTGCCAAACGCCGAAGAGAGCTGCAAGATCGGCAGCGCGATTGGCGACCGAGACATGCACGGGCTCATCCGGCATCATCCCCGCCGTTCGCAAATCTTCGGCGATGCGGGCGGCGATCTCGGCAATTTCGGCATAGCTTCGCGTCGTTCCGGCCTCGTCCTGCACGATGTTTTCCGCCGTCCCGGCAAGGATGCGGCAGAGCGCATGGTGGAGCGTCATCATCTTCTCTCCCACGGCTCCGCTATCAAGCAGGCGATGCAAACCGCGCGTCTCGCCACGCAAGGGCAGCCTTCAACCCTTCGCGCCGCGCCACTTCCATGAACGCGATCTTGTCGATCGAGCCTGCCCCTTCGATGGCGAGGTCGATCTCGAGCGCGCTCTCCAGGGCGAGCAACAACCCTTGCTGCTCCAGCGCTCGGTTCAGCGCACGCTTGGTTTCCCTGACCAGACCGGGGTCGATCACGGCGATATGGCGCGCCATGCGCAAGGCTTCTTCGTCGAGGGCCTCGCTCGCGACCACACGGTTGATCATGCCGATCTGCTCCGCGCGCCGGGCCGATACCCGATCTTCGCCGAGCAAAATAATTTCCTTGGCGATTTTCGGCCCGACAATCCACGGCAGAAGCATC
This sequence comes from Terriglobia bacterium, assembly GCA_023511585.1. Classification (GTDB taxonomy): domain Bacteria; phylum Pseudomonadota; class Alphaproteobacteria; order Acetobacterales; family Acetobacteraceae; genus JAIMBF01. Next base: position 17,610 of record JAIMBF010000050.1, read on the forward strand.
ACCACAATCCCCGCGCCGAATTTCAACTCCGGTTCGCCGAAGAAGGCATCTTCGGATGCAATCGTCATGTCGCAGGCCAGCGCGAGCTCGCATGCGCCGGCAAGGCAAGGCCCCCGCACGGCGGCAATCGTCGGTTTGGGGCAGTGCCAAAAGCGCATGACCGTATCGAAATCTTTGCGCAGCAGCGGCCGCCAGGCATCAACTCCGCTGGGCCGCGCCTCCATCTGCGCTTTCAGATCGAAGCCGGAGGAAAAGGCGGCGCCCGCCCCGCGCACGATAACAGCTCTCACCTCCGGATCGGATTCGGCCATGTCCATCGCGGCGCCGATCTCGCTCAACATGTCCTGATCAAGAGCGTTGGCGCGCTCCGGCCGATTGAGGGTAATGCGGGCAACGCCGTTCAGCGTCTCATAGAGAATCTTGGAAAACGTCATGGAAGCCTCGTTCCTGTAACTATCGGCGGCCGCCCGCCATGGTCTGCGCCTCCGGGCGGGCTCTGAGGCGCAGCATAGCAACCACGCCGAGGAATGGCGCAACGGCGAGCAAGTCAAAAGCATAGCGCCAGGTCAACAGGCGGACGGCATAGGGCAGCGCGTGAATGCTCACGAGGGTGATGAGAAAGCCCACGCAGGTCTGCACTGTCAGCATCGTGCCGATCAACCTGCGGTCGGACAACTCGGTTACCGCCGCAGAGAATTGCGCCGAATCCGCAATGACGCTGAGACCCCAAACGAGCGCAACCCCCATCACCAACCAAGCCGGGCTGGCGAATAACAAACCGATCACCACGGCGCACGTTCCGCTCACCGCCATGGAAACTGCCGTTACCAGCGTCCGTCCAAGACGGTCTGCAGCATAACCGCCGAGCAAGGCGCCGAGGGAGCCGATTGCCACGACCGCAAAGGTCGCAAAGCGCGGATTTAAAGGCGGGGCGTCACCGTATCGCGCCGAGAGGCTGGCCGTAAGGTAGGCGCCGATCCACGCCCACATCGCATAAAGTTCCCACATATGACCAAAATAGCCGAAATTGGCGAGGCGTAGGGCAGGGCGGCGAAAGGCCTCCAAGGCATTGGTAATCTCCAGCGGCGGCGCTTTCGCGTGATGCGGACCGATTTTGACAAATCGGATAAGGACAGCTGCAGCCAGCGCACTTGCTGCCGCACCGGCAACGGGTGCGCGCCAGTCAAAGCCGCCGAGGGCCGCCATGGCGTGCGGCGAGGCCGAGCCGAGGGTGAGGGCGGCCACCAGCATGCCAATGAGGAAACCGAGATCACCCTCGGCCCAGGTCGCAGCCAGCTTCATGCCCACGGGGTAAACGCCGGCCATACACATGCCGGAGACGAAACGCAGAACAGGCACGGCAGGATCGGGCGGATCAAACAAAAGGATCGCGCCATTGGCCCCTGCCGCGACCGAGGCGGCGGTTGAGAACAGCGTTCTGAGATCGGCGCGATCGGCGAGTGAGAGAAGCGCGCTGGCCAAGGTTCCGACAACAAATCCGGCTTGGACCGAACTGGTGAGCAGGGCTTGTTGGAACGGCGAGAGGCTCCATTGCGCTTGGATGGCGCCGAGAGAAGCGGTCGTGGCAAACCAGGTTGCCATGGCTGCCACCTCGGCCACCAAGAGGATTGTCAGCGAGACGCGCTTGCTCTCCGTTCTGCCGGCGGAGAAGGTTCGTATCAGCACGCTACTTCGCTGTTTTGAGCATGGGGCAAGCCTCCGACGACATCGGACGAAACGCCTCGTCGCCGGGAATGGTCGCGACAAGCTTCAGATAATCGTAAGGCCCATGAGACTCGGCAGGGCTCTTTACTTGCCAGAGGTACATGTCATGGATCGTGCGCCCGTCTTCGCGGATGCGGCCTTTCCCGAAAAGCGGATCGTCGGTGGGCATCTCCTTCATTTTTGCCACCACAAGAGCACCGTCATGAGCTTTTGCCTTGTCCATCGCGGCGATCGCTTTCATCCAGTGTAATGTCGCGGCATAGGCGCCCGCTTGGTTCATGGTGGGCATCCGGCCGTTATTGCGTGCGGCGAAGGCCTTTCCGAAAGCGCGCGTGCCGTCGTTCAGATCCCAATAGAAGGCGTTCGTCAGCATCAATCCCTGCGCGGTCTGAAGGCCGATGGAGTGGATGTCCGAGAGAAAGATGAGAAGGCTCACAAGCTTCTGCGACCGAGACAGGCCGAACTCGGCTGCCTGCTTCACGGCGTTGATCGTATCACCTCCGGAATTCGCAAGTGCCACGACCTGCGCGCCGCTGCCTTGGGCTTGCAGGAGGAAAGAGGAAAAATCGGATGTCTGAAACGGCACGAGAACATGACCGACGACATGACCACCCGCGGCTTGCACCACATCTGTCGCATCGCGTTC
>JAIMBF010000177.1 GCA_023511585.1 Terriglobia bacterium
TTCTCATCAATCTCGGCTACGGCGATCCGGCGGAGATGCCTCCGCGGAACCCAAGGCTCGAGTTCGAGGAAGCCTGCCTGCTTCTTTAGCGCATAGCCGCCGGCTCGCCCACGCCTTTGCAAGGAGAAATTAAAGAGCGACGGTGCGAAAGGAAGCGAAAATATCACGACGCTCGGGAGTGAAGAAGTTGCGGTATGTCGTGGTAATCAGCCGCGCGCGTGTGGCCCAACTCCCCCCGCGCAAGACCATACGCGAGCCAAACCACGGTGCGGAGTAGTCCTCATACGCATCAGGCGAAAAGCCCGGATACGGCTCAAAACGGCTCGCTGTCCATTCCCAAACATTGCCGAGCATTTGCCGGCAGCCCCAGGCAGAATCTCCTGCCGGATACGCACCCACGTCTCTCGGCCCGAGCGCGTAGCCGTCGAGATTGGCGTGGATGCGGCTCGGCAGCGCGTCCCCCCAAGGATAGCGCCGTTTGCTCGGGGCGGTCTTGCCGAGCACGTCGGGGTCGGCCGCAGCGGCCATCTCCCACTCCGCCTCGCTGGGCAGGCGCCTGCCGGCCCAACGGCACCATGCCATGGCTTCGTAGCAATTCACGTGCATCACCGGCTGATTTGGAGCAAGCGGTTCCAGGGCAGCAAAGCGCCGGACGGCAAACCGACCACCCCCCTGCGGTACCCAATAAGCCGGATGCTCAGCAGCCGCCTCCGTGCGCCACTGCCAACCCGCTTCATCCCAGAAGCGGCGCTGGCGATAACCGCCATCTTCGATAAAAGCCAGGAATTCCGCATTGCTTACCGGGGCGCGCGCGATGCGAAACGGTCGAACCTCAACGGGATGAGCCCATTTCTCATTGTCGAACACAAAGGCGCCCCCGGGAAACGCGCCGAGCCAGAACCGCCCGCCCGGAACCTCCACATCGCCGCGCAACGGCCCGACTTCCTCGTTATTTGCATGGGGTGAGGCTTTGTCTTCGGAAAATACCGGCGCAGGATATCCCAGGGTTTGCCGGGTATAGGTCAACGCTTCGCCGTGCATATCTTCATGATAAATACCCAGAAGATAGAGCTGGGTTTCCGCCTCGCTCGCAAAATCGCTGTGAAGCCGCTCGATCAGCTTTTGCTCCACGCGCGCGAGGTAGGCCAAGGTTTCGCCAAGCGAGGGCAACGGCAGGTGCCAGCGCCTCTCATGCGCGACTTTGGAAGAATTGTAGAGCGCATCGGCATTGGGCAGCGAGCGCGGCCGGCCGTCCAAATTACGCAGCACAAAATACTCGTAAAACCAGGCAATATGGCCGATCTCCCAAAGCGGCGGATTGACGATCTCGAGCTTGGGGCCGATAAGCTGCTCGGCATCAAGATCCGCAACCAGCGAGAGCGTTCGCGCACGCGCGTCCCGAAGCGCCGCAATCAGCTCACTGCTTGGAAGAGGCCGGATCATGTGCGTTCCATCGCAACGGCAAAGCCGGAGAGGGTAAATGGGCAAAGGCGGGATGCATATTACCGTGATTACACCCGCCGACAAACATTCCCGCTCGGGCAACCGCGTCACCGCCGTGCGCTGGGTGCGCATTCTTGCCGCCTTGGGCCATCAGGTTCGGCTCGCTCAGATCTATGACGGCTGGGAAACGGATTTGCTCGTTGCCTTGCACGCAAGGCACAGCGCGGCCTCGGTCTTTCGCTTTCGCGAACGCTATCCGGCAGGAAAATTGGTGGTCGGCCTCGCCGGGACCGATATCTACCAATTCCTCGCCACAGAAGCGGAGACGGTTCTCAGCGTGCTTGCTTCGGCCGATGCCTTGGTTGGGCTCCATGACCTGGTAAGCCAAGCCATACCCGAACGCTTCCACGAGAAGCTCACCGTTATTTACCAGTCCGCCAAGCCGCTCCGACGCTATGAGATCCGTCGGCATCGGCATTTCGATGTGCTCGTGATCGCGCATCTGCGCGAGGTGAAAGACCCCCTGCGAGCAGCCGAGGCGGTGCGAATTTTGCCGGCCTCCTCGCGCATTCGCGTGCTTCATTTCGGCCGGGCCATGGATGCAAGCTGGGAACAGCGCGCGCATGCCCTGATGGAGGCGAACCCGCGCTATCTCTGGCGCGGCGAGGTTTCGCACGGACAGGTGCGAGCTGCCTTGGCGCGCGGCCGGCTTCTGGTTCTGAGTTCGCTTGCGGAGGGTGGGGCGAATGCGATCTCGGAAGCGATCATGGCCGGCGTGCCCGTCCTTGCATCCTCCATTCCCAGCTCCATCGGCCTGCTGGGCCACGATTACCCGGGCTATTTTCCTCCGCGCGATCACGCGGCGCTGGCCGAGCTGATGCTCCGCGCTGAGCAGGATCCGGCTTTCCTGGCCGCGCTGGAACAGTGCATACGGGCGCGTGCGGCTTTATTTCACCCGGCCCGCGAGCGCGAGGCTTGGAAGAGCCTGCTCACGCGGCTCCGGGGCAAAGACGATGGGCTCCAGCGCATCGCTTTGCGGCAGGACATGCCCGATCACGGCAGCACGCCCATAACCCAAGGAACGAAGCTCGACTAGACACCGTTCCGCAAGCTCGCCGGGCACGCTGGCAAGCAAGCCGCCGGCGGTTTGGGGGTCAAAGAGCAGGGCAAAGCGTGC
>JAIMBF010000051.1 GCA_023511585.1 Terriglobia bacterium
GCCTTTCGGAATCTCTCCAAAACATTCGGCGGGCAGCGCGCGCTTGCCGGCGTGGATTTCGAGCTCAAATCCGGCGAGGTTCATGGCTTGCTCGGGCAGAATGGCTCCGGTAAGTCCACGCTGATCAAAATCCTCGCCGGTTATCATGCGCCGGATCCCGACAGCGCGCTCTTCGTGCACGGAAAGCCCGTGGCATTGCCGTTACCGCCGGGCCAGTCGCATCGTTTCGGCATCAGTTTCGTCCACCAGAACCTCGGGCTTATTCCATCGCTGACCGTATTGGAAAATCTGTTGCTCGGAAGGCTCGCCGATTCACGCGCCAAGATGCTTTCTTGGCAGCGGGAGGCGATGCGCGCCAAAGAGACTTTTCATCGCTACGGGCTTGATCTTGATCCGGGGACGACGGTCGCCAAACTTTCCGGGGTAGAGCGTGCCTTACTGGCCATTGTGCGGGCGCTGGAAGAGATGCGCGCCTGGGCTCCGCCGGCCGGCGGCGTGCTTGTGCTCGACGAGCCCACGCCGTTTCTTCCGAAACGCGATGTGGACCGGCTGTTTACGCTTGTGCGGAGCATTGTGGCAGAGGGCGCAAGCGTGATTTTTGTCTCTCATGACGTGGACGAAGTTCTTGAAATTACCGATCGCGCGAGCGTATTGCGTGATGGCCGGTTGGCGGGCACCGTGACAACGCGCGCAACCAGCAAGGAGCAGTTGGTGCGGTTGATCGTGGGAACGGATTTGCCGCCGCCCACGCATGCAAGGAAAACCGCCACGAGTTCCGAGCCGCTGGTGGAGATACGCGATCTTTCCGGGCCGTTCATTCACGGCCTTTATTTTGCCCTCCAACGCGGCGAAATTCTGGGGCTGACGGGCCTGCTCGGCTCAGGTTATGAAACTGTTCCTTATCTCCTTTATGGCGGAGAGCAGGCAAGCAGCGGTGTGCTCCGGATCGGCGAGAACAGATATGAACTCTCCACATTGACGCCCGCGAAAGCGATCCGTTCTGGGATTGTTTTGATCCCGGGCGATCGCGCCAATGCCGGGGTTATCGGTTCGCTTCCGGTCGTAGATAATGTTACGATGCCGGTGCTGAACAGCGTATTCAGGCCCTGGCGGTTATCGCGCCAACACATGCTGGAAGCGACGCGCAGGCTCGGCCAGCGTTTCGATATAACACCGAATGAGCCTTTGCTTCCTCTGTTTGCGTTAAGTGGCGGTAACGCCCAAAAGGCGGTGCTAGCAAAGTGGCTGCAAACAAAACCAGGCTTATTCTTCTCGACGAACCCACGCAAGGGGTTGACGTGGGCGCGAGGCTCAGGGTTTTCGATGCTATTCGCGACGCAGCTGCGAAGGGCGCTGCGATCATATGCGCGAGTTCCGATTATGAACAGCTGGCAACATTATGCGATCGTGTGTTGATCTTATCGCGTGGTCGCATTGTAGCCGAACTTTCCGGATCCGATATGACAAAAGACCGCATCGCCGAGCAATGCTACCGGGCAGGTGAAACCGCATCGGAGCAGGCAACAGCGTAAGAATGTGTAAGCAGACAAGCATAACGAATCTTGCCGCCGGAATTGTAGCGAGATCGGTTCTGTGATCGAAGAGCTCATTCACAACCTGTCGAAAGGTGTGTTGCCATGATTTCTTTGCGTGCTCGTCCGCTGACCGAAGCTGCCTTTGCGCCCTTTGGCACCGTTGTCACATACAAACCCGGCGTGCCGCGATTCGGATTGATCGAGGAATTGGAAAACCATCGCGATACGGCACGCGCGCACCTCGATTTTGCCACCATTGCCGCGCGCACGCTGCCCTTTGCCGCGCAAGTGATGGAGCGCCACCCGTATTCCTCTCAGACGTTTATTCCGATCGAGGTCGCGCGCTATCTCATTCTCGTTGCTCCGCCGAGCCATTCAGCCGAACCGGATATGGCGCGTGCGCAGGCTTTCATCGCAGAGTCTCGGCAATGCATTACGTATCGCGCCGGTACCTGGCATCATCCGGCCACCGCTCTCGATCGCGACGGCTTTTTTGCCATGCTGACCTGGCGCGCGGGAAATGCGGGCGACGAGGAATTCTTTTCCTTGGCCGAACCGGTGGAGATTTTCGCCGAAGCCGGCCCCGTATCCTAACGGCATGGCCATGTCATACCGCCCAAGACCAATAAGTTCGGCACATTTGAATGGCATGCCGTATACACATGCCTAAATAATAATCATAAGACCCCTCGATTCGCCTAATTTATAGGCGAAAATAGCGTTATTTTTCCCAATTATCGGACATCCCGAGCAAAAGCGCTTCTGGCACGCTCATTGCTTCACACTCTCAGGGCAAAGGCGGCGGCTCGGCTCTTTGGTGCCGAGGCGCGCCCGGAATGCACGGGAAAACGCAACGCGGAAAGGAATTCAGAAATGTCATTAGAGAAAAGCGAGCTTGGCCGGCGAGAACTTGGAAGTTTGGGCCTCGCGGCGGCGGCGCTGGTCGGCCTCAGCGCAACTCAGCTCGTATCCAAACGGGTTCGGGCCGCAAATACTCCTTCCGGCGAGCCGATCAAGGTCGGTATCCTGCATTCGCTTTCCGGCACCATGGCCATTAGCGAGACGACGCTTAAGGACGTGATGTTAATGTTGATCGAGGAGCAGAACAAAAAGGGTGGTCTGCTCGGTCGGCCTTTGCAACCCGTTGTTGTAGACCCTGCCTCCAACTGGCCGTTGTTTGCCGAAAAAGCTCGCCAACTCCTGGCGCAAGAAAAATGTGCCGCGGTGTTCGGGTGTTGGACCAGCGTCTCGCGCAAATCCGTTCTGCCGGTTTTTGAGGAGCTGAACGGCATTCTACTCTACCCGGTGCAGTATGAGGGCCAAGAGTGCAGCCGCAACGTGTTTTACACTGGTGCCGCCCCGAACCAGCAAGCGATTCCTGCGGTTGACTATCTCATGGCGCAAGAGGGGGTGAAGCGCTGGGTTCTTGCCGGCACCGATTACGTCTATCCGCGTACCACCAATCAGATTCTGGAAGCTTATCTGAAGAGCAAAGGCGTTGCTGCTTCGGATTTGATGATCAACTACACGCCCTTCGGCCACTCGGACTGGCAGAATATCGTTTCTCAGATCAAATCCTTCGGGTCCGCCGGCAAGAAAACCGCCGTGGTTTCCACCATTAACGGCGACGCGAATGTGCCGTTTTACAAAGAACTCGGCAACCAGGGCATCAAGGCGACCGATATTCCGGTCATCGCATTCAGCGTGGGAGAGGAAGAGCTCGCCGGAATCGATACCAAGCCGTTAGTCGGACATCTCGCAGCCTGGAACTACTTTATGAGCGTGGACACGCCGGAGAATAAGGTGTTTATCCAGAAATGGCACAATTTTATCAAAAACCCGAAACGGGTGACAAACGACCCGATGGAAGCCCATTATATTGGGTTCAACATGTGGGTGAAGGCGGTCGAGAAAGCGGGCACGATCGATCACGACGCTGTTATCGACGCGATGATCGGCGTTGCCGTTCCCAATCTTTCCGGCGGTTACTCCGCAATGATGCCGAATCACCATATTACGAAACCGGTTCTGATCGGCGAAATTCAAGAAGACGGGCAATTTAACATTGTTTGGCAAACGCCCGGTCTTGTCGTTGCACAGGAATGGTCGCCCTATGTCGCAGAGACCAAGGATTTGATCGGCGATTGGCGGGCGCCGCTGTCCTGCGGCAGCTTCAACGTCAAAACCGGAAAATGCGGGGGCACCGTCAGCGCAATGAAATAGATCACATGCCTTCTTGTTTTCGAATCCGGGCATGGCGAGTTTTCCGCACGCCGGTCCACGGCCGCTCGTTTTGCATAGCGTTTTTCGCACTAGCGTTGCTTTTCGTTTCCGCTCTACGGGGTGAGGCGGAAACGTCTTCCGCCGATCTCTACTCGGCGCTGGCTTCGCACGACTATGAAAACATGCGCAAAGCCGTTGAGAAGCTGGCTGCGTCGGACGACCCGCGCGCGGTCCCCATTCTTTCCGCGCTTCAGGCCGGCCGTCTTTTTGCGGATACCGACGGCGAATTGTTCATTCGCAATCCCGACGGCAGCCTTGAAGGCGCGGTCAGCGGACAGCGCATCGCCGGCGAGCTTGGGAAAAACCTCCGCGAAATACGCATCAACAACACTATTCGCCGTGCTCTCGAGGGGGCCCTGGGCAGGTTGCGTTTGTTTGCGCCGGATCCAAACGTGCGGGCGGCGGCGGCGAACGCTATTTTTCAAACCCGTGACGAATCGGCGCTTATCCCACTGGAACGGGCACTTGCCCGCGAACGCGTAGCGAAGGTGCGGCGTGCGATGCAAGAAGCGAAAGCGGCACTTTTGCTTTTTTCTCCGGGAACCCCTCCGAAGACGAAACTGGAAGCGATCGCGTTATTACGAAACCGTGGTGATCAGGAAGTTGCTGCATTGCTCTCGGAACTCAACGGTCAGCCGCCTGAAGTGATGGCCGCTGCAAAGGATGCCGTTGTCGCGATTGAAAGGCAACAGCAAATTTGGAATTTCTTGCAAATTATCTTTTATGGCTTCTCGCTTGGTTCAATACTTCTGCTGGCTGCTACAGGGCTTGCCATTACATTCGGTGTCATGGGCGTTATCAATATGGCCCATGGGGAAATGGTGATGCTTGGTGCCTATACGACCTTTGTTGTGCAGCAAGCGACGTTGCGCTTTGCGCCGGAGTGGTTGCCGGCGAGCCCTATCCTTGCCTTGCCCTTTGCTTTTCTGGTCACCGGGTTATTGGGCGTGCTGATCGAGCGCGGCCTCATTCGTTTTCTTTACGGCCGGCCCTTGGAAACCCTGCTTGCCACTTGGGGGCTTTCGCTTGTGCTGCAGCAAGCCGTGCGCACGCTATTCGGAGCGAGCAACCGCGAAGTCATGACACCATCGTGGATGAGCGGAGCCGTGCCTTTAGGCGCCATGACAATCACCGCCAATAGGCTCACCATCATCGCATTCTCGGTCGTGGTATTCGGTTCTCTTATTCTTTTGCTTCGCACCACGTTTTTTGGCTTGCAGATGCGCGCGGTGACACAAAACCGTGCGATGGCCGCAGCGATGGGGATTCGCACGCCTCGGGTTGATGCGCTGACCTTTGGCTTGGGCTCTGCGGTTGCGGGATTGGCGGGAGTGGCATTGAGCCAAATCGATAACGTAAGCCCGAACCTTGGCCAGAATTACATCATCGATAGCTTTATGGTTGTTGTTTTCGGAGGGGTGGGAAACCTTTGGGGCACTGCGCTCGGTGCGCTTACCTTGGGAATTGTAAACAAGTTTCTTGAGCCGGTTGCCGGAGCAGTGCTTGGCAAAATCGTGGTGTTGTGCCTCTTGATCGTGTTCATTCAGCGCCGGCCGCGCGGGCTTTTCCCGCTCAAAGGAAGGGCGGCCGAAGCATGAACCGCGCCGAGTTCTCTGTTCGCACCGCGGCGCTTACGGTTTTCGCCGCAGCTTTGATTTTGGTGGCCCTCAATCTTGCTCTGCCGACACATTCCGCGATCCATGTGCCGGCTTATATCGTAACACTTGCCGGCAAATATCTTTGCTACGCGATTCTTGCCGTCGCGCTTGATCTGATTTGGGGGTTTGTCGGCGTTTTAAGCCTCGGTCACGCCGCTTTTTTCGCACTCGGCGGGTACGCGATGGGCATGTATCTTATGCGTGAAATCGGCACACGCGGTGTCTATGGCAACCCGATTTTGCCCGACTTTATGGTATTTCTGAACTGGACGAAGTTGCCGTGGTATTGGCATGGCTTCGATATGTTCTGGTTTGCGTGTCTCATGGTTCTGGCGGTGCCGGGTTTGCTTGCGTTGGTATTCGGCTATTTTGCCTTTCGCAGCCGCGTTTCGGGCGTTTATCTTTCGATCATTACGCAGGCGCTGACCTATGCGCTGATGCTTGCGTTTTTTCGCAACGATATGGGTTTCGGCGGCAATAACGGTCTGACCGATTTCAAAGATATCCTGGGCTTCTCACTCCATGCCGAACGCACGAGAGCGGCGCTTTTGCTTGCCTCGGCAGCATTTCTGAGCGCCGAGTTGCTGCTGTGTCGGGCGCTGGTTCGCTCGCGGTTCGGGAAAATCCTCATTGCGATCCGCGACGCGGAAGATCGCGCAAGGTTTCTTGGTTACCGGACGGAAACCTTTAAAGTGGCGGTGTTCGTTCTCTCGGCAATGATGGCGGCGGTTGGCGGCGCATTATATGTGCCGCAAGTGGGTATTATCAATCCGAGCGAATTTTCGCCAGCAAACTCCATCGAAGCGGTGATTTGGGTGGCGGTCGGCGGCAGAGGCACATTGAGCGGAGCGGCACTCGGTGCCGTCTTGGTGAATTTCGCGAAGACCTATTTTACCAGCGCTTTGCCGGATTTCTGGCTCTATGCCCTGGGCGGTCTTTTCATTTTGGTGACGCTGTTTTTGCCAAACGGCATTCTGGGTGCGCTTGCCTTTCATCGTCGCGGTAAAAGCGCCGAAACGGCGGCAAATCCGGTACGGGCGAAGGGATCTTTGGTATGAGCCCCTCGGAGCCCACTTCTGCCGAAACGCTGCTTTACCTCGATGGCGTAACGGTCAGCTTCGAAGGGTTCAAGGCATTGAACAACCTTTCGTTGCTGCTCGAACGAGGAGAAATGCGTGCGGTGATCGGCCCTAACGGGGCCGGCAAGACGACAATGATGGACGTGATCACCGGCAAAACGCGTCCGGACGCAGGGGAAGTGATTTACAAAAACGTGGACCTGACGCGCCTTGACGAAGCGGATATTGCCGCTCTCGGGATCGGGCGGAAGTTCCAAAAACCGACCGTGTTTGAAACGCACACCGTTTGGGACAATTTGCTGCTTGCCAATGCCGGAAACCGCCGGATTTTTCCGACACTCTTTGCTCGCGAGAGCCCGGATGAGCGCGAGCGAATCGAGGAGATCCTCGAACAGATCCGGCTTTCCGATCATCGCTATCGCCTGGCCGGCGCGCTCTCTCACGGGCAGAAGCAGTGGCTTGAGATCGGCATGCTGTTGGCACAGGAGCCGGAGTTGCTGTTGGTGGATGAGCCGGCAGCCGGCATGACCGAAGCCGAAACCGAAGCCACTGCAATGCTTTTGCGCGAGATCAATCGCTCGCGAAGTCTGCTGGTTGTGGAACATGATATGGGCTTTGTGCGATCGCTGGAAGCCAAAGTCACGGTGTTGCATGAAGGCAGCGTGCTCGCCGAGGGCTCGCTGGAAAATGTGAGCAACGATCCACGGGTGATCGAAGTCTATTTGGGACGCTGAAGCAGATGCTGGAGGTTAAGGCCCTCGATGTGCATTACGGTGCTGCTATAGCGCTGCACCAGGTTTCGCTTGCAGCGAGAATGGGGGAAGTAACCTGCGTGCTTGGCCGCAACGGCGTCGGAAAAACGAGCTTATTACGCACGATCATCGGCGCCCATGCGCCGAGCAGTGGCCGGATTTATTGGGAAGGCGAGGATATTACGCATCTGCCGAGCTATGAACGTGCCCGTCGCGGCATTGCCATCGTTCCTCAGGGGAGGGATATTTTCCCGCTTCTGAGCGTTCGGGAGAATTTAGAAACGGGCTTTGCGGTTTTGCCGCGTTGGGCGCGTAAAATACCGGATGAAGTGTTCGATCTCTTCCCGGTTTTAAAAACCATGTTACGCCGGCGTGGCGGCGACCTCTCCGGCGGCCAGCAACAGCAGCTGGCGATTGCCCGCGCCTTGGTCACCCGCCCGCGGCTTTTGTTGATGGATGAGCCGACAGAGGGCATCCAGCCCAGTATTATCAAGGAAATCGGCCGTGTGATCACCCTCTTGCGCGAACGCGCCAACCTTGCCATTCTGCTGGTTGAACAATATTTCGAATTTGCCCGCGATCTGGCGCAATGCGTTGCGGTTATGGAGCGGGGGGAAATTGTACTGGCCGGCCGTTGGGAAGAACTCGATTCAGAGAATGTGCGCCGACGTCTCGCGATTTGATCAGCTTCAACGTGCTATCGGCATTCTCCATGTAAGCTTTCGGAAAAATGGTTCCCAGACCACGCTTCGGGACCTTCGCCAGGAAGGGAGCCTAAAAGTTCGCTTCCCGAGGCCCGAAAAAGGAGGATTGTTGCAGGTCGTTACATTGAACACAGCGGGCGGCATCACCGGCGGAGACGTTTTTCAGAGCAATTTTCTGCTCGAAGAAGGGAGCGCAGCAACCATTACCACGCAAGCGCCGGAAAGGATCTATCGCGCGCTTCCGTTTTCGCCTCCAGCAAGCGTGCGCCATTCCGTTACGCTTGGTCCCGGCGCCATGGTGGAATGGCTTCCCCAGGAGACGATTCTCTTCAATGGTGCTTTTCTTCGCCGCCAACTTTGCGTGACGCTCGCCGCCGACTCTTGCTTCTTGGGCGTCGAAGCTGTCGTGTTCGGGCGAACGCATCGCGGCGAGAGAGTCTCGAGCGGCTTTCTTTCGGATACCGTTCGCATCGTTCACGACGGCGCGCTTCTTTTGCATGATGCCGTTCATCTGAGCGGTCCCATTGCCGACATTCTTGCTCGCCCGGCTGTTGCCAGAGGGGGCGTAGCCGTGGCAACACTTTGGTTTGTCTCTCCTGATGCCGCTGCAGCTCTCGAGGCTGTGCGCGCGGTGCTGAAAGAGGAAGATTCCGGCGCAAGCGTGTGGAATAATATGCTCGTCAGCCGCATAGTTGCGCGAGAAGGAGCTGAACTCCGCGCGCGTCTGATTTCGCTCTTGCAAGTGTTGAGAAAGGGAGAAAAACTGCCAAGGGTGTGGATGTGCTAAAGCGAGACTTCTGATGAATCTTACACCGCGCGAAAAAGACAAGTTACTGATTGCCATGGCGGCAATGGTAGCCCGCAGACGGTTGGAACGGGGCGTGAAGCTCAACTACCCCGAAGCCGTTGCGTTGATAACCGATTTCGTCCTTGAGGGCGCGCGTGACGGCAGAAGCGTTGCCGATCTCATGGAGGCAGGCGGGCGAGTCCTTACGCGCGAGCAAGTGATGGAAGGGGTGGCGGAAATGATCGAAGATATCCAGGTTGAAGCAACCTTCCCGGACGGTACGAAACTCGTCACCGTGCACGCGCCGATCCGATGATCCCCGGCGAAGTTCTCACTCTTCCCGGCGACATCGAGCTCAACGCCGGGTTGCCGCGGCTCACATTGGTGGTTGCGAATACGGGGGATCGGCCCATTCAGGTCGGCAGCCATTATCATTTTGCGGAAACCAACCCCGCCTTGCAATTCGATCGGCTCGCGGCGCGCGGCATGCGGCTTGATATCCCGGCCGGCACCGCCGTCCGTTTCGAACCCGGCCAGACCCGCGAAGTCGGCTTAATTCCTTTGCGCGGCAACCGCGTGATTTATGGCTTTCGCGCGGAAGTCATGGGAAAGTTGTAACGCTATGGCACGCATTTCTCGTTCGGCTTATGCTGACATGTTCGGCCCCACGGTGGGAGACCGGGTTCGCCTTGCCGACACGGAATTGTTTGTCGAGGTCGAAAAGGATTTTACCCTTTACGGCGAGGAAGTGAAATTTGGCGGCGGTAAGGTCATCCGCGACGGCATGGGCCAGTCTCAGGCAACGCACGCCGACGGTGCGATGGATACCGTTATTACCAACGCCGTCATTCTGGACTATTGGGGCATTGTGAAAGCCGATATCGGGCTGCGCGAAGGGCGCATTGCGGCCATCGGCAAAGCCGGCAACCCGGATGTACAGCCGGGGGTGAACGTGCTCATCGGCCCCGGCACGGAAATTATTGCCGGAGAAGGCAAGATCCTTACCGCTGGCGGGATCGACAGCCATATTCATTTCATTTGTCCGCAATTGGTGGAAGAGGCACTTGCCTCGGGAATAACCACCATGATCGGCGGCGGTACCGGGCCTGCCACCGGCACCGCGGCCACCACCTGCACCCCCGGCCCCTGGCATCTTGCGCGGATGCTGCAGGCGGCGGAGGGTTTGCCGGTCAACTTCGCCTTTGCCGGCAAAGGCAATGCCGCGCGCCCGGAGGCGTTGGAAGAAATGATCCGGGCCGGCGCTGCGTGTCTGAAGTTGCACGAGGATTGGGGTTCGACGCCGGCAGCCATCGATTGCTGCCTTTCCGTTGCCGATCGGTTTGATATCCAAGTTATGATCCATACGGATACATTGAATGAATCCGGCTTCGTAGAGGAGACCATTGCCGCCTTCAAAGGGCGCACGATCCACGCCTTCCACACGGAAGGCGCGGGCGGCGGACATGCGCCCGATATCATCAAAGTGGCTGGGTTGCCAAACGTTTTGCCGAGCTCCACCAACCCCACCCGGCCTTACACGGTCAATACGATCGACGAGCATCTCGACATGCTCATGGTCTGCCATCATCTGGATTCTTCCATTCCCGAAGATGTAGCGTTTGCAGAATCACGCATCCGGCGCGAAACGATTGCGGCGGAGGACATTCTCCATGATCTTGGCGCAATCTCTATGATGTCTTCCGATAGCCAGGCGATGGGGCGGGTCGGAGAGGTGATTATTCGCACCTGGCAAACGGCGCATAAAATGAAAATCCAGCGCGGAACACTGCCGGGCGATGGCGCGGCCGACAACAACCGCGTGAAACGCTATATCGCCAAATATACGATCAACCCGGCCATTGCGCAGGGAATAGCTCAGGAAGTCGGATCGATCGAAGTGGGCAAGCTTGCCGATCTTGTTCTCTGGTCTCCAGCTTTTTTTGGTGTCAAACCTGCTTTGGTGATTAAGTCCGGCTCTATTGTTATGGCCCCGATGGGGGATCCGAATGCATCGATCCCGACTCCGCAACCCGTGCATTTCAGGCCCATGTTTGCCGCATACGGGCGTGCCTTGGCCGAATCCTGTGTAACCTTTGTTTCTGCCGCAGCGCTTGATGCCGAACTCGGAGCGAAGCTTGGCCTTTCCCGAAGACTTGTCGCAGTGCGCAATACGCGAGGCGGCATTGGTAAGCGTGACATGATCCACAACGATGCAATGCCCGTTATCGAGGTCGATCCGGAAACTTACGAAGTGCGCGCGGACGGCGCGCTGCTGACGTGTGAACCGGCGGCGATCCTGCCGATGACGCAACGGTATTTTCTGTTTTGATGCGCGTTGTTTCTGTTCATTCCGCTGAGTGTTGGGAAAAATCACGGGAACGTGACCGCGTTCTGCTTGATTACCATGATCGCCACCGCCGTCGTTTTGTTTTGCAGACCGAAGGGGGGCAAGACATCTTGCTGGATCTTCCGCATGCCACGCATCTCCGGGATGGCGACGGGCTTGAACTTGAAGATGGCAGCATCGTGCGCGTTTGCGCCAAGGCGGAACCGCTTCTGGAAATCCGAGGCCCCGATGAGATATTGCTCCGTATAGCGTGGCATCTCGGCAATCGGCATCTGCCGGTGCAGATTTTGCCGCGGAGCATACGCCTATTGGAGGACCATGTCATTGCCGAGATGGTTAAGCAGCTTGGCGGAGAAATCCATCGCTTGGGAGGGGCCTTTGATCCGGAACCGGGGGCGTACGCTGCAAGCGAACATACGCATGTCCACGAACACGGCTGAAATTCCTGCGCTGCTGCGGCTGATGACCTGGCTTTCCCCTGCCTTTCCTACGGGCGGGTTTGCCTATTCTCACGGAATAGAATGGGCTGTGGAGGCAGGCGACGTATGCTGTCCGCAGAGTACACAAGCATGGATTGCAGACATTCTGGTTTACGGAAGCGGCAAGAATGATGCTTTGCTGCTTCGCGCGGCGCATCGCGCGGGCGATGATCAGGAAGGCCTTTTCAGAATTGCGAGCCTTGCCCGCGCAATTTCCGGCTCAGCCGAGCGGCTTTTGGAAACGGAAGCCCAAGGCACTGCTTTCTCGGCAGCGGCTTTGCCATGGGGTGGTATCGCTCCGCTTCCTTATCCGGTTGCTGTGGGCGCATTGGCCGGCCGCTATCGGATTGCCGAAGACGATGCCGTGCTTGCTTATCTTCATGCTTTGAGCAGCAATTTCGTCTCGGCCGCTATACGGCTGATCCCGCTTGGGCAAACCCAAGGGCTTGAGATCCTTGCCGCATTGGAGCCGACAGTTGTGCAGGTGTGTTCTTCCACGCAACGCCTTTCTCTTGAGGATCTCGGCGGCGCGTGTTTTCGCTCCGATATCGCGTCTATGAGGCATGAGACGCAATACACGAGGTTGTTTCGAACATGACATCACAACATGGGCCGTTGCGTGTCGGCATCGGTGGTCCGGTGGGGTCCGGAAAGACCGCTTTGATGGACGCGCTCTGCAAGCGTTTGCGAGACCGCTACGAAGTCGCTGCCATCACGAACGATATTTATACGAAAGAAGATGCCGAGTTTCTGATTCGTGCGGGCGCACTCCCTCCCGAGCGGATTCTTGGAATCGAAACCGGTGGGTGCCCGCATACCGCAATTCGTGAAGATGCATCTATCAACCTCGCCGGGGTTGCGGCGCTTGAAGCGCGCTTTCCGAAGCTTGATATAATTTTGATCGAAAGCGGAGGCGATAATCTCGCAGCAACGTTCAGCCCGGATCTCGCGGATCTTACGCTTTATGTCATTGATGTTTCGGCTGGAGACAAAATTCCTCGCAAAGGCGGTCCGGGAATCACGCGCAGCGATCTTATGATCATCAACAAGATCGATCTTGCTCCATTGGTTGGCGCAAGCCTTGAGGTGATGGAGCGAGACGCGCGCCGCATGCGGGGCGAGCGGCCGTTCATATTCACCAATCTGCGTGCCGGCGTCGGCGTTGCCGAAATTGCTGCTTTTATCGAAACAAAAGGCGGTCTTCAGGCGGCCTGATCGGGGCGACGACGCCGTTCGACGATTAACGTCTGGCCACTTCGACTCCGGCCCAGTTCTCCACCAGCCGCACCATGTTAGTGAAATCCGAATCCGGCCCGAACGTTGCATGCGCCATGGCCAGGAATTGGCGGACGGCGGAACCGACGAGCATCGGGATGCCCATTGCTTCCGCCTCATCCACGCAGAGCCGCACATCCTTGTAGGAAAGACCCAAGGCAAAGCCGTAATCAAAGCTGCGCGGCAGAATGGAACGCGGGAATTTCTCGGCAATTGCGCTGTTACGTCCGCTGCTCACGTTAATCACGTCAATCATGGTCTGCGGATCAAGCCCGGCCTTTACACCCATCACCATGCCTTCCGAAGAAACTGCGAGCGCCGCCACGGAGAGCAGGTTGTTGACCAGTTTCAACGTCTGTCCAAGCCCGGGTTTCTCGCCGACAAAGAACAGCTTCCCAAGATGCTGAAGCACCGGTTGAACTTCCGCATAAGTTCCTTTTGGGCAGGAAACCATCAGCGCCAAGGTTGCTTTCTCGGCGCCCGCAACGCCGCCGCTTACCGGGGAATCCACCAGCGTAATCCGGCCCTTTTCCGCGAGCGCAGCGGCAATAGCCATGGCCATCCGCGGACCGGTGGTCGAAAGGTCGATCACGATGCGGGCGCGTTTGCCATGCACAATTCCGCCTTCGCCCAAGACGGCTCTCTCGACCACGTCCGGCGTCGGCAGGCTCAGCAACACGATATCGGCGGCATCCGCAACCTCGGCAGGGCTTCCCGCCGCGCGTGCACCGCGTTGACAGGCCGCTTCCAAGGCTGGTGCCGAGGGGTCATACGCGTGCACGACATATCCCGCTTGGAGCAGATGGCCAAGCATAGGGTTTCCCATTCGGCCTAACCCGAGAAAGCCGAGTTGCAGATCTGCCATGATCTAGTTTCCTCCGAAAGTGGCTGAGGGGGGATGCGCTCTCCGCGCTTGTGCTGAGGTGTCGAAACCATGGTGGGTGCGGCAGGGATTGAACCTGCGACCCCCGCCGTGTGAAGGCGATGCTCTCCCGCTGAGCTACGCACCCGAAACCCGGGTATCAATGCGTCTGAATAGGTTATCGCTTCGGCTCCTGTCAACTCGGGCCCCATTTGCAAAAGCAGGCGTTGCGTGCCATGTTTGAGCTATGCACGGAGCTGCCGGCGCGTTGCTATTGCTTGTTCTCGTCTTGCTCCCTATCCAGGCGGAAGCGCAGAGCCCAGGCGATTTTCGCGCCGAATACGCCGTCTATGCCGACGGTTTGCATATCGCCCAGGTCACGGTGCAAGCGAGCCTAACATCTTCGGGATATCGCATTGCGCTGCACACCGAAACCATCGGCCTCTTTTCGCTTCTCAAACGCGGCTACTCCGACAGTTATGCCTTCGGCTACTTTACCCCTATGGGCGTGGCCCCGCAGCATTTTGAATTCCAAAGCCATTGGGGTGGGACCCTTCGCCAGGCGGCGATCGACTATCGCGGAGGCTTTCCTCTGGTGCGGTTGCTGATCCCGGATGATACGGCAGAGCGCGAGCGCATTCCACGGGAATGGCTTGCGGGGAGCATTGACAACCTCAGTGCCGTTGCACTGCTCGTGCATCATTTGGCCCATACCGGCCGGTGTGACGGGGAAAGCCGCACCTTTGAGGGGCGGATGTATTTCGTCATCTCGGCTCGGACCGTGGGTGAGACCATCCTGACCACCACTGCGCGCTCGCCGTATGCCGGAGCGGCGCTGCGCTGCGATTTCGAAGGCCGCGCGCTGGCCGGCTTTTTGCGCAGTCAGGAGCGGGAGGAAGCGGAACAAAGTCAACGCGGTTCCGCTTGGTTCGCGACGGTCCTTCCAAACTTGCCGCCGGTGCCGATCCGGCTTGCCTTCGAGATGCATTGGGCCGGCGATGCGGTCTTCTATCTCACCACGCTGCAACAAGCCGGGACAGAGCAAGCCCCCACCTTGGAAGCGCGCCACATTCCGAAACCCGAGTCTAGCCCAGATCCGCCCGAATCTGCCGCGCCAGCATCCGATCGGCCAGCGCGGGCACCTCGCTGAATCGTTCCGCACGCGCTGCCGCGCCCTCTGCCATCTCCGGCTTGCCGTAACCCCAAGCGGCGAAAATTACCGGGATGCCGGCGGCGCGCCCGGCAGCCACGTCGTTGGCGTGATCACCGAGCAATACGGCGCGCGCGGCCTCTCCGCCCGCAAGCGCCAGCGTCGCGCGAACATGCGCCGGGTCCGGTTTTTGTGCCTTCACGAGATCTGCCGCACCGATGGCAGCGAGATCTTGCGCAATTCCAAGTGCGGCAAGCAAACGTTCTGCGGCGCGCAAGGGCTTGTTGGTGCAAACGGCGAGAATCCAGCCTTCACTTTTGAGCTCCCGCAATGTTTCGGCAACGCCGGGATAGAGGCGGGAGGCATCGGCAACATGTTGCTCGTATTCCGCCAGAAATACCGGTATCAAGGCCGGGGAAAAAGTCGCACCCCGTTTGGCGAGCGCCCGGCGCAAGAGCATTGCCATCCCATCGCCGACCATGGCCTTGACTTCCGCTTCCGAAAACGGCGCAAGCCCCTCCGCCGCCAGCGTATGGTTCAATGCATGGGCCAGATCGGGCGCGGTGTCCACGAGCGTGCCGTCGAGATCAAGGAGCAGGGTAGGGTTTCTCACGAAATTTTCTCGATTAACGCAAAGTGTGATTTCCGGGAATCGCGCCCATCATGCCAAATCCCTCAACATGTTCTAGCATGCCTGCGCGCGGCGCGGCTTCTATGCCGTTAGGCTTGCCAAGCTCCCCAGGTTCGCTAAACCCCCGGAGACTTTGCGGAACGTTAAAAAACATCGTACCACGGAAAATCATGTCTACAACCGCTATTATTCTGGCTGCCGGCCTCGGCACCCGGATGCGTTCTTCACGCCCCAAGGCGCTGCATCTTCTCGGCGGCCGGCCGATGCTCTGCGAGCTTTTGGATAGCGCTGCCTCGGTCTTCGATCGCGTGGTGGTGGTCATTGGCCCCGAAATGGCGGAAGTCGCCGCTCTTGTCGCTCCGCATCCCGTGGTCGTGCAACAGGAACGGCTCGGGACCGCACATGCCGCCCTGACCGCCGCATCTCAATTCGGAGACGGCGAGGTGGTCGTGCTCTATGCCGATACGCCGTTGATCCGGCCGACCACGCTTTCGCGCCTTCTGACGCGC
Organism: Terriglobia bacterium; assembly: GCA_023511585.1. Taxonomy (GTDB): domain Bacteria; phylum Pseudomonadota; class Alphaproteobacteria; order Acetobacterales; family Acetobacteraceae; genus JAIMBF01. The sequence goes on from JAIMBF010000051.1 coordinate 16,052, forward strand.
AAGAAAGAGACGAATGCCGCCCTTACCCTGCTGGCCTTCCGCGCGCCCGAAACGGGCCGCTCCGACCATTACGGCAGACTCATCATGGCGGACGGTTTTGTCCAAAGCATTGTGGAATGGGCCGATGCCTCGCCCGAGCAGCGGGCTGAGCCCCTCTGCAACGCCGGCGGGTTTGTTGCCTCCAGTGCCGATTTGCGCCGCTGGCTCGAACAAGTGCCGCGGAACACCGCCAAAGGGGAATATTATCTGACCGACGTCGTCGGCCTTGCCGCAGCGGAAGGTGCGCGTATCGCTGCCCTTGAAGCGCCGTTTGCGGAACTGCGAGGGATCAATTCCCAAGCAGAACTGGCTGAGGCCGAGGCCACGCTGCAAGGCTGGCTCCGCGCCGCTGCAATGGAAGCAGGCGCGAACCTGGTTGCCCCGGAAACGGTGTTTCTATGCTCCGATACGGTGCTGGCTGCAGATGTCCGCATCGGCCCCTATGTTGTCTTCGGGCCCGGCGTGGTTTTGGAAACGGGGGCGGAAATCCTTCCTTTCTGCCATTTGGAGGGATGCCGCATCGGCCCTGATGCTCGCATTGGCCCGTATGCGCGCATCCGAAAGGGCACCACCATCGGTGCCTCGGCGCGGGTCGGCAATTTCGTTGAACTCAAGGCCGCCGTGCTTGGGGTTGGGGCAAAAGCCAACCACCTCGCTTATCTTGGAGATGCCGAAATCGGCCATTCCGCCAATATCGGCGCGGGCACCATTACCTGTAATTACGACGGCGCGGCCAAACACCGAACGGTGATCGGGGCGGATGCATTTATCGGTTCCAACGCTGCGCTTGTTGCTCCGGTCGAAATCGGCGCCGGAGCGATTGTGGGGGCGGGAAGTGTAATTGTGCGCGACGTGCCACCCGATGCGCTGGCCATTGCGCGCGGCCAGCAGGTGCATAAGCCGGGCCGGGCGAAGCTGTTGCGCTCCGAAAGAAAGCGCGGCGCGACAAAAGCCGCTACCGAGTTGCCGACGAAAGTTCTGGAAGGACAGAAGGAGAACGGCTGATGTGCGGCATTATCGGTGTGATCGGCGCTGAGCCCGCCGTGCCGTTGCTTGTAGAAGGGCTCAAGCGGCTGGAATATCGCGGCTATGACAGCGCCGGGATCGCGACCCTGGTGGAGGGGAGGATCGAACGCCGCCGCGCCGAGGGGAAGCTCTCCAACTTGCTCGCGGCCCTTGCCCGTGCACCGCTTTCCGGCCACACCGGCATCGGCCATACCCGTTGGGCCACGCATGGGGCGCCGACCGAAACCAACGCCCATCCGCACAGCACCGAGCGGGTTGCCGTGGTCCATAACGGGATTATCGAAAATCATGCGGAACTCCGCGCCAAGCTGGAAACCTTGGGCCAGGTGTTTGAGACGGAGACCGATACCGAAACCGTAGCTCAGCTCATGGACTGGTATCTGCAGCAAGGTCTTTCGCCCGAGCAAGCCGCGGCCAAGGCGCTGCCGCAGCTGCGCGGGGCCTATGCCTTGGCCTTGATCTTTGCCGGCTATCCGGATTTCATGATCGGAGCGCGCCACGGCGCACCGCTTGCGGTGGGTTTTGGCGAGGGAGAAATGTATCTCGGTTCCGATGCCTTGGCGCTGGCCCCGATGACCAGCCGCATCGCCCATCTTCATGACGGCGACATGGTGATACTCTCCCGCACCGGCGCGGAATTCCGGGATGCCGAAGGCAATCGCGTTTCCCGCCCGATTAAACACGTTGCCCTTTCCGGCGCGCTGACCGGAAAAGGCAATTACCGCCACTTTATGGAAAAGGAACTCCATGAGTACCCCGCGGTGCTCGGGGACGTCCTGCACCGCATGGTGAACCCGCTCAGTCGGGCGGTTGTGCTGCCGGAACTGCCGTTTGCGCTGGCCGATATTCCGAGAATTGCCATGAGCGCTTGCGGTTCGGCTTATTATGCGGGTCTGGTCAGCCGGTATTGGTTTGAGCAGCTTGCGCGTCTTCCCGTGGAAGCCGATGTGGCAAGCGAATTCCGTTACCGCACCCCGCCGCTGGCGGAGGGAGGGCTCGGTATTTTGGTCAGCCAGTCGGGGGAGACGGCCGACACGCTTGCCGCACTCCGCTATATGCGGGCGGCACGACAGCACATTCTCTCGGTCGTGAACGTGCCGGAAAGCAGCATGGCGCGTGAATCCGACGTGGTGCTGGAAACCGTGGCCGGCCCCGAGATCGGGGTGGCCAGCACCAAAGCCTTTGGTGCCCAGCTTGCGGTGCTCGCGTGTCTTGCCGTTGCCCTTGCGCGCGCGCGGAGCACGCTGGCGCCCGAGGCGGAAGCTCGGCTTACCTCGGCGCTTTTGGAAATCCCCGGACGGGCGGCCGAGGTTTTGGAGGCTCAGGACGCCATCGTTCGCCTGGCGCATCAGATTGTCTCGGCGCGCGATGTGCTTTATCTCGGCCGCGGCGCCTGCTATCCGATTGCGTTGGAGGGGGCGCTAAAACTGAAAGAAATCAGCTACATTCACGCCGAGGGCTATGCCGCGGGCGAGATGAAGCATGGCCCGATTGCGCTTGTTGATCCGCAAGTTCCGGTGATTGCCATCGCACCTTCCGGTCCGCTTTTTGAGAAGACCGCCTCCAACCTTCAAGAAGCAGCCGCGCGCGGCGGACGGATGATTGTGTTTACCGATCCCGAGGGTGCGGGGAGGCTTAAGGATGTGGCCGAAGAAATGATCGTGTTACCGCCGGTAGATCCGTTTGTTGCCCCGATTCTTTATGCCCTACCGGTGCAGCTTCTGGCCTACCATGTCGCGGTGTTGAAAGGCACCGATGTGGATCAGCCGCGCAACCTCGCGAAGTCCGTTACCGTCGAGTAAGCGGACCTAACATAGTTTCGGCAACGGGGATGGTAATTCTTGTGCACTTAAGTTCCCGGGGCCTGGATATCCAAAACCACAGCGTGAACCAGAGCCCCCTCCTTGGAAGCTGCTTTCGCCTGCTTTTCAAGGCAGCCTTGGACTTCTTCAATCGACTTCCGGGGCACGCGCTTGCGTCTATCATCATCGGGGTCCCAGTGTGTTTGATCGAACCAGCCCACCAGGTAAATTCCCACCGGCGAACGGAGAGCAGCCATATAATTGCATACGAGTTGTGAATCTAATGCCGTAAAGAGCTCCGGATTCCAGCAGCCTTTTACTTCGATCACCGCCGAAAGTGAATCAATCGCTCGTCCGTCGGCTGCCCGTCGCACTGCGTTGACCAAAATATCTACGCGTTGACCGATCGGCGCTCCCGGGTTGTGTTTAACCTCGACTTCGCGATTGGCAAAAATGCCCTTGGCCTCAAGTTTCTGTTGCAAATAATGCACGATGGCATCTGAAAACGCATTTTCTTCAATCGGTCGATAACGTTGCGAGCTTCCCTGGCGGTCCCAAAGGCCCCGCACTGGGGTCTGGGCTCCGTGTAGTATCGATTCGAACGTTTTCAACGCATCCAGAATTGTCTGCAGCAGATCGTCGGCCGACGATATCAGTTTCGTGTCCGGCCGATCGGTAAGCGCAAAGATCTCTTTTATGGTCAGCGGTGACCATGTCTTCAGGCGCATCGTGGCCTCGGCGAGGCTCAACGCAGGGCGAAGCAACGGGATATCCGGCCGTTCCGCGGCAAGACGCTCCAGCGCGCGAACTGCATCTTCCGTCCCCATTTCAACGAGACAGTGCACGGCGTTATCGCGGAATGTGGCGAGCGTCTGGCGGGGGTTCACAAAACCTACGGAAGGCGCAGGATCGGTCTCCGGCGGAAACAAACGCAGCATGAGCCGATAAAGATCCGCCGTCGCATCCGTACCGATTTCCGAGTAAAACTTCTTTACGTCGTGGTCCACATAAAAGTCTTTGGCAAT
>JAIMBF010000052.1 GCA_023511585.1 Terriglobia bacterium
GCCGCCGCCAAGCCCGCCGAGGAATTCCAGAAGTGCGGCGTTCACCGCCGCGGGGCGTTCTTGTTGCACCCAGTGGCCGGCTCCCTCGATCAGCCGAACAAGCCCGAGGTTGCTCACATGCGCGCGCATTTTCTCGATCAAATCGAGGCCCGGCACGAAACTGAGCACGGGGTCAAGACTTCCCGCGATGAAGGCGGCCGGCTGATCGATCTTTTTGCTGGCCACGGCCTCCGTTTGCGCAAAATCCAACTCGGATGCGCGGTAACGGTTTAGCGGGCTGCGAAAGCCGCTCTTTTCGAGCTCAGCGACGTAATAGTCGAGGTCGGCTTCCGTCAGCCAAGTGGGCAAGGGATCCGGGTCGGGAAGGCCGTCGAGCAATTTCGCATCGGCGGGTTTGTTTCTCTCGAACGGCAAGCCTGCCCCCAAGGCTTCGCCCGCGCCCCAATAATAGATTTTGCGCAGGCTTGTCCGCACGTCGGCTTCCAGTTCGGCTTCGGCAACGCCGGGCTCCTGAAAATAGAGCTGATAGAAAAAGCGGTCTTTGTAGAGCTGGCGGTAAAGCTGAACCCGCGGCATCGGCCCGCGGCCCGTATAGGGAACGGAAAGCCCGGCCACGGCGCGGGTTTTCTCGGGGTAAAAGAGCGCGGTGTGCCAAACGATGGAGGCGCCCCAATCATGTCCGATCAGAATTGCCTCTGTTTCGCCGAACGCCTCGATAAGGCCAGCGATATCGTCGCAGAGTTCCTTAATCGCGTAAGCCGCAACGGCATGCGGTTTGTCGCTCCCGCCGTACCCGCGTACATCCGGCGCCGCGACGCGGAAGCCGGCGGCGGCCAGCGCGGGAATCTGATGCCGCCAGGAGTACCAGCTCTCCGGCCAGCCATGAACGAGCACGATCAGCGGCCCCGTGCCGGCCAGCGCCACGCGCAGCGTGATGCCGTTTGTCCGGATGATCTCGAAATCCTGCTGCGCGCTCATGTGCTCCCCCCTTCCGTCCCGCTTGGGCTGCCATTCTTGCGCCGTCTTTCATCGACATGATACCGCTTGGCGCCGGACAAAGGAAAATAAATCGGCCGAGATGATCTCTGCTCCGCTCCGATTCTGGGTTTGGCTGCTCGCCCTCTCGCTCGCTTCCTGTGTGAGCACGCCGAAAGTGGCGCTGGATCCTCAAGATCCGCCGGATGCGCTGCAGCAACAGCTTGCCATAGACGCCGCGCTGCACGTGCGCCGCGCGCGGCCCGGCAATCGCGTGACGCTGCTCCAAGACGGCACCGAAACATTTCCGGCGATGTTCGAAGCGCTGCGCAACGCGCATGATCATATCAACCTCGAATATTATACTTTTGAAAACGTCCACGTCGCGGGCGAAAGCCTCGGCGATATCCTCGAGCGCAAGCTCCGCGCGGGGGTTGCCGTGAACATCATCATGGATGCTTACGGCTCGGCGCAGACGGATCCGGCTTTTCTGGCGCGCTTGCGCCAAGCCGGGGCGCGCATTTTGGTGTTCCATCCGCTCACACCGGCCGCGATTTTGCAGCTGAAAAACCCGAACGACCGCGATCATCGCAAAATCATGGTGATCGACGGGCGGGTTGCCTTCGTCGGCGGCGTGAACCTCGATCGTGTCTATGAAAACCCTCCGAACCCTGATGCCATCAAACGCGGCGATGCCGACCACGCTTTCTGGAGCGATGTCGATGCGCGTATCGAAGGCCCGGCGGTGGAAGATTTGCAGCACGTCTTCTTCGATACCTGGGCCCGCCAGCATGGACCGGCGATGCAGCCGCGCAACTACTTCCCAACGCCGCGTGAGGCGGGCGATCAGGTGGTGCGCATCATCGACAGCGCGCCCCGAGAAACCGCGCCGCGGGAAGGCGGGCCGCTCTATTATGCCTCTTTCCTCGCCGCCGTGCATGCGGCGCGGCACAGTATCGACCTCAGCACCGGCTTTTTCGTGCCCACGCACCAGGAACGCCAGGAGCTGCGGCGCGCCGCGCAGCGCGGCGTGGCGGTGCGGCTGGTGCTGCCCGCGATCAGCAGCGTGCCGGAAACGGTAGCCGCCGGCCGCGCGGCTTACGGCGATTTGCTGGAAGTGGGCGTGCGCATTTGGGAACGGCAGGATGCGGTGTTGCACTCCAAGTTCGTCACCATCGACGGTGTATGGACCGCGGTGGGTTCCTCGAATCTCGATCGGCGCAGCGTGGTCTACAACAATGAAGTGGACGCCATCATCCTCGGCCGTGAAACGGCGAAAGCCGCGCGTGCCATGATCTCGCGCGATATTGCCCACGCCAAGGAGATTACGCTTTCAGAATGGCGCAACCGTTCCTTCGATGAGCGTCTGCACGAGTTTTACGGGCGGTTGTGGCAATTCCTGATGTAGGACGGCGAGGAAGCCCGCCCCATCAAGCCGGATGCGCTCTTACACCCTTGCGTGGCTGCGCTCCCACTTTTTCCACCCCCGTGCGCGCCGATTTCGCCGCGATCCCTTCGGGGCCTGGGCGCGGGCGCTCTGCAATGCTTTGGAGCCGGTAACCTGGACCCATCCCTGCTGCGGATCGAAATACTGCGCGTAACCGCCCGACAGAACCTCAAAGGCGGTACGGCAATGATTTTTAAAATCCATGGCCCCGTGGGCATATTGATGCCCAAACCAATTCGGCGTGGCAAAATCCGTCACCAGCACCTCGCCGATTTTGTAGCCATAGATATCATCCTCGACCGGGTCGCACACTTCGCCGGCCCAGAAAACGCCCTGTTGGTCTTGATAGGCCGAATTCAGCCAGGGATCCACCGCCATCTCGCAAATCTCATGGGTGGCGCCGACGCTGACCGAGGCTTTATCGGCGAGGATGGTTTTCACGAAGATTTTCGAGATCGGCAGCCCTTCGTTCGTCAGGTCATGATACGCGAGTGCTTGCGCCTGGTCGCTGTCGTCGAGAAAAACGACCCACCAAGTGCCGCCGGCAGGATGTTGGCTTTTCGGGACGAAGGCGAAAGCCGCTTGCTCAAGGCCCCAGATCGGTGCGAGGTCTTTATTCCACTGCTGCTCGAAGGCCGGCAGCATGTCCTGCACTTCCCTATCGGCAATGGCGGTTGATTCGTTGATTACGGCAATCTGCACCATGGGGGCTTCCTCCTGTGAGAATCGTTATGGTTTCTTTGGCGGGGATTCCGTTTCTGCTTTTCCTCCTTTCCCGCCCCGGCTTGCCTGTGTTTCGCTCTCGGTAAAATGAGGTGCCCGATGCGCAAAGGCAATGAGGAATGGAAACGGCTTATGGTCTCACGTAAGCGAATGCCTCAGAGGGCGTGGAATGGGTTTACCACGCGAAGCCGTTTGGCGATCACCAATCCGTAGTGTAGGTCTTCCGACCAAAGTGTGTCGCAATCGGCCTCGAGAGCAGAAGCTACGATCATGGCGTCATAGATCGAAAGGCCGTATCCTTCGGCCAGAGCCAAGCCGCTTTCGTGCGTCTTTACGCTCAGCGGCTGGACCGCAAGCAGCTCCCGCACCGTGGCCAGAAAGGTGCGTGTCTCCGGCCAGGAAAGGCCCATTTTGCGGCGCGCCACATTGGCGAGTTCGTTCAGCACTTGGACGCTGATCGTCCCTCCGGCGGCAACGATTTGCTCGGCTTTCCCGGCCTTGAGAGGGTCATCGGCGGCAAGGTAGAGAAGAACGTTGGTATCGATGAAGCTACCGGGCATTCGCCTCGTCCCGGTCGAACTTCCAATCGGCAGGAAGCCGCCCCCGGAAGGCACGCAGGCGCTTGATCAGCTGATCCCGCCCCGGCTTGCGCACCACTTCGAAGGTGCGTGCGCCGGCAATACGGATCTCGATCTCATCGCCCTCATGCAGCCGCAATGCCTCGACCACGGCGGCAGGAAGACGCACGGCCAGACTATTGCCCCATTTCGCCACTTTCATGAGCGCTGCCTCTCGGATATCTCTGCCATCGACGTATATCTTGCCCCCCGCAAGAGCAAGCGCATTGTCTCCGTTTTCGCTTTTCCTTCTTTCTCGCCCCGGCTTGCGTGTGTTTCGCTTTCGGTGACATGAGGGGCCCGAAGCGCAGAGGCAACAAGCGAGGCAAACGATGATCCGAGGAACCGCCTAAGGATGCAACGGCCGCATTACCTCCGCAACGGGGCAGCCATTTACGCCCGCTCCTTTGCCATCATCCGCGCGGAAGCCGATCTTCGGCGTTTCTCCGCAGAAGAGGCGGAGGTGGCCGTGCGCGTCATTCACGCCTCCGGCATGGTGGAGATTGCCGAGGATCTGCTTTTCGCCCCAGGCTTTCTCGCCGCGGCCAAGGCGGCGCTTGGCGCCGGCAAGCCGATCTTTTGCGATTCCAAAATGCTGGCCCAAGGGATCATCCCAAGCCGCCTGCCGCGCGCAAACCCCGTTCTTTGCACCTTGGACGCCCCGGAAGTGCCGGCCCTTGCCGCCCGGCTTGAGACCACCCGCTCCGCCGCCGCCATCGAACTTTGGGGCGAGGGCCTGCAAGGCGCGTTGGTTGCCATCGGCAATGCGCCCACGGCGCTCTTTCATTTACTCGAACGCATGGATACCCGGCCCGAACGGCCCGCCGCGATCATCGGCATGCCCGTGGGGTTCGTGGGCGCGGCGGAAGCGAAAGAGGCTTTGGCGGCGGACGGGCGCGTGCCCTTTTTGATCGTGCGCGGGCGCAAAGGCGGCTCCGCCATGGCGGCGGCGGCGGTGAATGCGCTGGCCGGGCTTGTGCGATGAAGAAAGGCACGCTCTTCGTGCTCGGAATGGGCCCCGGGGATCCCGAGCTGATCACCCTCAAAGCCGTGCGCATCCTCGGCGCCGCTCCCGTGGTGGCCGCTTTCGCCAAGCGCGGCGAGAAAGGCTATGCGCGGAGCCTCGCCGCGCCGCATCTTCGGCAAGATGCCGAGCTTCTGCACTTTGATTATCCCATCACCACGGAACTCCCGCGCGAGAGCCCTGCCTACCGGCAAACGCTTGCGGCGTTCTATGACGAAGCCGCCGCCCAATTGGCTGCCCGGCTGGAGGCCGGGGCGGACGTAGCGCTGCTCGCCGAGGGGGATCCGTTTCTTTACGGCTCGGCGATCCCGCTGTTTGCGCGCCTGAGCGCGGCCTTCGCAACCGAGGTGGTGCCGGGGGTCAGCGGGCTCGGCGGCGCATGGGCGCGCGCGCGACTGCCGATCGCACAAGGGGCCGAGGTGCTTTCGATCATCCCCGCAACGCTCGATGCCGAGCAACTGGCTTGCCGGCTGCGCAGCGCGGACGCCGCGGTGATCATCAAACTCGGCCGCCATCTCGGCAAAGTCCGCGCGGTGCTGGAAGCGGCCGGCCGCTGGCAAAACGCCGTCTATGTGGAACGCGCCACCATGGCAGGCGAGCGCATTCTGCCGGCGGCGGAGCTTACGACGGAGGAAGCCCCGTATTTTTCGTTGCTTTTGGTTCCTTCCGGAAAACGCCGATGACCGGCGCGCTGGCCATTGTGAGCCTCGGCCCGGGCGCGCCCGGCCTGATCACCCCGGATGCCGCGAAGGCCCTGGCGGAGGCAACCGATCTGGTGGGCTACGGCCCGTATTTAGCGCGTTTGCAGCCGGCTCCGGAGCAGAGGCTGCACGCCTTTGACAATCGCACCGAGCTTGCCCGGGCGGAGCTTGCGCTGCGCCTTGCGGCCGGCGGGCGGCGCGTGGCGTTGGTCTCTTCCGGCGATGCGGGGGTTTTCGCCATGGCCGCCACCACCTTCGAGGCCATGGAAAAGGGCGAGCCGTCCTGGCGGGGGCTTGCGCTGACCGTCATCCCCGGGATTTCCGCCGCCCTGGCCGCGGCCGCGCGGCTTGGCGCCCCTTTGGGCGGGGATTTCTGCGTGATCTCCCTTTCCGATTATCTCAAGCCCTGGCCGGTCATCGCCAAGCGTTTGCGCGCCGCCGCCGAAGCCGGCTTTGTGCTGGCCCTCTACAACCCCGCCTCCGCGGCGCGGCCTTGGCAGCTCGGCGCTGCCTTCGCCACGTTGCGCGAGGTGCTGGCCGGAACAACGCCGGTCGCCTTTGCCACCAACGTCTCCTTGGCCGAGGAACGCCTCACCCTCGCAAGCCTCGCCACGGCCGATCCGGCCTTGGCCGGGATGCGCACGCTGGTGCTGATCGGCGCGCCGACAAGCCGGCTCATCCCGCGCCCCGCGGGCCTTCCCTGGTTCTACACCCCGCGCGGGCTGCCCTCTCTCTGAAGGATGCTTTTATCCCTCCCCAAAAGCCGCGGCCCGGCGCGCATGCTGCCGCGCAAGCCAGGCCAAGGCTTGCCCCACCTCTTCCACCGAATCCGCTTCGGGAAGCGGTGGGCGGGCCACCATGACAACCGGAAGGCCAAGCTGCCGCGCCGCGAGGATCTTGCCGTAGGTGGCGGAGCCTCCGGAGTTTTTCGTCACCAGCACCTCAATTTCGTGCGCAAGAAGCAAAGCCTGCTCGGCTTCGGCGGCAAACGGCCCGCGCGCGGTGATCACTTCGGCCCGCGGCGGCAAAAGCGCGGGTTCCGGCGCTTCCACGCTGCGAATGAGATAAAAATGCCAAGGCGCTTCGCGGAACGGGGCAAGTTCGTTTCGCCCGATGGTCAGAAACACGCGTTTGGGCGTTTCCCCAAGCGCCTTCGCCGCGGCGGCCAAATCCGCCACCACCTCCCAGCGATCGGAAGGCTCCGGCCGCCAAGCCGGGCGGCGAATCGCCAAGAACGGCACCGCGGCCGCTTTTGCCGCGGCAATAGCGTTCGAAGAGATGCGATGGGCAAACGGGTGCGTCGCGTCGATGATCGCATCCACGCTTGCGTTTTGCAGATAGGCAATCAACCCGGATACACCGCCGAACCCGCCGATGCGATAAGCAATAGGCGGCAAGGCGGGAAGGCGTGTGCGACCGGCCAACGAAAGCGTGGCATGATAACGCGGATCATCGGCAAGCTCTCGGGCAAGGGCGGAAGCCTCGGCGCTCCCGCCCAAAATCAAAACCTTGAGCGGGGGCATCGGAAGCTTAGGGAATTTTTCGCGTGACGGCGCATCGCGTGGCCATTGTGGGCATCGGCGAGGATGGTCTCAAGGGATTATCTTCCAGCGCGCTTGCGCTGCTGGCCGGCGCGGGGGTGATCTTCGGCGGGCGGCGGCAGCTTGATCTGGCAGCGCCCGTTCTGCGCGGCGAGCTGCGGCCCTGGCCGCGTCCGATCGAGGCCGCATTGCCCGAGATTTTGGCCCGCCGCGCGGAGGGCGTTGCGGTGCTGGCCTCCGGGGATCCGTTCTGCTTCGGCATCGGCAGCCTGCTTGCGCGCGCCATCCCGCCGGAAGAGATGCTTTGCCTGCCCGCGCCCTCGGCGTTTTCGCTGGCCGCGGCGCGGCTCGGCTGGGCTTTGCAGGAGGTGGCCGTCATCTCCTTTTGCGGCCGCCCGCTGGCGCCGCTTGCGCCCTTATTGCAGCCCGGCGCGCGTATTCTGGCGCTTTCCGCGGATGCCGCAACGCCCGCGCAGGTGGCGGAGTTCCTCTGCGCGCGCGGTTTCGGCCCTTCCACGCTCATTCTTTTGGAAGCGCTCGGCGGCGCACGCGAACGCATCCGGCGCTTTCAAGCCGCCGCTTTCGATGCGGCCGATATCGCGCCCCTCAATATGCTGGCCTTGGAAGTAAAGGCCGGGCCGGGCGCGCGCATCCTGCCGCTGGCCGCGGGCCTGGCCGAGGACTTCTTCGAGCATGACGGGCAGATCAGCAAGCGCGAGATCCGCGCACTCACTCTCTCCGCGCTGGCGCCCCGGCAAGGCGAGCTGCTTTGGGATATCGGCGCGGGCTCAGGGGCGGTCGGCATCGAATGGATGCTCCGCCATCGGGCCATGCGCGCGATTGCGATCGAGATGCGCGCCGACCGCGCCCGGCGCGTCGCGGCCAACGCCATCCGCTTGGGTGTGCCGGAGCTCGCCGTGAAAATCGGCACCGCGCCAGAGGCTTTGGCCGATCTTCCCCCGCCCGATGCGGTCTTCGTGGGCGGCGGCGGCCATGATCCGGCCGTGCTGGAAGGCGCCTGGAACGCGCTCCGGCCCGGCGGGCGGATGGTCGTCAATGCCGTTACGCTGGAGACCGAGGCCACGTTGCTTTCGGCCTGGCGCCGCTTCGGCGGAGAGCTCCACCGCTTTTCCCTCGAGCGGGCGGAGCCGCTCGGCGGCTTTCACAGCTTCCGCCCTGCCCTTACGGTGACACAATGGCATGTTGAGAAGAGCTAGGGACGGTTTGAAAAAGTGTCATGGAGTTTGCCGGCGGAGTTGAAACGTGAGATGCGACTTGGAGGAAACCGAATACGAAAACAGACGTTTGCAGAAGGCACATTTACATGTAACCATGAGAAAGATGCCGGGGCGAGGGGCGAAGCCTGCAGGAGAAGCAACGGTGCCTTTGTAATGGAGACGGAACGAAGAAGCGGTGTTAGGGAATGAGGCGCGTGACCTCGGTAAAGCCTTACGGCATCGCCAACCGCGGTGCTGCCGGTGTTGACGATGAGACCATCGCCGACTTCGAGCGGACCTTGTCGAGAGATTCGCACAAGCTATGGCGGACCAGGGCTCAGTGCCCTCAAACAGGGCTTGCCAGGGCCTCCGATGGCCTGATGACAGCCATGAAAGACGCAGCTAACCTGCCCAGATCGCATGATACGAAACCGGAACACAGGCATCTGCATCGTTATCGGGGCTTGCGTATACCCTCCGTAGGTAACTTAAACGGAAACGAAATTATTCGATCTTTTTCATCGATGTTGCGATGTTCCGCATGATGTCTGAGACTGACAACCGAACAACCGGCGTGCATGAATTTACCTGTTATCCAAGAGTTCAACGTGAATCAAAGAATCAATAACCAGAACAGCGGTCCTGAGCGGCAACTCGTTGTTGTTGTTGGTATGCATCGCAGTGGCACCAGCGTAATTACCCGCTCTCTGCAGAGCATGGGGGTCAAGCTGGGCGACCGTCTTATGCCTGGAGCTGCAGGCATTAACGATAAAGGTTTCTATGAAGATTTGGATATTGTCGTGTTGAATGAAGAGATCCTCAGCGCGTGCGGAAAAAGCTGGTACAGCGTCGAGCCGATTCAGCCGATCGATGTCGATTATCTCTGTGATCGTGGCTATCTTTTACGAGCCATTGAGTTGATTCGTAGCAAGCTCGCAGCAAACGAGATTTTCGGTTTTAAAGACCCGCGCACAGCAAAGCTGATGCCCTTTTGGATTCGCGTATTTACAACCGGTGAATTTGATGTGCGATTTGTATTAGCGCTGCGTAATCCACTGAGTGTTGCGAAATCTTTGGAAAAAAGGGACGGAATCCACGCAGAGCATGCTTATCTCCTCTGGTTGGATCATGTTTTAACCAGTTTGTTCTTTTTGCAAAAACAGCCTGTTATCGCCGTAGACTATGATCAGTTGCTTCTTGCCCCCAAAGAAGAGCTCCAACGCGTGTCGGCATGGCTTGGCAAAAGCTTAGATCAGGACGATCTTGCCAAATATTGCCAAGACTTTCTCGATGAGAGGCTCTGCCATTCAAGATTTTTGCCCAATTATGTTTATGCAGACACTGCTGCCTTAGCCCTTGCGAAAGACATCTACGGTTTTTTGATCGATGTGCAAGCCGGTAAGGCTAGGATCGAGGATGCATCCGAATCAGGTCGATTGGTCCAGTGGAGAGAAGAGTTTAATCGTCTGCGTCCTGTCCTTCGGCTGGCGGACAAGCAGTATCGTCAAATCATCAGCCTCAACCAAGCACTGGCCGAGCGCGAGGGGCAGATCGCCAACCTCAACCAGGCGCTGGCCGAGCGCGAGGGGCAGATCAAAGGAATCCTCGCATCACGTTCTTGGCGGCTTACGAAGCCCTTGCGTTTCCTTGCCAGGATAACACGGGGAGAATGGCCAACCGTCAGCGCGGTTTCGGAGGATCTACGCAAGCCCCGATAACGATGCAAACGCGTGTGTTCCGGTTTCGCATCATCCGATCTGAGCAGGTTGCTTGCGTCTTTCATGGCCGCCATCAGGCTCTCGGGGGCTTTCAGTCCTCGTTTGAGAATATCGAACCCTGAATCGCCATGTTCGGCAGCCGCTTACGCCCCGTCCACAGGTTGACCAGGGCAAACAGCATCATGAGCTGTAGGTGGTCTTGCGCAACCCGCGGTAGCGCGCCTTGCGGTAGCCAAAGACGCATTCGGCATTTGAGAGCCTGAAAGGTATACTCTCCTTAGCTCGGCTCGGATGCGCGCCTTGGCCCTCCGAACCAACGCCTCCGTCTGCTTCTCCTACAGAAACGACGGTTTGCACGTGGGCTTGACCTTCAACGCATAGCCGGTAGCAGCAAGACTCAGCGGCTTCATACGGCAAGCCTCTCACATCCCAGTGCGGCCAGGTAGATTGTGCAGCCCTTCTCTCGGCGCCAGGAGGATGTTGTCGATCAAACGGGTTCTGCCGAGCCATGCTGCTGCCAAAAGCCGCGCTTCGCGGTCGAGCTGCGCAAGCGGCGCCAGGCTTTCCGCATCGCAAAGCGCGAGATAATCGACGCGATCAAACCCCCCGGCCCGAAGCTCTTCGATGCCGGCGGCAATTTCCGCGGCCGCGGCATGGCCCGCCTGCAGGCGCCCTGCGACCTTCTGCAGCACGGCATAAAGCCGCGGGGCAATCTGCCGCTCGTGCGCGGAGAGATAGAGATTGCGCGAAGAGAGCGCCAAGCCGTCGGGCTCGCGCACGGTCGGCACGGCGATGATCTCTGTCGGGATATCCAGATCCCGCACCAGACGCTTGACCACCTGCAGCTGCTGATAATCCTTCTCGCCGAAGAAGGCGAAATCGGGCAGCGCTTGCAAGAGCAGTTTGGTCACGACCGTGGCCACCCCGTCGAAATGCCCGGGGCGAAAATCGCTTTCCAAGCCCACGGCCGGGCCGGCGAGATGGACGGTTGTGGCGAAACCTTCCGGATACATCTCCGCGACGCTCGGCAGAAAGGCGAGCTCGGCCCCTGCCGCTTCCGCTTTGGCGAGATCTCCCGCTTCGTCGCGGGGGTAGGTCTGATAATCCTCCCTCGGGCCGAATTGTTTCGGGTTGACGAAGATCGAAACCACCACATGCGCGGCCTTTGCGCGGGCGGCGCGGATGAGCGCCAGATGGCCTTCGTGCAGCGCGCCCATGGTCGGGACCAAGGCTATTCCGGCCCCGTTTTGGCGCCGGCGCGCGAGGTTTTCGCGCAGTTCCGCAACGGTGCGAACCGGCTTGAGCGAGGGGGGCGTGGATTTCGTCATTCTATTCTCCAGCTACGATGAATCGAAACGTTAGGGGTATTCCGCCGCGTGTGTTATGCTAGGTTTGCCCGAGCCATGACGATTCTGGATACCCTGAAACTCGCCCGCCGGCTGCGTAATGCGGGCTTTAGCGAAGAACAAGCCACCGGCGCCGCCGAGGCGTTGGCCGAGCTTGTGTTTCCGGACGTCGCCACCAAAGCCGATCTCAAGGAGCTGGAAACAGCCCTGCGCGGCGAAATTGGCAAATTGGAAACCGAACTTCGCGGCGAAATTGCCGAGATACGCGGCGAAATTTCCGGCTTGCGCGGGGAAATTGCCGCCGTCCGGGGCGAGCTCCACGCCGAAATCGGCGCCATGAGCACCCGCATCGCGCAATGGATTGTCGGGGCGATGTTGGTCAATGTCTTCAGTATGGTTGCCGCCGTCACTGCGGTCTGGCAGCTTGCCGGCCGCCATCCGTAAACTTCGGCCGGCCCCGCCGCTTGCGGGCAGAGAAGAAGAACCTCCATCATGACCGTGCATTTCATCGGCGCCGGACCGGGGGCGGCGGATCTCATCACCCTGCGGGGGCGCGATCTTCTCGCGCGTTGTCCCGTCTGCCTCTATGCCGGCGCGCTCATCCCCCCTGCCCTGCTCGCCTATTGCCCGCCCGGCGCGCGGCTGGTCGATACCGCCCCGCTCACGCTGGACGCCATCGAGGCGGAATACCTGGCCGCCCATGCGCAGGGGCTCGACGTAGCGCGGCTGCATTCCGGCGATCTTTCGTTCTACAGCGCAATCGCCGAACAAATCGCTAGGCTCAAACGCCACGGCATTCCCTATACGCTCACCCCCGGCGTGCCGGCCTTTGCCGCCGCCGCGGCCGCGCTCGGGCAGGAGCTCACGCTGCCGGAAGCGGCGCAAAGCGTGGTGCTGACCCGCATTGAGGGGCGCGCGACGAAAATGCCGCCGGGCGAACGGCTGGCCGCCTTTGCCGCCACGCGGGCAACGCTTGCCGTGCATCTCGCCGTCTCCGCCATCGCGCGCGTGGTGGCCGAGCTCCTCCCGGTTTTGGGCGAGTCCTGCCCGGCGGCCGTGGTGGCCTGGGCAAGCTGGCCCGAGCAGAAAATCCTCCGCGGCACGCTCGGCGATATCGCCGCGAAAGTGGCGGAAGCGGGGATCGAACGCAATGCGTTGATCCTGGTCGGCGCGGCCCTTGCGGCAAGCGATGAAGGCCTCACCGAAAGCGCGCTCTACAGCCCGCACTATCATCGGCGCTTTCGCAATCAACAGGCCGAATGAGCGGCGCAAAGGGCGGAGAAAGTCACGATTTTATTCTGTTCTCCGGCTGCACCGGCCGAGCAAGGCCCCGTCGTGGGAGAACAGCAAAACCTCGAGATCGATCTTTGTGCCCCTCAGGACCTCCGCGGCCGTGCGCCAGGCGGCGGACGCCACGGCTTCAGCCAGAGCCGGCCCCTTATCCGCAGCCAAAGCGAAGGCCTCGGCAACCGAGGCGACTTCCGCGATGCGCGCGCAGATCTCCGCATGCACCCCGCCGGCCGCGGCAAGCCGGGCCAGTTCTGCCAGATCGGCTGTTCCGCGCGTGGAATGCAAATCGAGATGCCCCTGCGCAAGCTTGGTCATTTTCGCCACCCCTCCGGCGAGCGAGAGCCGGGGGATGGGATGGCGGCGGAGATATTTCAACATTCCGCCGACGAAATTGCCCATATCGATCAGCGCCGCCTCGGGCAGGCCGTAAAGCCGCTGCACGGCCGCTTCCGAGCTTCGCCCCGTGGCGGCGGCGATATGCGCAAGCCCCGCGGCGCGGGCGACATCGATCCCTTGCCGAATGCCGGCAATCCAGGCCGAGCAGGAATAGGGCACCACCACCCCCGTGGTGCCGAGCACGGACAGCCCGCCCACAATCCCAAGGCGGGGGTTTAAGGTGCGTTCGGCCAAGCGGGCGCCGCCGGGGATGCCGATTTCTACCTCCACATCGCCGCCGACGCCGAAGGCTGCGGCCATTTCGGCAATTGCGGCGGCAATCATCCGCCGCGGCGCCGGGTTGATGGCGGGCTCGCCCGGCGGAACGGGTAGGCCGGGGCGGGTGACGATCCCCACCCCTTCGCCGGCGCGGAACACCACCCCCTGCCCCGGCGCGGCAAGGCGGACGCGGGCGCGGACCAAGGCGCCGTGGGTGATGTCGGGGTCATCGCCGGCGTCTTTGATCACGCCGGCTTGGGCGAAGTCCTCCCCGAGCACGGTCTCGGCCAGCGCAAAGCAAGGCCGCAAACCGCCCGGGAGGGTGATTTCCACCGGGTTCGGGAACTGCCGGCTGAGCAATGCGGCATAGGCCGCCTTGGCGGCGGCGGCGGCGCAGGCGCCGGTGGTCCAACCCCGGCGAAGCGGGCGTTTCTCCTTCACGCCCGCGCATATAGGCCGATTTTCCCCCGAACCGAAGCCGCCGCGCCTGCTGCTGCTTGGGTCACAGACTCATGATGGCGGAGCCAGAGGTGAATGGCAGCGAGCTTGAGCCCCGGTTGAAAGCGCTCGACGCGGTTGCGGGCTCGGTGGAGTACGGGGCGGAAGGAGGGTTCGCGGCGGCGATGGGGCATCGGCGGGGTGTTGGGTGCGGCACCGGAGTCAGCAGCAGTTCGATCGGCAGGCCGCGGGCATCGGTCAAGGCGTGGATTTTGGTGCCCAGCCCGCCACGGTGTGCCTGTTCGCAAGACCCAAAATCCCGTTCAGAACCCGCCGGGCATCCACCCGTGAAACGCCGCGCGGCCTGTTCGGCAGCAACGACGCAATCACACCCTCCATTCAAAATCCGTCAGCTCATATCCTTGCAAAATCAAGCCTCCCAAACGAAAAGCTTGAATCACACCTCCGTCCCTGCAGGAATCTCTTTTATGAGTTTATGACCTAGACGATCCCCTTGGCGCGCAGATCAGCGATCTCCGCATCATCCTTGCCCAGAATCTGGCGGAGAATGGCGTTGGTATGTTCTCCAAGAAGAGGCGGTGGCAATTCGTAACGCGGTGGCGTCTCCGACAGTCGCAAGGGGCTAGCGGTTGTCGGCACCACACTCCCGTCGGGGCGTGCGATGTCGACACGCAGCCCCCGATGGCGTACCTGTGGATCGGCAAAGACCTGTTCGTAATTGTTGATCGGCCCGCACGGCACGGCTTCGGCTTCCAACCGCTCGATCCAGTCGCGGGTCTCACGCAGACTCAGAGTGCGGGCGATCTCGGGCACCAGCGCCTCGCGCCCAACCACTCGGCCACGAACTTTGGCGTAGCGCGCATCGGCGGCCAGATCGTCGCGGCCGATAGCCCGGCAGAAGCGCTGCCACTGCGTATCGTTACCAACGGCGATAATAATTTCGGAATCTAAGGTCTTGAAAACGCCGTAAGGGACAAGGCTAGCATGCTCGTTGCCGTAGCGCTTGGGGATTTTGCCGCTGACCAAATGACCAACTACCTGGTTTCCCCCGATCGCGACGATGCAGTCGAGCAGAGCCATGTCGATGTACTGGCCGACGCCACTGATAGTCCGGTGATGGAGGGCGGCCAGAATGGCGATGGTAGCGTACATGCCCGTCATCGTATCGGCGATGGCGATGCCGACTTTTTGCGGCCCACCACCCGGATGATCGTCGCGCTCGCCAGTAATGCTCATGATACCGCCCAAGCCCTGAAAGACGAAATCATAGCCGGGCTTGTGGGCGCTCGGCCCGCTCTGGCCGTAGCCAGTGATCGAGCAATAGACGATGCGCGGGTTGATGGCACGAATGGCGTCGTAGTCGAGACCATACCGCTTCAGATCTCCCACCTTGAAATTCTCGATAAAAACATCAGAAACGGCGGCGAGTTCGCGGATGATCGCCTGGCCAGCCGGCTTGGCGATGTCGAGTGTCAGTGACTTTTTGCCCCGGTTAGCCGCGGCGTAATAGCACGAGTTCGGCGCCTCGCTGCCGTCACGCTCCCTAAGCCAGGGCGGGCCCCAGCCACGGCTTTCGTCCCCGATGCCCGGCCGTTCGATCTTGATCACCTCGGCGCCGAGATCGGCGAGATTCTGGGTGCACCAGGGACCGGCAAGCACCCGCGTGAGGTCCAGTACCCTGATATCCGACAGCGCCTGTCCGCTCATGACTTTCTCCCGGTTACCGTAAGCGGCGTGATCCGCTCAGGCTGTCACCTCGTGCCGCGGAAACTCGACCATCGCCTCGCCAACGGCGACGATTTCGTCACGCTGGTTTACTATCTCGACCTCGATGATGACCCACCGGCTTTTCAGGGTCGGCAGGAGGCGGACAAGACGGCCGCGGGGTGTGATGACATCGCCCGGCTTCACCGGCACCTTCCAGCGCGTCTCCAGACGGCGATGAAAACCGCCATGGTCATAGGCCCAATCGGTAATCATGCGGGTCAGCAGGCCGAAATTGGTCATGCCGTGCATGATGATGCCGCCAAAATTGGTCTTGCCGAAATTTCCCTGCATGTAATTGTCGTCAAGATGCAAGGGGTTGAAGTCAAGCGAAGCTTCGCAGAACTCGCGGATGGTCTCGCGCGTCGGGCTGAATGGCTCGCCGGTGATTGTCTGGCCTTCAGCTAAATCCTCGAACGTGCTCATGATGTATCCTTGCTTTTCGAATTATCGGGGACGGATGGTCCAACCGCGGCCAGCGCAGATGACCTCATTCTTCTGGTTGAAGAAGACATTGTCGTGCACGGCGAAGAGGCGGTCCTTGCGGATAAATTTATCGAGACAGCGCGCCTCCAGGCGGATCATGTCGCCGGGACGCGCTGGAGTGGCATAGCTCCAGCTCTGGCCCGCATTGATCGTTCCAGGGCTGCGCATCCAATCATCCATCGGCGTGCAGGCGAACATCAGCAGAATATGAATGGAGGGCGGCGCAATCAGGCCTCCGAAAACACTCTTACGGGCATACTCCTCGTCGAAATAGAGCGGATGCAAATCACCGACCGACCGGCAATATTTCTGAATCGCTTCCTTGGTTAGCAGATATGGGACCGTCTTGCGCGGTGCCCCGGGGACCAGATCATCCCAGGTTTTGCGCGCGGCGTCGTCCTTCCAGAAATCGGTCTCGAAACCATCCGCGGGATTATTTTTAACGTTCATCGGCGTTTCTCCGAACGGTTACCGGTGGGGCCAAGGATGATGGCGGCGCTCTTGCCGGAAAAGACCGCTTGATGCAGTCTTATCCTGCATTATCGCAGGCATGATGATGAGAGATTGGGACAATATCCGCTTCTTCCTCGGGGTCTGTCGTCACGGCTCACTGGCGGCGGCCGGCCGGGCGCTCAAAGTCGATGAGACGACGGTCGGGCGCCGGATCAAGGCCTTGGAAGACGCGCTCGGGACACGCCTCTTTGAACGAACCGCACAGGGTCTAATCCTGACCGAGGCCGCCAAGGCCGTGCGCACCCAGGCCGAGGCGGCGGAAGAAGCGGTTTTGAGCATCCAACACAGCGTGGCGGGGATCGATGCGCGACCATCCGGCTTTGTGCGGATCACCGCGACCGAAACATTGAGCAGCCAGTTCCTGATACCTGCCCTGGGGGGGTTTCGCGCCCGCTATCCCGACATCCAGATCGAGCTGTTCTCCGGCTATATCGCGTTGGATGTGGCGCGCGGCGAGGCGGACATCGCCGTGCGTGCCCTCCCGCCGACGGGAAACCATCTCGTGTCACGCAAGCTCGGCACCGTGGCAGTCGGGATCTATGCGTCGCCGGCGTATCTCGCGCAGCATCCCGTCGGCCCCTTCGAAGACGGGTTGCAGGGGCACGATATCCTTGGCTTTTCCGACCTGATGCTGCCGCGGCCACCAGGCGATTCGTTTCTCGGCGCCAGCACGCAAGGCGCGCGGCTCGTTTTCTCCTCTAACAGTCCGCTCGGACTCACCATCGCCGCCGAGACGGGGCTGGGCCTCGCTGCGTTGCCAATTTATGTCGCATCCCGGCGGCCGGGCCTCGTCCGGGTCTGGCCGGACCGCGTGCAGACTTATGATTTGCTCGCCGTGATCCGCGAGGATGTCAAACAGTCGGCACGCATCCGCGCCGTTATCGATTACCTCGCGCATTATTTCAAAACACATCGGGCGCTGCTCGAGGGTACCGCCACGCCATCCCCCTAATCTTCCCGCGCTGCGAATTTGCACGCGGTGCCTGCGTCAACTGGTGTTCCGCGGCACTAGCGCGGACGTCATCGTCATGGCCGTCCAAATTAAAATAAAGACGGGATCCGAGATGAAATGGGCGGAAGATGGCGTCATGAGCCCGATAAAGACCAGCCAGATAAAGGCGGAACGCGGGACTGAAGGCAGCAACGCACTTTACGGGAAGGTTGCGTGGCGCCTGATCCCCTTTCTGTTTCTGTGCTATGCTATAGCGATCGTCGACCGGTTCAATATCAGTTTTGCCAAGCTGCAGTTCTTGCATGATCTCGGCATGAACGATGCCGATTTTGGCTTTGCCGCCGGCATTTTTTCGGTCGGTTACGTTGCGCTGGAGGTTCCGAGCAATCTGCTGCTCAGTCGGATCGGTACCAGACGGACTCTCCTGCGAATCATGGTGTTGTGGGGCTTCGTTACGTCTCTGCTCATGTTCGCGCGAGGCCGCTATACCTTCTATGGTCTGCGCTTCCTGCTGGGCGCGGCGGAGGGTGGGTTTTTCCCCGGCATCCTCTTCTATCTGACGCTCTGGTTTCCTGCCCGCCTGCGAGGTCGGATAACCAGTCTTTTCGTCATGGCCGTGCCACTCAGCGGCGTCATCGCCGGCCCCGTCTCTGGCCTAATCATGGATGGCATGCAGGGTATCGGCGGGTTGCATGGTTGGCAATGGCTGTTCTGCGTCGAAGGTTTCCCGGCAATCCTTCTCGGTATTATTGCCTTCTTCTATCTGCCCGATCGGCCGGGCGCGGCGCGATGGCTCTCACCAGGCGAGAAAGCCAAGATCGCGGCGGACCTCGATGCCGACCGGCGCGCGGCCAGCGGCGGCGCGAAGGATTTCCGCGCCGCGCTGAGGGAGCCCGTGGTCCTCTTGCTGGCGTTCATCTATTTCACCTATTTCTGTCTGTTAAACACAAGCCTGCTCTGGGCGCCGACCTTGCTGAAACGGGCAGGGGTTGCCTCGGCAACGGGGATCGGCTGGCTGAGCGGCCTGATTTCGATCGTTGCGGCAATCGGCATGGTGGCAGTGGGCTACAGCTCCGATCATCGGCGCGAGCGCCGCTGGCATGTCGCGCTTTGCGGTTTCGTCGCCTCGGCGTGTTTTCTGGCGCTGCCGCTTGCCAGTCACACTGCTGCCGGCACGGTCGCCTTGATCGCCATCGCCGTGATTGGCATCTACGGCATTCTAGGGCTTTATTGGACCATCCCGAGCGCCTTGCTCACCGATGCTGCGGCAGCAAGCGGCATCGCCTTGATCAGCGCCGTCGGCTCCTTCGGCGGCGCGATTTGCCCGGCCTTCGTCGGCTGGATGGCCGTCACGACAGGCAGCCCGTACCTCGCGATTTCCGCCATCGCGCTGTTGAACATAGCGGGCATGATCGCGCTTCTCGTCGGCGTCAAACGCCCGATTGCGCGCTGAGTCGGGAGCGGCACCCATGAACGAATATCTGGTCTCAGTCGGGATCGTGATTTCCTGTGCCTTGATCAGAGCGAAGATGGCAGGAGCCAGCGGTGACTATGCTGCCCAGGGGTCGTGTTCCGCCGCGCCTGCTGTCTGCGCGTCTTACGGCGAGCGTGAGAGCCCTCTCCCACCCGCTTGCGCCGTTCGCTTTTACCTCTCGCGGGAACGCAGGGATTATGCCGTGAGCTTCAGATAAAGCGCCGGCAGCCGCTCCGGCAGACGTTGGATGCGGTCGATCTGAAGCACGTTGCGTCGCCCGAAAATGCGTTCGAGATAGCTGTCCCCGCCGGCATCAAGGCCGACGCAGAACGTATCGATGCCGGCATGGGCAAGCGATAACACCGCCTTGCGCGCATCCTCCACAAGATAGCGCCGATCGGCGATATCCACATCCGACGGCTCCCCGTCGGTAATGACCAGCAGCAGACGGCGATGGGTGCGACAGGCGGCCAACTCGTGCCCGGCATGACGGATCGCAGCCCCGATCCGGGTCGAGAACCCGGCTGCAAGCCCCGCCAAGCGGCGTTGCGCGAGCGGGCCGAAAGGGGTCGCGAAGTCTTTGATCCGATAATAACGCACCTCCTCGCGCCCATTGGAGCAAAAGGCGCGGATGGCGAACGGGTCGCCAAGCTCGGCCATGGCATGGGCGAGCAGCACGGTCGCTTCCCGCTCCAACTCCAGCACGCTCGCCGCGGCGCCGCGCAGGCGGTCGGCAGTGGATTGCGAGACGTCGAGCAGCAAGAGGGTGGAAAGATCGCGGCCCCGGCGGGTGACGGTCATGTAAACGCGCGGGTCTGGGGTCTCGCCCTGCCGGCGTTCCACTGCGGCGGCGATGCAGGCGTCGAGATCCAGCCGCTCACCCTCCTTTTGCCTGCGGAGACGCTCCGGCCGGCTGACCTTCGCGGCCCGGATGAGCGCCGAGAGCTTGTCAACAAGGCCGCGATGGCGCGCATGGATCGCCTCCACCAGGCCCAGGCCGCCGAGCGCCGGCTCGAATTCCA
>JAIMBF010000178.1 GCA_023511585.1 Terriglobia bacterium
GCACGCTTTGCCCTGCTCTTTGACCCCCAAACCGCCGGCGGCTTGCTTGCCAGCGTGCCCGGCGAGCTTGCGGAACGCTGCCTAGTCGAGCTTCGTTCCTTGGGTTATGGGCGTGCTGCCGTGATCGGGCATGTCCTGCCCCAAAGCGATGCGCTGGAGCCCATCGTCTTTGCCCCGGAGCCGCGTGAGCAAGCTCTTCCAAGCCTCGCGCTCGCGGGCCGGGTGAAATAAAGCCGCACGCGCTCGTATGCACTGCTCCAGCGCGGCCAGGAAAGCAGGATCCTGCTCAGCGCGGAGCATCAGCTCGGCCAGCGCTGCGTGATCGCGCGGAGGAAAATAGCCCGGGTAATCGTGGCCCAGCAGGCCGATGGAGCTGGGAATGGAGGACGCAAGGACGGGCACGCCGGTCATGATCGCTTCCGAGATTGCATTCGCCCCACCCTCCGCAAGCGAACTCAGAACCAGAAGCCGGGCACGGGCCAAGGCAGCTCGCGCCCGTCCGTGTGAAACCTCGCCGCGCCAGAGATAACGCGGGTTTGCCTCCATCTCGGCATGCGCGCGCTGTTCCCAACTGGCATCCATGGCCCGGCCTAAATGAAGCACACGGATGCGCGAAGAGGCCGGCAAAATGCGCGCCGCTTCGGCCGCTCGCAGAGGGTCCTTCACCTCGCGCAGATGCGCAATGACGAGCACATCGAAATGCCGATACCGACGGATCTCATTGCGTCGGAGCGGCTTGGCGGACTGGTAAATAACGGTGAGCTTCTCGTGGAAGCGTTCGGGAATGGCTTGGCTTACGAGGTCATGGAGCCCAACCAAGGCATCGGCCGAAGCAAGCACGCTGAGCACCGTTTCCGCTTCCGTGGCGAGGAATTGGTAAATATCCGTCCCGGCGAGGCCGACCACCAATTTTCCTGCCGGATAGCGTTCGCGAAAGCGAAAGACCGAGGCCGCGCTGTGCCGTGCATGCAAGGCGATGAGCAGATCCGTCTCCCAGCCTTCATAGATTTGAGCGAGCCGGACCCGATGGCCCAACGCGGCTAAAATGCGCGCCCAGCGAACGGCGGTGACGCGGTTGCCCGAGCGGGAATGTTTGTCGGCGGGTGTAATCACGGTAATATGCATCCCGCCTTTGCCCATTTACCCTCTCCGGCTTTGCCGTTGCGATGGAACGCACATGATCCGGCCTCTTCCAAGCAGTGAGCTGATTGCGGCGCTTCGGGACGCGCGTGCGCGAACGCTCTCGCTGGTTGCGGATCTTGATGCCGAGCAGCTTATCGGCCCCAAGCTCGAGATCGTCAATCCGCCGCTTTGGGAGATCGGCCATATTGCCTGGTTTTACGAGTATTTTGTGCTGCGCAATTTGGACGGCCGGCCGCGCTCGCTGCCCGACGCCGATGCGCTCTACGATTCATCCAAAGTCGCGCATGAGAGGCGCTGGCATCTGCCGTTGCCTTCGCTCGGCGAAACCTTGGCCTACCTCGCGCGCGTGGAGCAATCGCTAAGTGAGCGGCTTCAAGGCGATTTCGCGAGCGAGGCGGAAACGCAGCTTTATCTTCTGGGTATTTATCATGAAGATATGCACGGCGAAGCGCTGGCTTATACAAGGCAAACTCTGGGATATGCCGCGCCGGCGTTTTCCGAAGACAAAGCCTCATCCTATGCAAATAACGAAGAAGCCGGGCCGTTGCAGGGCGATGTGGAGGTTCCGGGCGGGCGGTTCTGGCTTGGCGCGTTTCCCGGGGGCGCCTTTGTGTTCGACAACGAGAAATGGGCTCATCCCGTTGAGGTTCGACCGTTCCGCATCGCGCGCGCTCCGGTCAGCAATGCGGAGTTTCTAGCTTTCATCGAAGATGGCGGTTATCGCCAACGCCGCTTCTGGGATGAAGCGGGTTGGCAGTGGCGCACGGAGGCGGCTGCCGAGCATCCGGCTTATTGGGTACCGCAGGGGGGTGGTCGGTTTGCCGTCCGTCGCTTTGCTGCCCTGGAACCGCTTGCTTCACATCAGCCGGTGATGCACGTGAATTGGTATGAAGCGACGGCATGGTGCCGCTGGGCCGGCAGGCGACTGCCCAGCGAGGCGGAGTGGGAATTGGCCGCCGCGGGGGACCCCGACGTGCTCGGCAAGACCGGAGCGAACAAACGGCGCTACCCTTGGGGAGACGCGTTACCGAGCCCGATCCACGCCAATCTCGACGGCTACGCGCTCGGGCCGAGAGACGTGGGCGCGTATCCGGCTGGGGATTCCGCCTGGGGCTGCCGGCAAATGCTGGGCAATGTTTGGGAATGGACAGCGAGCCGTTTTGAGCCGTATCCGGGCTTTTCGCCCGATGCGTATGAGGACTACTCCGCACCGTGGTTCGGCTCGCGCATGGTCTTGCGCGGGGGGAGTTGGGCCACGCGCGCGCGGCTGATTACCACGACGTATCGCAACTTCTTCACCCCGGACCGCCGGGATATTTTTGCCTCGTTTCGGACCGTGGCGCTTTGAACGAGGAGGGTGAAGAGGCTCTGCTGCTACAGCAGTAAGCAGGCTTCCTCGAACTCGAGCCTTGGGTTCCGCGGAGGCATCTCCGCCGGATCGCCGTAGCCGAGATTGATGAGAA
>JAIMBF010000179.1 GCA_023511585.1 Terriglobia bacterium
CAGCCATCAGCGGTGGGCATGTTTGGCGGCAAACTCCGCCATGAAAGCAACCAAAGCATCGACGGCCGCCTCGGTGACGCCGTTGTAGAGGGCGGCACGAATGCCGCCGACGGCCGGATGGCCTTGCAGATTCAGCAAACCTGCCTGCGCAGCGGCTTCGAGGAAAGCGGCCTCTTGCACTGCGTCGGGCAGGTGAAAACAGACCGTAACGGAGGAGCGGTGCGGGGGTGGTACCGGGCAGTGATAGAAGCCGCCGGTTTCGATTGCGGCATAGAGCTTTGCGGCTTTACGCCGGTTGCGCTCGGCAATAACGTTCAGCCCGCCTTGCCGCTTGAGCCATTTCAGCATCAGCCCGGCGACATAAATCGCGAAGGTCGGCGGAGTGTTGATGCGGTTCCCGGCGCGCGCCTGCCGTGTGTAATCCAATGGAGCGGGAACGACGTCTTGGCCGCGACCGAGCAAATCCTCGCGCACGATCACCAGCGTCAAACCGGCCGCCCCGAGGTTCTTCTGAGCGCTGGCGTAGATCAGACCAAAGCGGCGGATATCCAATGGGCCGGTGAGGAGATCGGCGGTCATGTCCGCTACCAGCGGCGTGCGGCTCAGCACGGGAATTTCGTGAAATTGCACGCCTTCGGCCGTCTCGTTCGTGGTGATGTGGCAATAGGCGGCATCCGGAGGAATCCGCCATTCGGCAAACGGCGGAACTGCCTTGCGTGCGCGCGCCGCGACCACGACCGGGCAAAGAGCGCGGGCCTCGGCCATGGCGCGGGCAGACCAATACCCGGTCTCCACATAACTTGCGCTTTCTCCGGCGCGGAGCAAATTCAGCGGAACCAGCCGGAACTGTGCGAATGCACCGCCCTGGAGAAACAACACGCGATAAGAGGCGGGAATATCCAGCAGATCGCGCAAATCCTGCTCCGCTTCGGCAAGGATTGTTTGGAACTTTGCCCCCGTGAAAGGAAGTTCGAGGACGGAAAGGCCGGAACCGCGCCAACTGACCAGCCCTTCGCGAATTTCCGCCAGCACCTCGGCCGGCAAGCTCCCCGCTCCGGTAGCGAAACTCAGCGATCGCTGCGGTTTAAAAAAGGGCACCGCCGTGCGCCCCCAGAATCATGAAGGAGACCGCGGGAATCGACAGGATTGTGTTGGTGCGCGAGGAGAGGAAAGTGACGCGGGTGCAGCGGATCCGTTCTGCGACGGGGGCCGGCACGAAGCCCAGCACCTTCTTTTGATGCGGCCAGAGAACGAACCAAAGATTGGCAACCATGATCAGCCCAAGCCACACACCGATGCCGATCGGCGCGGCTGCTCCGCTGAGCAGGAGTGCATCGGCCAGCAGACCGCGATCCCACAACATGAACAAGCCGGTGCCGAGCGCGACCAGCGAAGCATACCGGAACGTGCCGTGCTCTCGCCGCGCGGCGGCCATGAAGACTTCGCGCACGGCCTCGGGCGGATCGGTCGGCAGAATACCCCGATAGCGCGGCTGGGAAATCACGTTTGCCCAGTTATGCCCCATCCAGACAATTACGGAAACGACATGAAGAATGCGGGCTGCGACATCGATCAGCGTGAGAGGCATTGATTTTTCCGCCTCAACCGCCGAGTCCGACAAGAAAGCGGGCAAGCAGTACTAACGCCGCGGTCAGCACCAGCGCTGCCGTCAATGTGCCGGCAAAACTGTCGTGCGGCAGTCGCATTTGCTTCCTCTTTCACCTGAAACTTCAGTTGAGATTGAGTCCGCGCTCGCGCATAATCAGCCGGCCGTCGGAACGCTTTGCCATTGCCGCCGCAACGGCCTCGGTAATCAGGTGATGATGAGGCGATTTGCTGCATACCGGATCGGGGTTGGCGGCATCACCGGTCAACAAGAAAGCCTGGCAACGGCATCCGCCGTAATCCTTGGCGCGCTCGGGGCAGGAACGGCAGGGCTCGCGCATCCACTCTTCGCCGCGAAACTTTCGGAACACGGGCGATTCATGCCAGATCCAGCCCAAATCGTGTTCGCGCACGTTGGGGAACTCAAGCCCCGGGATCACGCGCGCTTCCTGGCATGGCAAAGCCGATCCATCCGGCGCGATGGTCAGATGAATATTGCCCCAACCCTTCATACACGCTTTCGGGCGCTCGTCGTAATAGTCGGTGATGACGAAATAGATCGTCATTCGTGAACCGAGGCGTTCGCGCGTTGCCTGCACCACCGCTTCGGCACGCTCCAGTTGTTCGCGCGACGGCAACAGATCGAAACGATTAAGATACGCCCAGTTGTAATATTGCAGGTTGGCGAATTCGACATATTCGATGCCAAGTTCTTCGGCGAAGGCAAGCAGATCGGTGGCTTGGTCGATGTTGTGGCGGCTTGTCGGGATATTCAGCACCATGGGAAAGCCGAGCGCTTTGGCGGCGCGCGCGGCGGCCAACTTTTGGCTGTAGCAATTAACGCCCACCAAACGGTTGTTGAGCTCGGCATCCCAAGCCTGCAAACTCAGTTGAATCTGTTTTAGGCCCGCGTCTTTGAGCGCGCCGAGTCGCTCGGGGGTAAGCCCCATGCCGGAGGTGATGAGGTTGGTGTAATAGCCCATCTGATT
>JAIMBF010000053.1 GCA_023511585.1 Terriglobia bacterium
GCATCCTCGCCATGGCCGCGCCCGGCCCAGAGCCCGGCGCCGAAGGCCCCTCGCCTCCCACTGCCTCCGGCCCGGAAACCCCGCCCGCGCAACCCACCCCGCCCCAAGCTTCGCCCACGTCCGGCCCCGGCCCGCGCGCCGGCGCCGGCCCGCAGGTAGAAGGCGCCTCAGCCGAACAAACGCTTGGCGATCTCGGCCACGTGCTTGCCTTGAAATTCGACAATCGCAAGCTCATTGGCAGAGACCGGGCGGCGGCCATCGCTCCCGGTAATCGTCCCGCCGCCGTAAGGGGAACCGCCGGTCACTTCATCGATCACCGTCAGTCGCTGCTCCGAATAGGGGACCCCAACGATGATCATGCCATGATGCAAAAGCGTGATGTGGAAAGACAAAATCGTGCTTTCCTGCCCGCCGTGCTGCGTGGCGGTCGAGGTGAACACGCTGCCGAGTTTGCCAATCAGCTTGCCTTGCGCCCAAAGTGGCCCCGTCTGGTCGAGAAAGTTGCGCATCTGCGCCGCCATGTTTCCGAATCGGGTCGGCGTGCCGAAAATAATGGCGTCGTAATCGGCAAGTTCTTCGACAGTAGCAATCGGTGCCGCTTGATCCAGCTTGGCGCCCGCCTTTCTTGCGACGTCCGGCGGCATAATTTCCGGTACGCGCCTAATGGCAACCGTGGTGCCAGGAACCGACCGCGCCCCTTTCGCAACTGCTTCCGCAAGCTGCTCTACCCGCCCATACATCGAGTAGTAAAGCACCAAAACTTTGCTCATCGCCAATCCCTCTCGAATATCTAGTTATCTTCCAGTTTTCGCTGGCTAGCGGTTTCCGCAGCGCAGCATCATAAGCAGTGTTATAATCTGATATTAAATTAGTCAACTTTCGCGCGCATAACTGCTCTGAGCGAGGCTTATCAACACGCGCGCATTGAGTTTATTTTATGCTTTATGATTGATTTTATGCTGGCTCCGGCAACACTGCCTCGGGGTCTTCGGGTTTATGCAGTCGGGGATGTGCATGGTTGCGCACTTCGGCTGGCCAAGCTGCATAGGCTCATCCGTGAAGACTTAACGCGGCGCCCTGTCGCGGCAGCGCGGCTCATTCACTTAGGAGATTTGATCGATCGCGGCCAGGACAGCGCAGGCGTATTGGATCTGGTGATCGGCCTCTTGCCTCCGCCGGGACTAGAGATGACAACACTCCGTGGCAATCATGAGCAGATGGCACTGGATGCACTTGCCGGCGGCGATGTCGATCTTTGGTTGGATAACGGCGCCGCGGCCACGCTCTTGAGCTGGGGTATTCCTCGCCATACGCCGCCATCGCTTTGGGCAAAGCATGTCCCCCCGGCGCATCTTGCTTTTCTCTCGGGGCTGCCGTTTCGCGCCTCGGTCGGAGGTTATTTTTTTGTTCACGCGGGTGTCCGGCCAGGGGTGTCGCTTGCGGTGCAGAGCCCGGAAGACATGCTTTGGATCCGCGAACCCTTCCTCTCGGCAACGGAAAGCTTCGGCCAAGTCGTAGTGCACGGCCATACCCCGGTCCATTCCCCGGAAGTTCATAAAAATCGCATCAATATCGATACCGGGGCCGTATTCGGCGGGCCGCTGACTGCGGCGGTTCTGGAAGAGGACCGCATCGGCTTTCTCTGCGCCTGAGCATTTCTCTTTACTCGCAAGCCCAAAGTCGTGCATCGCTCTTGCAACAAAATTGACGGAGCGCTAGGCGAAGTAAATGACCACACGGGTTGTTCCTGCTTTGGGCGCGGGCAAGCGGGCTGAAATCGACCGCGCGCTGCGCTGTTTAAAAGATACGAGCGTGCTCGTCGTTGGGGATGCGATGCTCGATCGTTATGTTTACGGGAGCGTCCACCGCATAAGCCCGGAAGCGCCTGTGCCCATCCTCTCGGTTGAGCGGGAGGTTGCCCTCCCCGGCGGGGCGGGCAATGTCGTGCGGAATCTCACCGCGCTCGGGATAGAAGTTGCGCTTGTCTCCGTGGTCGGCGATGATCAAACCGGTTCTGATCTCACCGGGTTGGTCGGCGGGCAGCCGGGGGTGGAGCCTTGGCTGTTGGTTGAGGGGGGGCGAATTACACCGCTCAAGACGCGTTTTGTTTCCCATGGCCAGCAACTGCTTCGCGCCGATCAAGAGCAAACGACGCCGATTGCGCCAAGGCTCGCCGAGCAACTTTTGCGCATCGCCCGCGACGCCATGGTACCAACCGCACTGACCGTGCTTTCCGACTACGGCAAAGGCGTTCTCAGCCCCGAACTTGCCGCGAGACTGATTGCGGCGGCGCACGAGGCGGGGCGAAAGGTTTTGGTGGATTCACCGGCAGGCGGGCTGGCATGCCACGCCGGAGCAGACGTTATTATGCCCACCGTGCAGGAGCTGACCGAAGCCACCGGTCTACCGGCCGAAACTGATGCCGAGTTGACCGAAGCGGCGGCAAAGCTTCGGAACGAAGGCAGTTTCGGCGCGGTTTTGGTGCTGCGAGGAGAGGCCGGACTTGCCCTTCAGGATGCCGAAGCAACTTATCTTTTCCCCTACCCGCCAGCCGAGCTGTTCGATCCTTCGGGGCTTTCCGATACGGTTATCAGCGCGCTCGCAGCCGGACTTGCGGGCGGTCTTGCGCTTCCCCTGGCCGCCGAGGTCGCGGCGCTGGCGGCCTCTATCGCGCGGAGCCGTGTGGGCCCCGCTGTGGTCTTGCCCACGGATTTGCTTGCGGCACTCGAGGGAACATAAGCCTGCGTCCCGTCCAAAAAGCTATGCGCGTGCCGCCGTTTGTGCGTAACGGCGCTGGCGCGCTTTCAGAAACCGCCAAGCGAGGCGGGCGGAAATATCGGAAAGGCGTCCGCGGGGGGGCAACCCCACAGCTTTGAAAATCATGCCCATGCCCCGCTCGACATGGCGAAAGCGGTAAAAGCCTGCCGCTTGGCTCATATAGGCGGCGATACAGCGGCTGTGCTGGTAAGCAAGCTCCGCAGGTTCGTTGCCGCAATGGTAGGCGAAAGCAAGCTCGTCATCCTCGCTTTCGCCAATCCGGCCGAGCGCGACCCAAAGCCGGCGCAACGTCCCCATGCGCTCCCGCGAGAGATACCGCTTCAGATGGTCATAAAAAAGCTTGAAATGCCGGAATTCATCTGCCGCAATCTGTCGGCAAATCTGCTGCAGCACCGGCTCGGCCGTCGCGTCCGCAAGCGCGCTGTAGTAGCTTGAAGTCCCGGTCTCGACCATACAGCGCGCAATCAGTTCGGCACTGCGCGAACCCCGAATCGACTGCGTAGCGTTCACCGCTATGGGAAAGCCTGCGCGATAGCGCGCAAAGGCGGCCTGATAGTCCCAAGAAGGATCAGCCAGCATGGCCCAACGGCCCAGCGCTTCTCCGTGCTGAACTTCCTCGTCAGCCCAAGCTTTTGCCGCCGCCTGAAAATCAGGGTCGTCGTGGAAGACGTTGTTGAGGTAAATCCCATAGTCGGTGCCGTTACGCTCGACCATGGCCGCAGCCTTGACCAGCGGAACCATCCGAGGATCCACCCGCGATGGATCGAACCGGTCCCAAGCTACCTCTTCGATCCGCCAGTGCTTCATCGTTCCCGCTCGCTTACTTGTCTATCGTTTTTGGCAGCATGGCCTATGCTGCTTGCCGGCACAACCCCTTTGTTTTCCGGGCGTTCGCGCGTTGCATTTACGGGGCGGCTGCCAGCTCCAGCATAGCCCGGGCAGATTGCAGCCGCGCCATGGCCTGCTCGCGGGCATCGACATCAAATTTATCGACTGCCTCATAAGCCGCCTCTGCCGCCGTAAGCCGCCGCTCCGCCTCCGCGCGTGAAAGCTCGGGAAGAGGAATCGCTTCAATCGCCAATACCGTGCAGCGCTCCGGGGTAACCTCGGCAAACCCGCCGGAGACAAACAACTCGGCGGTGACTTGACCAGCTTCGTAGAGGCGCACCGTGCCGCCGCGCAAGAGCACAATCATCGGCGCATGCCCCTCCAAGACACCCATATCGCCCTCTTCGGCCGGGATCACTGCCATATCCACGGGCCGCGAAAGGAGAAGTTTTTCGGGGCTGACGATTTCCAACGCGGTGCTCATCCGCTGCTCCTTGACTTGTGCCGCCTACCTGCCGCCGCCGTTAGGCTGCTGCCTTCAAAGCTTCCGCCTTTTTCACCGCATCCTCGATGGTGCCCACCATGTAAAAGGCCGCTTCCGGCAGATGGTCGTATTCGCCGGCCACAATCGCTTTAAAGCTGCGGATTGTATCCTCCACCGGCACAAACACGCCCGGGAAGCCGGTGAAGACTTCCGCGACGTGGAACGGCTGCGAGAGGAACCGCTGTATCTTTCGCGCCCGCGCTACGATCAGTTTGTCCTCTTCGGAAAGCTCGTCCATCCCCAGAATGGCGATAATGTCCTGCAAGCTTTTGTAGGTTTGCAGAATGCGCTGCACTTCCCGCGCGACTTGATAATGCTCTTCGCCGACAATACGGGGGTCCAGCGCACGTGACGTCGAATCGAGTGGGTTTACCGCCGGATAGATGCCAAGCTCGGCAATGGCGCGATCCAGCACCGTCGTGGCATCGAGGTGCGCAAACGAGGTTGCCGGCGCGGGATCCGTCAGGTCATCGGCCGGGACGTAAATGGCCTGAACCGACGTAATCGAGCCCTTTTTGGTGGACGTAATGCGCTCCTGCAACGCCCCCATATCCGTGGCCAGTGTCGGCTGGTATCCCACGGCCGAGGGGATCCGCCCGAGCAGCGCCGAAACCTCCGCGCCCGCCTGGGTAAAGCGAAAGATATTGTCGATGAAGAAGAGCACATCCTGGCCCTCCTCATCGCGGAAATATTCCGCCATGGAAAGCCCGGCCAAACCGACGCGGGCACGCGCGCCCGGCGGCTCGTTCATCTGGCCGTAAACAAGTGCCACTTTCGAGCCGGGGCCATCGAGTTTGATCACGCCCGCCTCGATCATTTCGTGATAGAGATCGTTGCCTTCGCGCGTGCGTTCACCGACGCCGGCAAAAACCGAAACACCGCCGTGCGCCTTGGCAATGTTATTGATCAGCTCCTGGATAAGCACGGTCTTGCCCACGCCGGCGCCGCCGAACAGGCCGATTTTGCCGCCTTTCAAATAAGGCGCAAGCATGTCCACCACCTTGATGCCGGTGACCAGAATTTCGGCCGAGGTCGCCTGTTCCTCAAACGGCGGGGCTTCACGATGAATGGGGTAGCGCTTTTTGGCCTCGACAGGGCCGCGCTCGTCAATCGGCTCCCCGATCACATTCAGGATGCGTCCGAGCGTTTCCGGGCCTACCGGCACGGTAATGGGCCCCCCCGTATCCACGACTTCTTGGTTGCGCACCATTCCATCGGTGCTATCCATGGCAATACAACGCACCGTGCGCTCACCGATTTCTTGCGCGACTTCCAAAACCAGCGTGCGGCCATTGATTTGCGTGTGCAACGCATTCTGAATGAACGGCAGATCGCCCTCAAATTGAACATCAACCACCGCACCCATCACTTGGGTTACGCGGCCCACATTGTTTTTCGCCATCGCTGGCTCCTCTTCGATCGGTCAATTGGTTAAACGGTATTTCGCCCAGTCCATTTCCGTATCGCGTTACAGCGCCTCGGCGCCCGAGATAATTTCGATCAGCTCCTTGGTTATATTAGCCTGGCGCGTGCGGTTATAAAGCAGCGTGAGCCGGTCGATCATCTCGCCGGCGTTCCGTGTGGCATTGTCCATGGCGGTCATGCGGGCACCTTGTTCCCCCGCCGCGCTTTCGAGCAATGCACGATACAACTGAGTGGCCAGATTTTGCGGCAGAAGCGCTGCAAGCAGCGTTTCTTCCTCCGGCTCGAATTCGTAGAGACGCGGGGACTCCGAAGCCGCCGACCCGGCCGTTTGCGGCAGCGGGGTTGGAATCAGCTGCTGCTCTGTTGTGCGTTGCGAAATGACG
Organism: Terriglobia bacterium; assembly: GCA_023511585.1. Taxonomy (GTDB): domain Bacteria; phylum Pseudomonadota; class Alphaproteobacteria; order Acetobacterales; family Acetobacteraceae; genus JAIMBF01. The sequence goes on from JAIMBF010000053.1 coordinate 5,959, forward strand.
GAGATGAAGCGATTGTATATCAGCGTGCAAACGTCGAATTCGCCGTCATGGAACATGGTGGCGATACGCTCGGCGACTGCCGCGGCGTCGGCAAATTCTATCCGCCGTTTGCCGGCAAATGAGACATCGTCGACAATCCGCGAGGCATATTCGCGCCGCAAATAGTCCCGTCCCTTTCGGCCGATCGGCATCAGCTTGACCGTCTTGCCACGGGCTTCCAGCTCTTCGATCCGCGTGCGTGTAGCCCGACCAACATTGGCATTGAATGCACCGGCAAGGCCGCGATCAGCAGTGATCGGCACCAAAAGGTGCACTTGGTCGTGGCCGGTACCGACGAGCATACGCGGAGCGCCCGGATTCTGAGCAGCACCCGCCGCAAGCGCCGCCAGCATGCGCTCCATCCGCTCCGCATAGGGGCGCGCCGCCTCTACTTGGCTCTGCGCGCGCCGAAGCTTAGAGGCAGCAACCATTTTCATGGCGCTGGTGATTTTCTGCGTCGATTTTACGCTGTTGATGCGGATCCGCAGAGCTTTCAGGCTGGGCATGTCCGGGTCCCGTTAGAGCTGATCTTGCTTACGCCGCGAAAGTCTTGAGGAAACCTTCAAGATAGCTCGTCAGTTTTTGCTCGGTCTCCGGCTTCAATTCACGGTCTTCGCGGATAGCTGCCAAAATTTCCGGATGGGTAGCGCGCAAATCTTGCAGCATGCGCCGCTCAAACGGCACCACCTTTTCGACCGGGAGGTTGTCGAGAAAACCCCGCACCCCGGCGAAGATGGCTGCCACCTGCTCTTCAACCGGCATGGGTTGATACTGCGGCTGCTTCAGAACCTCGGTCAGCCGTGCGCCCCGGGCAAGCAGTTTTTGCGTTGCCGAATCGAGGTCGGAGGCAAATTGGGCGAAAGCAGCCATTTCGCGATATTGTGCGAGCTCGAGCTTGATCCGCCCCGCCACTTGCTTCATCGCTTTGATTTGCGCCGCAGACCCGACGCGAGAGACGGAAATACCCACATTCACCGCCGGACGGATGCCTTTGAAGAAAAGCTCGGTTTCAAGGAAGATCTGGCCGTCGGTGATGGAAATGACGTTGGTCGGAATGTAGGCGGAAACGTCACCTGCCTGGGTTTCGATCACCGGCAAAGCGGTCAGTGAGCCCGCCCCGTGCGCATCGTTAAGCTTGGCTGCGCGTTCCAGCAGCCGGGAATGCAAGTAGAACACATCGCCCGGATAGGCCTCCCGGCCCGGCGGGCGGCGCAGCAGCAGCGACATTTGCCGATAGGCGACCGCCTGCTTGGAGAGATCGTCGTAGAAGATCACCGCATGCATGCCGTTGTCGCGGAAATATTCGCCCATAGCGCAACCGGCATAAGGGGCAAGATACTGCATCGGCGCTGGGTCCGAAGCAGTCGCCGCGACCACGGTCGTGTAGTCCATGGCGCCGTTTTCTTCCAGTGTGCGCACGAGCTGTGCTACCGTGGAGCGCTTCTGCCCGATTGCCACATAAATACAGTAAAGCTTTTCCTTCTCGTTGCCGGACGCATTGATGCGCTTCTGGTTGATGATCGTATCGACGATCACCGCGGTCTTGCCGGTTTGGCGATCACCGATGATCAGCTCGCGCTGGCCGCGGCCGATAGGAATCAGCGCATCAATCGCTTTCAATCCGGTCTGCATCGGCTCGTGCACGGACCGGCGTGGAATGATCCCCGGTGCTTTCACCTCCACCAAACGTCGCTCGGTAGTCTCGATGGGACCTTTACCATCAATTGGCGTGCCTAGCGCATCGACCACACGGCCGAGCATGGCCTTGCCCACCGGCACATCGACAATGGCAGCGGTGCGCGTGACGGTGTCGCCTTCGCGGATGCGACGGTCATCGCCGAAAATCACCACACCGACGTTATCGACCTCGAGATTGAGGGCCATGCCTTTCAGGCCGGCATTCGGAAATTCCACCAATTCGCCGGCCATGACATTCTGCAGGCCGAACACGCGGGCAATGCCATCGCCGACGCTCAGCACTTGGCCGGTTTCGGCGACGTTCATTTCGGTATCAAATGCGGCAATTTGCTTGCGCAGAATCTCCGAGATCTCGGCGGGGCGGATCTCCATCAGGCGGCTCCCTTCATGGCATATTGCAGACGCTGCAAACGGGATTTCAGACTGGAATCATAGAGGCGGGCGCCGATTTGAACCACGAGCCCACCGAGCAGGGACGGATCCACACGTTTGACGATATGGACGTTGCTGTATCCGGCCTCAATCAAGCGTGCACGAAGCTGCTGTTCCTGCACCGCAGTGAGAGGATGCGCCGTAATGACGTGTGCCGTCATCACGCCGCGCTTGTTGGCCACGAGACTCGCAAAGGCATCCACGATTCGCCGCAGCAGCGGAAGGCGGCGGTGGACCGCGACCACGCCCACGAGGTTGCGCACCAGCACTCCAAAGCCTTCCTCTTGCAAGACCGCGAGTGCCGCACGCCGGACGTGGTTGATATCGAGCAGCGGGCTTTCCAACAGGCGACGGAAATCCGGGCTCTCATCAATCAGCTGGCCCAACATGTGCATTTCATTCACGACGGTGTCCAACATCCCCCGATCTGCGGCCTCGGCGTAAAGGGCCGCGGCATAGCGGCCGGCTACGCCGGTCGGAGGAATCATGCCAAGTTCATTTGCGCCGTTCTGGGCCACGTCGTTCGTTCCGTTACTGGGACGCCGCGTTGGAGCGGCCTTTGGAGCCCGGCGCAAGCGCCGGCGCCGGGCCTCTAGCACGACGTTTTTGCGGGCGCAACACGTCTTGCGGAATTTACCGCCGCCGGCAGGCGGCATGGATCGAGGGGAAGGCTTGAATCGCCCCGGATAATTGCTGCTATGCAGCATTTTGGGAACTGCCGAGGCGACGGGCTGTCGAAACCAACCTAAGCGGCGGGTGCACCGAACGGAGAAGACCGTTGCAACCAGCCGGCATCCGCAAATGACTCTCTCCAGAGTTCAAACCCCTGTCGGGTGAGAACGGCCGCCTACCCGGGATGCTCGTGCAAAACCGGCGGGAGCCTTCCGCTAAGACGCTCCGGGCTTCGCAAGGCGGGACCTCCCGGAGGGGCGCAGCGCCGAAACAGGCGGGTGCATGCCCGTTATGGGTGCGTGCCTTTGCAAGAGGATTCGCCCTGTATGCCCCCGCAGGAAGGCTGTATGTTTCCTACGGAGAAACCTTTTGCTTCGATTCCGGTGTTCCCCGAACGTCAAGGTTCCCGGCGATTGGTAGGAAGAGCTGAGGAGACACTGAAATGGCGACTTGCGGCCTAATCGAATACGAGGAGGCAAGCCCGGAGGTGCGGGCGGTTTATGACGACATTATGACGACGCGTCGAACCGATTGGATCAATAATTTCTGGAAGGCGCTGGCGCACGATCCGGCAACACTGCGACGCACCTGGGAAAGCATCAAGGAAATCATGGCACCGGGAGCGCTCGATCCGTTGACCAAGGAAATGATCTACCTCGCTGTGAGCGTGACCAATCAATGCGGATATTGCATCGCTTCACATACGGCGGCGGCGCGCAAAGCCGGCATGACGGATGCGATGTTTGCCGAGCTGATGGCCGTGGTCGGCATGGCAAATGAAACCAACCGCCTGGTAAGCGGCTATCAGGTGGAGATCGACGAACGCTTTCGTGCTTAGAGCTTAGCGATAGAGACCCGCGTTCGTCGGATAACGAAGGAGTTCGTTCCACGACCTCGCGATTTATGGCTTATGGCGCCATTTTCAGAACGTTACTGTGCCATGAGCACGGCAGCTGGGACAACGCCGGATTCGTTTCACCCGCCGGGGTAGTCCCTGCCGCCCGACGGTGCAATTTCGCGGATCGGTAGCGACCTCCGACGCCGGATTGCCGGCCTTCCGCGAACGCGACAAGGCGCTCGGACTGATAGATGTAGCAAGCGAGGTTCGGGCTGACGCTGGCACGAGAAAGAATGGCGCACAGTTTGATAAGGCTGTCCTGGCAATTTGATTGGCCGAGCGCGATTGCTCGCCAATAGAATGACCCTTTTCCAGCAGACGTCATCATGAAGCATCTCGACGCGAAGCAAGGCCGTGCATTGAAAGATTGTTAGATTAAGGTCTGGGAGGGAGTCTCGCTGTGCTCTGTGATTACCTTATAGCCGGCATCGATGCCGACAAAGAAAAGATATCGAGCACTAATAATGTTACCAATAATTATAATAGCGTCACTTAAGCATTGCTCAGAGCAGTTGGAAATCTCCCTCTGAGAAATATATCTCAGCCGATATTGTTGCGTTCAGCACGTCGTAAAAGATCGGCAAAAAATGCGACCGAATGGTCCGAAAAGAAACCCCTCTATCAAACAAATGGTTGTCTTGGGCAGAGAGCGTGCCTCCGCTCGGCATACCAGCAACGTTGAGTTCAGCGGACAGGTCTCCGTCGACGCTCCGCGGTATTCCCTCATTGTTATCCAAACGGTAACTAGCTTGGTTCGTCGCAACATCAATTCATGCCGTAGCGATAGTAAATCAATAACCACGCGCGCAGCTTTTAATCTTTTTCGATACGTTCGGTATCAAACGCTTCTCTCAGCCGAGAGAATGCAAGGCGGCGGTCCTGCTCGCCAACAAGCCAATAAATAACCCCAAGTGCAAGCATAGCGACACTGAGCCCCAGAAGCTTGCCGCCATCCGTGGAGGCGAGATCCAGAATGATCAGCTTTCTGAGGATAGCAAGCATCGCGAGCAGGACAACGGTTCGCACATGAACGATGCTCGCGTGATGCTCTCCCATAACGACCAAAGAACGATTGAATTCGAGTGCAATAATAACCGTAAAGATCATTCCGAAGATGGTCTGGAATACGGCATGTTCGGTCGGGTCCAAGCTCTCCTCGGCAAAAATGGAATAGAGAATCCTTAACAGCAGATTCCACACGGCAGCGGCCACCACGATGGCGATCAGCACCGTCAGAATAAGGACCACTGCATGTTCGAATTTTTCATAGAATGTCAGCGACCGCCACTTCACTCGTGCCGCTGCGATCTCAGCCCTGATTGTCATAACTGCTCCCTTTTTTGTTGTCATAAGAGGAACGACGAGCGCTGCTCCGATCGAACTCTAACTCTTTAGCATAGTCGGGCGACTCATTGGCATGGAATGGGCAGATACCTGGCCACTGGCCCCCTTTCGATCGGAAACTCCGTTGCAGCAAAGCGCGAGGAGGGAAGCCCCGGCCTATCCGAACCCGGTTGACGGAAGAGCACGCTCCGGCTAGACGGTTTTCTAGAGCCGAGCGGCAAAGCGAGGGGGCATTGTGCCCAGGTGGCGGAATTGGTAGACGCGCAGGTTTCAGGTACCTGTGGCCGCGAGGCCGTGGAAGTTCGAGTCTTCTCCTGGGCACCATCGCATTGAGCGTTATTACGCAATTCATACCTTCCGGCACCGTGCACCTCTATCGCCACGACTTGCCCGATGGGCTCTCTCTTGGCTCGGTCGTCGCCGTTGATACCGAGACCATGGGGCTTAATCCCCATCGCGATCGGCTGTGTTTGGTGCAGCTCTCCGCAGGCGACGGAGTGGCACATCTGGTTCAGATCCTGCCGGAAAGAATGGGGGGGCGCGGGGCAGATTGCCCCAATCTTAAACGCCTACTGCAGGACCCGTCGGTCGTGAAGCTGATGCATTTCGCCCGGTTCGATTTGGCAATTTTGCAACATACCTTCGGCATTCTCGTTGCCCCGGTGAAATGCACCAAAATTGCGGCGAAACTGACCCGTACCTTTACGGATCGGCATGGTTTGAAAGATCTATGCCGAGACCTGCTCGGCATCGAGCTTTCCAAACAACAACAGACCTCCGATTGGGGAGCACCGGAATTGTCGGCCGAACAACTTGCCTATGCGGCCTCGGATGTTCTGCACTTGCATGCCCTTTGGGAACGGTTGGAGGCGCTGCTTCGGCGCGAGGGCCGGCTGGATTTGGCGGAAGCCTGCTTTGCATTTCTCCCCGCGCGGGCCAGGCTCGATTTGTTGGGTTATGAAGACCCGGACATCTTTGCTCATTAGGGTTAAAGCGCGAAAAATTTATAGACAACGCGAAGATCTGCCTCTTTAATATTGGAATAAAAGGTTTGTTACTTTTTGTTTCTTTTAGAGAGAAGCAAACTCGCCGGTTTCGAGCTAATTAAAGTTGAAAGTGTGAACGGTTCCATGCTGCTCCGTAAAGACCACCAAGCACTATTGAAAGCAAGGAAGTGCCTGCCGAAGTGTCCCACAGCGTTGACCGAAAACCGATGGCGCTCCATACCGGCACCGAGGAAGCGCGGGACAAACACGAGGTTAAGGAAGGGTTGAGAGACGGAGTACCCCACGCTGATGAGTGTTGCTGCTGTTGAACTCCAGGAGCGAACCAGCGATCTCGAGGTTGCCCGTGCGGTGCTGGATACCGAGGCAAGGGCGCTCGGCACTCTTGCCGGCGCACTCGATGAGAATTTTTCCCGCGCCGTGGACGTGCTTGCGAAAACCACCGGCCGGGTGGTGGTTTCGGGCATGGGCAAATCCGGCCATGTCGGGCGTAAAATCGCCGCAACCCTTGCCTCGACGGGCACGCCAGCGCTCTTTGTCCACCCGGCTGAGGCCTCCCATGGCGATCTCGGCATGGTCGTTGCGGGCGATTCGGTGCTCGCTTTGTCCAATTCCGGAGAGACGGCGGAGCTTGCCGACCTTTTGAGCCACGCCAAGCGATTCGGCCTGCCGCTGGTAGCGATTACCGGTCGGGCCGGATCGGCCCTGGCGCAGGCGGCCGATGTGACATTGCTTCTGCCCGCCGTGCCGGAAGCCTGCCCCATGGGACTTGCGCCCACCACCAGCACGACCATGCAAATCGCGCTCGGGGATGCGTTGGCGGTGGCTCTGCTGACCCGCCGCGGCTTCACCACTACGGATTTTCGCAGCCTGCATCCCGGCGGCCGGCTCGGGGCAAAGCTCCGGCGCGTGCGGGACTTGATGCATACCGGCGACGAAATGCCCCTTGCCTCTCCCGAGACGCCCATGGATGCGGCGATCCTGCAAATCACGGAAAAGCGCTTCGGCTGCCTCGGCATTGTTGATGAGGCGGGGGTATTGATCGGGATCATCACGGATGGGGATTTGCGCCGCGCAATGGGCCCGGATCTGCTTCGCCGCAAGGCCGGGGACATTATGACACGCCAGCCGCGCGTGATCGGCCCGGACGCCTTGGCCGGAGAGGCGCTGCGCATGATGAACGAGTCCCCCCGCCCCATTACTGCCCTATTTGTAGTCGATATGGGCCGATCCGGGGTACCGCTTGGAATTCTGCATATCCACGATCTTCTTCGAATAGGGGTGGCTTGATGGGAGCGTATCCTTTGCCGTCTCGTGATGCGCCGCCGAGGGAAACGATTTCGTTCCACCCCGCCCGTCAGGCGCCGACCGTGTCCTCCGCTGCTCTGGCGCGACGGCGTATGGCCATTGCCTGGACCAAGCGCCTCCTTCCCCTAGGAGCTTTGGCACTGCTGACCTCCCTTGCCGTTTGGCCGGAATTTGCCTACCGGAGCGCCCAAGAGGAAAAAGTGTTGCGCGCAACCCTGCGAAGCCTGGAGGGTGCCGGGCACATGGCGCGGCTCCGCTACCAGAGTGTGGACGAAAAGGGTCGCCCCTACACGATTACCGCCGCAACGGCGGCGCAGACTTCGCCGGATCGCATAGATATGACCGCCCCCGTGGGCGATATCTTGATGCAAAACGGCGTGTGGCTTCGTGCCGAAGCAAAGCGGGGGGTTTATTTGCGGCAGGAAGGCCAACTCGATCTTGCCGGTGATGTCTGGCTGTTCCGCGATGACGGGACCACCATGCGCTCCGAAACCGCGACGATCGATCTGAAAAGCGGGGGCGCAGCAGGCGCCGATCCCGTAAGCGCGGAAGGGCCGTTCGGCACGTTGGATGCCATGGGCTTCGCGTCTGTGGATAAGGGTTCTGTCGTGCAATTCACCGGTCCGGCCCGCCTGGTCTTGAACGCCAAGCCATGATCGTAAAATCCATTGGCTTGGCGGCAACTCTCCTGCTCGTAGCCGGAGCGGCGCCTGCGCAAGCACCGGCACCAACACCGACGCCGTCCCAGGATTCGACGCCTAGCCAGGGAATCGACCTTTCTCACGGTGGCCCTATTACCGTGACTGCTCGCGACGGCATGGATTGGCTACAAAATGAGCAGGAAGTGGTTGCGCGCGGCGATGCCCGAGCCGTGCGCGGAACCGTGACCGTGACCGCCGACACGCTGATCGCGCACTACCGGAAGAAAAAAACGCCGGCGGGTACCGCCGCAACACCGGTCGCTGCCGAAGCTTCCAGCGGCTCAGCGCAAGTGGGCGCCCCTGCCCCAGCGGCTGATGATACCGGATCCAACGAAATTTACCGCCTCGAAGCCATTGGGCATGTGCATATCTTTACCCCAAGTGATAATGCTTGGGGCGATAAAGCCGTCTATGATATGGATCAAGCGGTGCTGGTATTGACCGGGAAGCATCTGAAGCTCACCACACCGCAGGATGTTATCACCGCGCGCGACGACATGGAGTACTGGTCGCAGAAGCATCTCTCGGTCGCACGCGGAAATGCGGTTGTGGTGACCAATGACGGCAAGCGCATTGCTGCCGATACCCTCGTTGCCTATGACGAACCCACGCCGCCGTCGGCCCAACCTGCGCAATCCCCCGCGCCCGCGGCAAAATCCTCCCCCCAATCGGAAGACGAGGCAGCCGCCGCGACTCATCGGATCAAACGCGTCGAGGGTTACGGTAACCTGGATATCCGCACCGCGACCGAGACAATTTACGCCGATCGCGGGGTTTATCTTCCGGATCGCGGGCTTGCGCGGGTGGTCGGGCATGTCCGCATCACGCGCGGACAAAACCAGGTCAACGGCGTGGCTGCCGACGTCAACCTCAACACGGGCATTTCGACCTTACTTTCCAGCAAAGATGCGCGCGTGCAGGGCTTGATTATGCCGAACGATGCATCAGCCGCGGCCGGTCAGCCGTCCAATAATCCGACGCGCACAAGCAAACCCGGCCCGGCGCCCTCTGCTGGGCAAAAAAAGCCATGACAAGCCATCGTCACGTCGCTTCTGCCACCCACGGCGCAGTGCCTTTCCACGTGGTTACAGGGGATGGCGGATTACGTACGGTGAGCGTGGGGAAAACCTACCGAAAGCGCCCGGTGGTACGGGATGTGTCGGTTTCGGTGCGCCGGGGCGAAGCAGTCGGGCTGCTTGGCCCGAATGGGGCCGGCAAAACGACGACGTTTTACATGATCGTGGGTTTGGTGCATCCGGATAGCGGGCAAATATTGCTGGACGGTACCGATATCACCGGGCTTCCGATGTATCGGCGCGCCCGGCTCGGCATCGGTTATCTGCCGCAAGAAGCAAGCATCTTTCGAGGCTTGAACGTCGCACAGAACATTATGGCGGCACTCGAAGTGGTGGAACCCTCGCGCGAGCGGCGCGAACAAATGCTGGATGCCTTGCTTACGGAGTTCGGCATTGCTCATTTGCGCCGCACGCCTTCGCTGGCGCTTTCGGGCGGCGAGCGGCGCAGGTTGGAGATCGCCCGGGCACTGGCCAGCCAGCCAAGCTACATTCTGCTGGACGAGCCTTTGGCCGGAATCGACCCGATTGCAGTGGGCGAAATTCGCGAACTCGTGTCGCATTTGAAGGATCGCGGCATCGGCGTCTTGATCACCGACCACAATGTGCGGGAAATGCTGGAAATCGTGGATCGCGCCTACATCATGCATTCCGGCCAGGTTTTGATGGAAGGGCGGCCGGAAGAGGTAGTGGCACATCGCGATGTTCGTCGCGTCTATCTTGGGGAAAGATTTAGCCTGTAAAATGGCCTCATGGCCATAGCTCCCCGTCTCGAGATTCGGCAGACCACCGCCCTTGTAATGACGCCGCAGCTGCGGCAAGCTATTCAGCTGCTGCAATATTCCAATCTGGAGCTTGCGGCGTTCGTGGCGGAGGAGCTTGAGCGCAACCCGCTGCTGGAGCGTGCCGAACCACCTGAAATAGAACCCGAACACGCCCCCGCGGACGCGTTTGGGGACAAAGAGAGCTCGTACGCCGTCGACCTCGCGACACCGGCGCATGAACAACACCCCTCCTTGGACGCCGGCGCCCGGCGCGATCTCCCGCTCACCGAAAATGATGAATGGGAGGGGGAGGACGCAGGTGCCCGGTTTGGCCTCGGCGGCAGAACCGATTTTTCCGAGGACCAGCGCGGCCCTGAGGAGTTTCTGGAAAGCCCGCGCTCGCTCTATGAGCATTTGGCAGAGCAGCTTCGGCTTGAATTTGCCGACCCTCAAGACCGGCTCATCGGAGCACATCTCATTGCTTTGTTGGATACGGCGGGCCGGCTCACAACCCCTTCCGAAACCATCGCAGCCACACTGGGGACGGAGGTGGAGCGGGTGGAAGCCGTGCGGCTGCGTATGCAGCGATTTGACCCCGTAGGTCTTTTTTGCCGTGATCTGCGCGAGTGTTTGGCGGTTCAGCTTGCCGAGCGAAATCGGCTCGACCCGGCAATGGCGACGTTGCTGGATAATCTTGAGCTTCTGGCCAGGCACGAGCATCGCCAACTCATGGCCGTTTGCCAGGTCGATGCCGATGATCTGCGCGAGATGATCGCCGAGCTCCGCACGCTGGATCCCAAACCCGGCGCCGGTTTTGACCCCGCCCCCTTGGCGTTGCGCCAAGCGGATATTCTCATGCGACACGCTGCAAATGGCGGCTTCGAGCTGGAGCTGAACCCCGAGACCTTGCCGCGCGTGCTGGTGAACCATGCGTTCCTTGCGCGGTTGGCTCCCCAAGCAAACCAGGAAGTTCGATTATTTCTGAATGAGCGGCTCGCCGCAGCAAATTGGCTGGTGCGATCGCTGGAACAGCGCGCGCATACCATTCTCAAGGTCGCAGGGGAGATTGTGGCACGTCAGGAGGCGTTCTTTCGCCTCGGAGTGAGCCAGCTCCGCCCGCTGACGTTGCGTGAGGTAGCGGGAGCCGTTGGCGTGCACGAGAGTACCGTAAGCCGGGTGACGGCGAACAAAACAATGGCCACACCGAGAGGGATTTTCGAACTGAAGTACTTCTTTACCCCGGCCATTGGCGGCCTCGCGGGCCAGATCCACAGCGCCGAGGCAGTGCGCCAGCGCATTCGCGCACTGGTTGAAGCCGAGCGGCCGGATGCTATTCTCTCCGATGATGCGATTGTGGCGGCGTTACGGCAGGAAGGCGTGGATATTGCCCGCCGTACCGTGGCAAAGTACCGGGAGGCTATGGGCATCCAGAGTTCGGCCCAGCGCAGACGGCTTAAGGCGCTCCTCGATTAAGGCCTGCAGAGGGGGCGGTTCGGAGGAAGAACGATGCAGATCAAAATCACCGGCAAACAGGTCGAGCTTTCCGAAGCCCTGCGCACCTATGTGACGCGGGAACTTGAAGCCATTGCCGCGAAGTACTTCGACAACGCGCGCGAAGCGCAAGTCACGTTCGGGCGCGCACGTAGTTTCTTTACCTGCGATATCAATATGCATGTGCGAAGGGGGCTTCTTCTCCGCGGGGAGGGAGAAGCGGCCGATGCGCGGGCAGCTTTCGATGATGCGGCCGAGCATATTGCCAAGCGTCTGCGCCGCTACCATCGCTGGTTGGTAGAGCATGCGCGTGAGACCGCCCATCGGGAGCGGCCGCAACCGGCGCGTCAATATATTCTGCGCCAAGCCGAAGCAACAGAACCGGCTGAAACGTCCCAACAAACCATCGACCATGCCACCTATGCGACCGTCGTTGCCGAGATGCCGACGGAAATCAATGAGCTTTCCGTTGGCGAGGCAGTCATGCGCATGGATTTGGCCGATCAGCCGGTGTTGATGTTTCGCAACCGCGCAACCGGCCAGCTGAACGTGGTTTACCGCCGCAGTGACGGTAACATCGGCTGGATCGATCCTTCCGAGGCAGAGGCTGGAGAAGCAAAAGGCGAGGAGCAATAGATGTTTTTTGCCTCCGCATCCGCCCGACGAGCGCGCCCGCACGCCGTGCGCAACTGACCGCAGGCGGCCAAGATGTCGGCTCCGCGGGGCATCCGCACGGGCGCGGCATATCCGGCTGCCATAATGATCTCGGCAAACCGCTCCAAAGCCTCCGGCGTCGAGGGAGCAAAGCTGCTTCCCGGCCAAGGATTAAACGGAATGAGGTTAACTTTACACGGGATTCCCTTGATCAGCCGCACGAGCTCCTTTGCGTCCGCTTCCGAATCGTTCACATCGCGGAGCATGACGTACTCAAAAGTGATACGTCTTGCATTCGAAGCGCCCGGGTAACGCCGACAAGCCTCAATAAGTTGCGCAAGGGGGTATTTGCGATTGAGCGGGACCAGCTCATCGCGCAGCGAATCCCGAACCGCATGCAAAGAAACAGCCAGGTTCACGCCGAGTTCCTCGCCGACTCGCTGCATAACGGGAACGACACCGGCGGTGGAAAGGGTAATCCGCCTGCGAGAAAGGCCGATACCTTCACCATCCATCAGAATACGAAGCGCTTTGGCAACGTTCTCGTAATTGTAGAGCGGCTCCCCCATACCCATGAATACGATATTGGAAAGCAGCCGCGGCGTTCCTCCTTGCGGGGTGGGCCATTCGCCGTAGAAGTCGCGCAAGGCCATGAATTGGCCGACAATTTCCGCTGCGCTCAAATTCCGCACCAGCTTTTGAGTGCCGGTATGACAAAATCGGCAAGAAAGCGTGCAACCGATCTGTGAGGAGACGCACACGGTACCGCGCGCGTCTTCAAGATCAGGGATATAGACCGTCTCGGCCATTTGGCCGTCACGGAAACGCATCAAAAATTTTTTTGTGCCATCGCTGCTCTGCTCTACCGCCACCACCTCGGGACGCGAGATGACAAAGCGCTCTGAAAAGCGCTGTTGCAGCGGCTTGGCAATGTTCGAACATTCGCTGAAATTCCGCACGCCATGGTGATAGATCCAATGCCAGAGCTGGCGGGCCCGGAACGGCTGTTCACCGATTTCGCGGATTTCCGATTCGAGTTCCGTGCGCGAGAGGCCCACAAGATCCAGGCGACCGTCCTCCATGCGAGGAGAAGGAGGCGCAAACGCTGCTGCCTTGGCCAGGATACGCGCTTGCTCAAGGCTTGAATGGGGTTCGGCAAGAACGGTCATTGATCCGCGCGCCTATTTGCTCGGGCATGCTTTCAAAATGCGCGCATAGGCGGCCGAGAAGCCCCTCAAGCTGAAAACATCGGTGATCGTGCCCGCCCCGCGCGGCGGCGGAGCATGCACAATCGCTTCCCGGTGGTGATGCATCGCATTCACCACGGCACGCCCATCGCGCGCAAAGGCCGAGCGTTGGGCCGTGTAGAAATCGAATGCGGTTTTATCCATGAGCAATCGCACTGTCGTATTCGGCGGATAGGTATAACCGGCGCTGATAGCAACCGTGTCACGGCTCGTCGGGCGCTCCGTAACCGTCAATATCACTTCCCCTCGGCCAGGAATCTTCGGGTTGGAGCTGCGGGCGCGCGTAAACGCGTAGCAGACCGTCCGTGTGCCTTCGATATGGGTCGCCGCCGTCC
>JAIMBF010000180.1 GCA_023511585.1 Terriglobia bacterium
TCGGGGGCGTGCATCTCTCGGAATGGCGCATCGCGATCATCATCATAACCGCCCTGGTGATCGTCGGCACCTATCTGTTGCTCACCGCCACGAGATTCGGACTTAAGGTGCGCGCGGCGCTCGAAAACCCGTCGCTCGCACGCGCCTCGGGCATCTCGACGCAGCGGATCTATGCGATCAGCTTCGCCTATGGGGCGGCATTGGCGGGCCTCGCGGGGGCGCTGGTGGTACCCATCTTTTCGCTGTTCGCCGATCTCGGCCTGCGCTTTCTGATTCAGGGTTTCCTCGCCGTGATGCTTGGCGGCGTAGGTACGTTCGAGGGGCCGGTGGCCGGCGCCGGCTTCATTGGTGTCACAGGCGCGGCGCTCCCCTGGGCGATTTCGCCCGTACTGGCGGACGTTCTCGTCTTCGTCATCGCCATTATCATCGTTCGATTCCGTCCGGAAGGTTTGTATTCACGAGGGAGGGCATGAACCATGTTCAAGAAATCACAGGAGTCATCGCACGCATTTGGCCGCCGCCGTTTTCTGCAAGCAAGCGCATGGACTGCGGGGGCGATTGCGACCGGGGTAGGGAGCTGGGTTATTCCAGCACGATGGGCGAACGCCGCGCAGCCGCCCATCAAGGTCGGCATTGCAACGGATTTATCCGGTGCCATCGGCTATGCCGGCAACGCGGATGCCAATGTCGCGCGCATGGTGGTGAACGATATCAATGCCGCCGGCGGTCTGCTTGGCCGCCCGCTGCAACTCTATATCGAGGACACCGCCTCGAACGAGGCGATCGCGGTTTCGAACGTGCGCAAGCTCATTCAGCGCGACCATGTCGATGTCGTGCTTGGCGGCATCACCAGTTCGATGCGCAACGCAATCAAAGATACTATCGTTCGGCATGGAAAGACGCTCTACATCTATCCGCAGCTCTACGAGGGTAAAGAGTGCGAGAAGTACATTTACTGCACCGGCCCGACGCCGGCGCAGCAATGCGATGAACTTATCCCATGGCTGATTCGGAACGGCGGCAAGCGCTTTGCCTTTCCATCCGCCAATTATATCTGGCCGCACGTGCTCAACGCCTATGCCCGCAAGGTGGTCGAGGCGCATGGCGGGGAGGTCGTGTTCGAGGAGTACTATCCGCTCGACCAGGTCGAATATAGTGCCACTGTCAACAAGATCATGAGCGAGAAGGTGGATGTGGTTTTCAACACCGTCATTCCGCCGGGGGTGGGGCCTTTCTTCAAGCAGCTCTACGAGGCCGGTTTTCTTAAGCGCGGCGGCCGGCTCTCATGCGTGTTCTATGACGAAAACACGCTGAACATCAATGAGCCGTACGAAATCGAGGGGTTGGCGAGTTGTCTCGATTATTTCCGCGCGATCGATGCGTTCGATCCGGTGAGCGCGAAGATTCAGGCGCAGTATGATAAAGAATTTCCCGGCAAGTATTTGCTCGCCGCGGGCAGCGCCGCCACCGGTATGTATCGCGGGCTGAAGCTCTGGGCTGCCGCAGTAAGCGAAGCGAAGTCGGTCAGCCGCGATCCGGTTGCGGAGGCGCTCGATCACGCCAAGATTACCGAGGCGCCCGGGGGGCCGGCGGAGATGGTGCCGGGGAAGCGCCATTGCAAGATGAAGATGTATATTGGGGTCGCGAAGGGGGGCAAATACGAAATTGCATGGAAGAGCGACGGATTGCTCGATCCAAAGGAATGCTGAGCCCTGCACGAGACAAAATTGCCGGACCATGTTGTGCGTCATGATCACGGGGTGAGGAAATGACGAACGGCGTGGCCACAAAGGGAGCCGGAACGGCAACGGCGGCGATACGGCCGCAGCGCAAAATCGCCGCCATTCCGGTGCTTGAGGCGCTGCTGCTCGCGCTGTTTCTCGTCTTGCCGGCCTTTTTGCCCGACTACCTTACCGTATTTGCCACGCGGCTGTTGATTCTCGCATTCTTGGCGCTGTCCTTCGATTTGGTATGGGGGTACGCGGGGATCCTGAGTTTTGGCCAAGCGCTGTTCTTTGGGAGCGCCGGCTACGTCGCGGCGCTGCTCGCACGGGATGTCGGTATCACCGCGATCTTTCTCGTTCTGCCGTTGACGCTGATGGTCGGGCTGCTTCTGTCGTTTTTGATGGCTTGCTTCTTGCTGCTGGGCCGCACCCCGCCGAGCGTGATGTTGGTGGCACTGGGCACGTTGACGGGCTCTTACGCCGCTGACCGGCTGGCACGTGGGTGGTACTACTTGGGCGGTCAGAACGGCATTCCTTCGTTGCCGGAGATGACGATCGGCAGCTTCGCGTTCGAGCAAGGGCCGGTCTATTACTACTTATCGCTCGGCTTGCTTGTTGTCGTTTATCTTTTCTGCCGTTTCCTGGTGCGCTCGCAGTTTGGCTTGGTGCTGGCCGGCATCCGTGAGCAGGAGGCGCGCGTGGCCTTTTTCGGCTACCGCGTGCAGCGGATCAAGACCATTGTGTTCTCCATCGCCGGTGCCATTGCCGGACTTGCCGGCGGGCTCTACACATTCCACGAAGGGTTTGTTTGGCCCAACATGGTCGGAGTGATCCTCTCCACTCAGATCGTACT
>JAIMBF010000054.1 GCA_023511585.1 Terriglobia bacterium
ATTATGCATTATTCCACTGTCTTGCGCGCGAATGCGCCGATCTGCTGATCGGAGGAAAGGGGTCGCGCCGAAGCAACCAAGCATGGAGGCAGGTCTACCGGTCGCTGGAGCATCATCAAGCAAAAGAGAAATGCATGAATACCAATATGATAAAGAAATTCCCAGAAGGGATACAGGATTTTGCCAATACGTTTGTCATGATGCAAGAGAAGCGCCATAACGCGGATTATGACCCGTTCGGAATTTTTACGAAATCATCCGTTGAACGTTATATCATCGCGGTAGAAGGGGCCATTAGAAAGTTCAAACTTGAACCCGTTGAAGACAGACGCGCCTTCTGTGCCTGTGTCCTTTTCAGGAAACATATCTGGAACTAAAAATATTGCTCGCTGTTCTTCCGCGCCCCTCAGCTGATGGCGATGCCCGCCACCTTACGAAAACGCAACAGTGCCAGCCCCAAAAACACTACACCCTCCGCGCCAACCGCAAGAAAGTTCGGCCACACCACGAAGAAGCCGGCACCGCGATAGAGAATCGCCTGAGCAAAGTCCACAAAATGCACTGTGGGCGAGATCTGCATCGCGCTCGCCAACCATGGCGGCATACTCTCTAACGGTGTGTTGGCTCCGGACAGCATGGCAAGAGGCAGGTAGACTAACAGATAAAGCAGCCCGAGCTGCGGCATTGAGCGCGCGATCGTGCCGAGAAAAATGCCGATCGCCGTTGCAAAAAACAAATAGATCGCAACGCCAAGAAGAAACAGCGGAATTGAACCCGCGATCGGGACGCGCAGCAGGCCGCCGACAACGAAATAAAGCGAGAGGCCGACGGCGATGATAATCACCAAACCGTTGGCCCAAATCTTCGCCATGGCAATCTCGAACGAAGTTAGCGGCATCACCAGAAGATGATCCATCGTGCCGTGTTCGCGCTCGCGCACGACGGCGGCGCCGGCCAAGATGATGGCCAGCATCGTGATGTTGTTGATAATACCCATAACGCTGGTAAACCACGCCGTCTCCGCGTTCGGGTTGAAAGCGAGCCGCACCACCAAATTCACCGGCGAAATCGGCCCGCCTTCCGCCCGAGAGAGGAAATTCTGCACCTCGGTCAATATGATCTGCTGCGCATAATCGGCTCCGAGCCCTGCCTGAATCATCGCCGTCGCATCGACGTTGAGCTGAATCGCCGGCTGTAACCCCGCCAACAGGTCGCGTTGGAAATGGGCGGGAATGTCGATGATGAAGGTATAGCGCCCGGCGTTCATCAGCGGTACGATATCGCGTTCGACAACCGGTTGCGGCTTTTGAAAATAGGGGGGCAAAAACGCCTGCGCGATGCGGCGCGACAATTCGGAATGGTCCTCGTCAACAATACCGACCGAGGCGTTATAAACTTCCTGCGAGCGGCTGTTCGCCTGCGCGATGATGGCCAAGGAGAAGCTATAGATCACCAGCCCGAGCAGAACGAAATCGCGCAAAAAGCTGCGGATTTCCTTGGTTCCCAGCCAGAAGATGTTGGCGATACTCGGCATGGCACGCTTAACCCCTTAACACCCGCGCCGGCTGCATCAGCGTTCCTGCTTGCGCAGCAGCAGAAGTCCCAGCACAATCAGCGCCGGCACGAAGAGCGCAAGCACCGCGATATTTACGGCCAGATCGGCAAAACCGAGACCTTTGGTAAAAGTCCCGACGCTAACCGGCAGAAAATAGCTCATCGGGAACAGCCGTCCCATGATCCAGGCCATCCCTGAGAGCGAGGAGACGGGCACTAACATGCCGGCAAACATCATTGCCGGCAACGCAGTCAAAATGGCGGTGCCGAAAAGCGCCGCGATCTGGGTGCGGGTAAAGGCCGAAATCACCATCCCATAAGCGGTCGTCGTCGTGAGATAAATCAGGGTCGCGAAAAACAAGGTCAAAAAGCTTCCCTTAAGCGGCACCTGAAAAACAAACAGCGCGATGCAAAACATCAAGCCGAAATTGCCCATCATCAGCGCGATGTAGGGCACCTGCTTTCCGAGCAGAAATTCCAAACGCGAGAGCGGCGTCACATAAAGATTGATGATCGAGCCCAATTCCTTTTCCCGCACGACGGCAAGCGCCATCAGAATTGCCGGCCACATGGCGAGTTCGAAGGCGAACTGGGCTGGAACCATGGCATAGACGCTATCGAAATTCTGGTTGTATTTGAACCTTACCGCGATGTCGGCGGGCGGCGGCGGGGGCTCGGCAATTCGGTTGATCGGGTCTGCCAGATAGAGCTGATGCATCGCTTCGAGATAGCCTGCAATCGTCTGGGCAATGAACGGTTTTGACCCGTCGATCCAGGCGGCCACCCAGGTCGGCCGGCCGCGCGCGATATCGCGCCCGAAGCCCGGCGGAATTTCGATGCCGCAATCGATCGCGCCGTTGGCCAATCGCGTGTTGAGATCGGCATAATCGGCGAGCGGCGGTTTTTCGACGAAATAGCTGGAACCGCGCAGCTCTTCGAGATAGGTGCGGCTTTCATGGGTGCGGTCGTGGTCGAGAACGGCAAAGGTAAGTGCGTTGACATCGGTGGAAATGCCGAAGCCGAAGACCAGCATCAGAAAAGTCGTGCCGAAGATGGCAAACCCGATGCGGATCGGATCGCGCATCAATTCCAGCGTCTCCCGGATCGTGCATGCCCAAAGCCGCCGCAGGCTGAACCCGATCGGCGCTTTTGCCTCAGCTTTTTGCGCGCTCGGCGCGAAGCGGGCAACGGGATTGGATGCTTCTGCCGCCTCGGCCTCCGCGGGGCCTCCTCGCGCTTCTTCGAGATAGGCGATAAACGCCTCTTCCAGCGTGTTCACGTTGCGGGATCGAATCAAGGCCGCGGGCGCATCCGTCGCCAGCACACGCCCGGAATCCATCAGCGAGATCCGGTCGCAACGCTCGGCCTCATTCATGAAATGCGTCGAGACGAAGATCGTCACGCCGTGGTTGCGCGAGAGGTCGATCAACAATTCCCAAAACGCGTCGCGCGCCAACGGATCAACCCCCGAAGTGGGCTCATCCAAGATCAACATCTCGGGCTCATGCACCACGGCAACGGCGAGCGAGAGTCGCTGACGAATGCCGAGCGGCAAAGCGGCCGCACGTTGGTCGAGATAATCGGCAAGGCCAAATCGCGCGACGAGCGCATCGATGCGCGTGCGGGCACGGCGCGGGGGCAGGTGAAAGAGATGGGCGTGCAGATCGAGGTTCTGGCGGACGGTGAGCTCGGAATAGAGCGAGAACGACTGCGACATATAGCCCACGCGATAGCGGGCGCGGAGGTCGGCGGCGTCCAGCGGGCGGCCGAAGAGCAAGACCTCGCCCTCGCTGGCCGGCAGCAGGCCGGTCAGCATTTTCATCGTCGTCGTCTTGCCGCAGCCGTTGGAGCCCAGAAAGCCGAAAATCTCGCCGCGCTCGATGGTGAAGTTGACGTGATCGACGGCGGTAAAATCGCCGAAGCGGCGGGTGAGGTTGCGCGCCGTGATCACCGGCTCGGCCTCCACCGTCCGGCGCGGCGGAATTTGCAGCGCGTGATAGCCGGCACGCTGGGCTTCCGGCAGCAATTGGATGAAGGCCGCTTCGATCGTGGCGGCGCCGGCGGCCGTTTTCAGCCCGGTGGGCGTATCGGCGGCGACGATCCTGCCCGCTTGCATGGCGATCAGCCAATCAAAGCGCTCGGCCTCTTCCATATACGCGGTTGCGACAATCACGCTGAGGCCGGGGTTGCGTGCCCGAATGCGCCCGATCAACTGCCAGAACTGGCGGCGCGAGAGGGGATCCACCCCGGTGGTCGGCTCATCCAGAATCAGCAGGTCGGGGTCGTGGATCAACGCGCAGCAGAGGCCGAGCTTCTGGCGCATGCCGCCTGACAGGTTCTTTGCCGCGCGGTCGGCGAAGGGCGCAAGCCCGGTGCTTTCAAGCAGCTCGGTAATGCGGGTATTGCGCTCGGCCTCGGCTTGCCCGAACAGACGGCCGAAATATTCGATGTTCTCGCGAATGCTAAGCTCTGGATAGAGGTTCTTGCCGAGGCCCTGCGGCATATAGGCGATGCGCAGGCAAATCGCTTCCCGCACTTCGGCATCCGCCATGTCTCCGCCCAGCACTTCCACCCGGCCCGACTGGATCCGACGCGCGCCCGCGATGATCGCAAGCAGGGTCGATTTGCCGACCCCGTCGGGGCCAATCAGCCCGACAAGAAGGCCGGCCGGAATTTCCAGCGTGACGTTATCCAGCGCAACGACCTTGCGATAACGCTGCGTCAGCGCCGCAATCCGCGCAACCGGCTGGGTCTTGGTCAGGGTTTCGGGCAAGGTCTTGGTCACGGTCGCTCCAGCCCCTTGCTCGCCGGGAAGATCGAGGCCGGGGTTGGAGGAATTTCGGGCGGCGGGCTCGGCTGCAGGCTGGGCGGCCAGGTCCCGGTCGGGCTGGTGAGCACATAGCCGACCCCCGGCAGCCCGGTTCTGACAATCGCCTCGCGGCCCTTTAGCCGCGCCGGATCCACCCGCACGCGGATGCGGAACATCAGCTTCTCGCGCTCTTCCTTGGTCTCCACGGTCTTCGGCGTGAACTGTGCCAGGCTGGCCACGAAGACCACGCGTGCCGGGATCACATGTTCGGGATAGGCGTCGAGCACGATGCGCGCCTCGGAGCCCAGCCTGACGCGGCCGGCCTCTTTGGTCGGCAGGTAGATGTCCATATAGACGTAAGAGGCGTCGAGCATGGTGAAGACCTTGCCGCCGGCCGGCAGCACCTCGCCGACATTGGCAACCCGGTATTCGATCGGCCCGTCCTTCGGCGCCACCAGCGTGTTGTCGGCGATCACCACCTTGTAATATTCCACCTGATGCGCCGCGGCAGCCACCGCGTGCTCGGCGGCTTGAATGGCGGCGGCATCGGCGTTCAATGTGGCGATGGCACTGGCCAGCGTCTGCCGCTGCTGGTCCAGCTGCTCCTGCGTGGCAAAGCCGCGCGGGACCAGATAAGAGCTGCGGGCGACCTCCTGTTGGGCGAACTTCACCACCGCTTCCTGGCTCGCATAATTAGCCTTGGCCTGGTCGAGCGTCCGCTGCGCCTGGCGCATCACGTGCTCGTACTGCAGCTTTTGCTGCTCGAGATCGCGCGTATCCATCACCGCGACGACTTGGCCCTGCTTCACAAAGTCGCCTTCGTCCACGTAGAGCTTCAGGATGCGGCCGGCGTATTTGGTGTCGATGTCCACCTCGTCGGCCTCCAACCGCCCGTTGGAGGAGGCAATCCAGGGCGGCAGCGGCGGTGGGCGGTGCGTCCACCACCAGCCGGCGCCGGTCCCCGCGGCGATCAGCACGATCAGCGCCAGCAGCAGCCGCAGGCGGCGGCGCGGCTTCGGCCGCTCGGGCGGCGGCGGAAACACCACCGGCAGCCCTTCCTGCTCTTCGGCAATCTCGGGTGCGATCCGGTCCAAGCTGCGGCCGGGTAACTCGGAATTGAGGCGGGCGTCTTCCTGCATCGCTGGCATCCTAGGGGCAGGCCCGTGCCTCTCATGCACCGGCAAAGCCGCGGCTTGCCTGCCCGGCCCGGAGGGAAAGGCAATACAATCTTGGATATCAGGCGCGCGTTGAGGCAAATCAACCTTCGCCGAATGCCGCAGACATCATCAAACCGCGCGGGCGATTTTTCTTGCTCGCTTGCGCACGAATCGGTAATGACTCCCATTCGAAACGTCCGCTAAACCAGGAAAAAAGATATGTCGGAAAGCTTTGCCTCTTCGACGCGCCCCACGCGGCCGTTCGCCGGCAGGGTGCAACACGTCACCACGGAAGATCCGTTTCGCTGGCTGGCTGCGGGCTGGCGGGATTTCCGCGCCGCCACCGGGGCAAGCCTCGCCTATGGGCTGATTTTCGTTGTGGCCGGGCTGGTCTTGATCGCGGCGCTCTTCGCGGCAAACCTGTTTTATCTTTTCGTCCCCTTGCTCACCGGCTTTATGTTGGTGGGTCCGGCGGCAACGCTCGGTTTCTACGCCATCAGCCGCGATCTTGAAGCCGGCAGGCAGCCGAGCTTCCTCGGCGCGCTGCTCGCTTTTCGGGCCAATCCCGGTCCGCTGCTATATGTCGGGCTCGCGCTTCTCTGCCTGTTTCTGCTTTGGCTGCGGCTTGCGCAACTGGTTTTCGCGCTGAGTTTTCCGCCCACTGTAGGCCTTGACTTCCGATCTCTGCTGGATGCGGCCTTGTTTACCGCCGGCGGGCAGTGGTTTGTCGTCATCAGCGTGCTGATCGGCGCGGTGATCGCGGCCTTAACCTTCGCGGGCGGCGCTTTTGCATTGCCGATGCTGCTGGACCGGCCGATCGGCATGGTGGAAGCGGTGGCCACGAGTTGGACGGCGGTTGCGATGAACCTGCCGGCGATGGCGGTTTGGGCGGTGATGCTGGTGCTGCTCACGGCGGCGGGCATGGCGGCGGGGTTGATCGGCCTGGCAATCACGCTGCCGCTGGCCGGCCACGCCACATGGCATGCCTATCGGGCGGTCATTCGCGCGCAGGGCTAGGATCCGGCGGGGCTCATTTCGGGGTGAAAAGGTCACGGCAGGGCGCGTACCCGCAGGCCGGCACCGGCTTCGCAAAAATTTCATGCCCTCGCCATCATGCGATAAAGAACAGGCATGCAGACCATAACGGGAAGCAACGGATGCGGGGGGATCCATGCAACGTCGAAAATTCGCCACGCGCGCCGCAACCGGCGCGATGGCGGCTCTTGGGCTGATGCTCGCGGGCTGCGTAAGCCAGCGGCAGCTGGTACAAAACAAGGAAGATATGCTGGCGGCCTCAGGGTTTACCTTTACCCCGGCCGATACGCCGCAGCGTCAGGCAGAGATGAAAAAATTGCCGCCGCATCGGTTCGTGCGCCATGAGCGCAACGGCAAAACAGTCTACCTCTATGCCGACCCGACCATTTGCGATTGCCTCTATGTCGGCTCCGAGCAGGCCTATCAGCAATATCGTAGGCTCGCGCTGCAAAAGCAGATCGCCGATGAACAGTTGGAAGCCGCCCAGATGAACCAGGATGCGAGTTGGGATTGGGGCATGTGGGGCCCGATGTTCTAACCGTCTCGGCGCGGGCTCGGCTTTGGCCCGGCGCCGGCCGGGGAATGCGCCGCGGCCGGCCTCTGCCTAGTCCATGTCGCCGGGCGGCGGCGGGGGCGGCCCGCCGGGCCCACCACCAGGCGGCGGGCCTGGGGGCGGCGGCGCCACCGGTGCCGGAACCGCACGCCAGCCGCTCGGGCAGTTCTGCACGGCGGGGTAATAGCCGCGCGGATTGTCGCAATAATACCAGGTTTGGCCATAGGCCGGCGGCGCCGGCGGGGCGACCACAACCGGCGGTGGGTAGACCACCGGCGGCGGCGCATAGATCACCGGCGGGGGGACATAATACCAAGGGGCCGGAACAACAGGAACGCCGAAGCCGAAGCCAAGAAACACGCGCGCCTGGCTTGTTCCGGGGTTCAACCCGATGCCGAGCAGAACCCCCGCGATGCAGAACAATCCTTTTCGCTTCAATGCCATGACATCCCACTTTCGATGCGATCGCCGTCGCATTTACCGGCCCCGCCTTGGGCGCGACAAGCACGGGCGATATAAATAATGTAAAGAAAGATTACGGCGGTTCCATGCTCCGCCAAAGTCTTGCATCGCAACGGGCCTGCAAAGGGAGAACGCCGATGACCATGCCGATCACCCCCAACGCCAAGAACCATGCCGGGCTTGGGCCGTTGGCATCGCGCTTTGTGCGGGTGAACGAATTGCCTTGGGAAAGAACGCGGTTTGCCGGCGTGGAGACGAAAACCCTCTTTCTCGACAAAGCGCACGGGCAGGTGACGCTGCTGCTGAAAATGGCGCCCGGCGCCGTCTTGCCCGATCATGAGCACGTGCTGAGCGAGCAGACCTACATGCTGGAAGGTCGGCTGGTGGACAAAGAAGGCCCGGATGCGGGCGGCGAAGCGGGGCCCGGGGACTTCGTCTGGCGGCCTGCGGGCAGCCGCCATGCGGCGTGGGCGCCGGAAGGGGCGCTGATGATCGCGATATTCCAGATCCCCAACAAATTTTTCGAGCCCGACGGCAGAGTTCTCGATGTGCTCGGGCAAGACTGGGATACGCATTGGAAACCGGCTCTCAACGCGCAATGAAATAAAACGAAATTCCGCCGACAGGCACGCGCACTTAATTATTCCGTAATAGGAACATTGAGTTCCACGAACGTCTGCATTCGTTATTCATTTCGCTCTTTCGCCGATCTTTTTCTAACTTGCCGCCCGGTCTTCCACGGTCACGCCCAGCTGCTTGAGCTTGCGATGCAAGGCGCTCCGTTCCATGCCGACAAATTGCGCGGTGCGGCTGATGTTGCGGTTAAACCGAAGCAGCTGCGCCTGCAAATATTGATATTCAAACAAATCCCGCGCCTCACGTAGCGGCAGCGACATCAAATCCGCCGACGGGTCAAGATTCACCACCGGCGGCGCGGCGGCGATGATCTCCGGCGGCAGCATATCGGCACGGATCGGCTCCCCCGGCCCGCTCGGCGCCATAATCAAAAGCCATTCCATCACATTGCGAAGCTGGCGCACATTGCCCGGCCAGTCATAAGCCTGCAACGCGGTCAGAGCATCGGTGGAAAGCTCGCGCGCGGGAATGCCGGCGGCCTCGGCGATGCGGGTCATGAAATGGCGCGCGAGCAACGGCACATCCTCCCGCCGTTCCTTGAGACTCGGCACCCGCAAGGGAACCACCGCGAGCCGGTAATAAAAATCTTCGCGGAACCGTCCGGCCGCGATTTCGGCTTTCAAATCCCGGTTCGTGGTGGCAATCACCCGCACATCCACCTTGACGCGAAACGAGCCGCCCAAGCGTTCAAAACTCTGGTCTTGCAGGACGCGCACGATTTTGCCCTGGGTCTCCAGCGGCATGTCGGAGACTTCATCGAGCAGCAGCGTGCCGCCATGGGCGCGTTCCAAAACGCCGGCCCGGCGCGGGCGGGCAAGCGGGTCAGGCCCCGCTTCCACCCCGAACAATTCTTCCTCAAACCGGCTTGGGTTGAGCGTGGCGCAATTCAGCACGACAAACGGCCCGTTCGCGCGGCGGGAGCGTTGATGCAGCATGCGCGCCGCCACTTCCTTGCCCGAGCCGGCAGGCCCGTAGAGCAAAACGCGGGAGCCGGTCGGCGCCACTTTTTCCAAAGCCGCGCGCAAGGCGGCAATCGCGGCGCCTTGGCCGATCAGCTCCGCCTCGGCACCGGCGCGCAAACGAAGTTCCGCATTTTCGCGGGCAAGCTGCGCCGCCTCCAGCGCGCGGCGGATCACCAGCAGCAAACGGTCCGCCTGGAACGGCTTTTCGATGAAATCATAGGCGCCTTGCTGAATGGCCGCCACCGCCATCTCGATGGTGCCGTGGCCGGAGATCATCACCACCGGCACTTGCGGCTCTTCCCGCTGCAACAGCGGCAGCAGCGCAAGCCCGTCCATTCGCGAGCCCTGCAGCCAGACGTCCAGGATCACCAAGGAAGGCCGGCGCGCGCGAAAAGCGGTAATGGCCTGATCGGCATCCCCGGCCTGGCGGGTTTCATATCCCTCGTCGCGGAGAAGACCTTCAATCAGCAGCCGGATATCCGGCTCATCGTCAACAATCAGGATTTCGTGCGCCATTCCTTCTCCCAAGCTGCGCTTTCGGTTGCCCTTGCCGTTCTGAACGCCCCCGGAACCCGACCCGAAGCCCGGGTTGCGCAGCGTGGCAGGGGCACTCTATGTATGTTCCTCAACGTTCCTCAACCCTTGCGTGGGCACCGCCTCCGCATTTCTCGCTTGCGGCGGCGGCCCTTTCAAGGGCAAAGCCAAAACCGCAACCGCGCCCACGGAATTCGGCCCATCTTCCAAGGATAAGCGGCCGCCGTGGTCCTCCATAATCTTCTTGACTATGGCAAGACCAAGGCCGGTGCCTTTGGGTTTGTGCGTCACGTAAGGCTCGGTGAGGCGAGAGCGATCGCCCTCGGGAAGGCCGATGCCGTTATCGGTGACGGTAATCCGAACGAACTCCGCATCCGTCTCCACGGCCAGCGTGATGCAGCCATCCGCGTTGCCGCGCATGGTAATGGCATCGGAGGCATTTTGGAGCAGATTGGTCAGCGCCTGGCCGATCAGCCGCCGATCGCACGGCGCGATCGGCCCGCGCTCGGGAATATGGGTTTGCCACAGAATGTCCGGGTGCGCGGCGCGTTCGAGCACCAGAGCTTCCCGCGCAATCCGGCCGATATCCTCCGGCCGAATCACGGGCTGGGGCATGCGTGCGAAGGCAGAGAATTCATCCACCATACGCCGGATATCGCCGACATGGCGCACGATGGTTTCCGCGCATTGGGCAAATGTCTCCGGGTCGGTGGTGATTTCCTTGGCGAAGCGGCGCTTGAGCCGTTCCGCCGCCAATTGAATGGGGGTCAGCGGATTTTTGATTTCATGCGCAATCCGCCGCGCCACATCGGCCCAAGCCGCCTTGCGCTGGGCGGCCTGCAGCTCGGTAATATCGTCGAAGGTGACAACAAAGCCCTGCGTGCGCTCCGTCCGGTGATCGACGCTGATGCGCACCAACAGGGTGCGCCGATGGTTGGGCGGCCCGATCTGCACCTCCGCGGTCTGCGGGCGTTCCGGCATTTTCTGAGCGGCTTCTAGCAATTCCTTGAATTCCGGCACAATTTCGGAAACGGGCCGGCCGATGGCGGCAAAGAGATCGGTGCCGAGCAGCTCGCTTGCGGCGCGGTTCGGCAGCTCGATCAAGCCTTTGGCATCCAGCCCGATCACGCCGGCCGAGACCCCGGAAAGCACCGCTTCGGTGAAACGCCGGCGCTCGTCGATCTGGCCGTAAGCGTCCATCAGCTCCGTGCGTTGCGCCGCCAATTGGCCGGTCATGCGGTTGAAGGCGCGCAGGAGCCCGGCAATCTCGTCATCCGTCGGCGCCTCGGGCACGCGCACGGACAGGTCTCCGCTGCGCACGCGTTCGGCCGCCAGGATCAGCCGGCCGATGGGGCGGGCGATTTGGTTGGCAACCACGAGCCCGATCAAGATCGCCGCCAGCAAAACCAGCAACGTGACCACGGCGAAAATCAGCACGAAGGTGATCTGCAGCCCGGAGCGGTTCTGCACCAGCCGGTCGTATTCCGCCACCGCTTTCTGCACCCGGCCCATATGGTCGAGAATTTCCGGATCGATCGGCCGATCGATCATCAGCATCAGCGAGGGCAGGGTGTTGAGCTGCACCACGGCGCGCACCCGCGTGCCGCTGCCCACATCCATCACCGCCACATCGCCGGCTTGGGCCATCTCGATGGCCCAGCGCGGCGGCGGACTTGTCATGAGCGCGGCCATCGGCCCGGCAGAGGCGATCACCTGGCCGGTGACCGGCTCGAAAATCACCGCTCCGGTCAGCCCGCGCAAGGCCGCCTGCGTCGCCAGGATGCGCAGGAAACTCTCCGGATTGTCCACCAAAATGCGTCCGAACTGCCCAAGGTCGTTCGCCATAGCCAAGGCATCGGCGCGGATGTTGTTGCGGTGCTCGTCCAGATAGCCCTGGGCGGTTTGCAGGCTTTCCTCCAGCGCCGTTTGCACCCGGTCGTTGAACCAGGCTTGGATGCCGGTCTGGAAAAACGCGGTCGCGAATGCGGCCACGACAATGGCCGGCACCACCGCAACGCCGCTGTAGAGCAGCACCAGGCGCACATGCAGCCGCGCCCCGGCCGAGCCGCGGCGGCGTTCCACCCACATCCGCGTGAGTCGCCCGGCCAGAACCACGCCCAACAGCGCCAAGGCGGCGAGGTTGGCAAGCATCAACGCCAGCACGAAGTTCGGCCGCGAGCCGAGCGGCATGTCCCCCGCCAAAAGCGAGAAGGTGGCCATGCCCAAAAGCAGCGAGAGAACGGCCAAAACCAAGGTCGCCGCCCGGCCCATGGCCAGGTTGATCAGGCGCTGCAACCAGCTGAGCGGCGCATGCCCCGCCGCAGGGGGTGAAAGCTCGGCCGCTGATGGCGGCAGGATATTCACCTCAGAAGACCCTCCGGTTCGCGATCAGGAAACCCCGCGCAGCACGGAAATCTCGAGCTCGCGGATTTTCTTGCGAAGCGTGTTGCGGTTCAACCCAAGCATGGCTGCGGCTTTGATCTGGTTTCCCCGGGTTGCCGAGAGCGTTAGCTGAATCAGCGGCCGCTCCACCTCGGCAATAATCTTGGCATGCATGTCCTTGGGCGCCAGCCCGTCGCGATGCGCGGCGAGGAACTGGCGCACATGCCGCTCCACGGCGCGGGCCAACGGTTCCTGCAGCTCGCGGGCTTCCGCGGGCGGCTCGGGCTCGACTTCCGCTTTCTGCAATTCGGCGCGAATGGCTTCGGCGGTGATGGTCTCCTCCGGCCAGAGCGCGGCAAGCCGGCGCATCAGGTTTTCCAGCTCGCGGACATTGCCGGGCCAGCGATACTCTGCAAGCGCCTCTGTGGCCGTGGGATCGAGGATTTTGGCGGGCAAATCCGCCGCCTTCGCCCGTTCCAGGAAATGCCGCGCGAGCAGCGGAATATCCTCCCGCCTTTCGCGCAAGGGCGGAATCCGGATGGGGACCACGTTCAGGCGGTAAAAGAGATCCTCGCGGAACAGGCCCTGCCGAATCAGCTGACGCAAATCGCGATGGGTTGCGGCGATGATGCGCACATTGGCGCGAATGGGCTGGCGCCCGCCGACGGTGGTGAATTCCCCTTCCTGCAAGACGCGCAGGAGGCGGGTCTGTGCTTCGGGCGGCATATCGCCGATCTCGTCCAGAAAGAGCGTGCCGCCGTTGGCCTGCTCGAAGCGGCCCGGATTGCGCGTGGTCGCCCCGGTAAAGGCGCCGCGCTCGTGGCCGAACAATTCGCTTTCGATCAGCTCGCGCGGGATGGCCGCCATATTGATGGCGACGAAGGGACCGTTGCGCCGTTTGCCGTAAGCATGCAGCGCGCGGGCAACCAGCTCTTTGCCGGTCCCTGACTCGCCGTGGATCATCACCGTCAAGTCGGTTGTCGTCAGCCGCGCGATGGTGCGGTAAATCTCCTGCATGGCGGGGCTTTTGCCGATCAACGGCAAGCCGTCTTCCGCAGCGGCCAACGCTTCGCCGTTGCTTTGCGCGGGGCTTTGCGGGCGGGCGGCGAAAGCGCGGCCGACCACCGCCAACAATTCTTCCAAATCAAAGGGCTTGGGAAGGTATTCGAAAGCCCCGCGTTGGGTGGCTTGCACCGCGGTCAGCAAAGTGGACTGGGCGCTCATCACCACGATGCGCAATTCCGGGCGGATGCGCTTGATGCGGGGGAGGAGATCGAGGCCGTTTTCCTCGGGCATCAGAACATCGGTGATGACAAGATCGCCTTCGCCTTGTTCGATCCAACTCCAAAGCAGCGACGCGGACGAGGTGGTGCGGACCTGATAGCCGGCGCGGCTCAGCGCCTGGGCGAGCACGGTGCGGATGGAACGGTCGTCATCGGCAATGAGAATGGTCGGCGGAGTGGTCATGGCGCGGAGGGCTCTTGAGCGGATTTCGGATCTTCCGGTTCACGGAGCGGGGCATCCTTCGGCGCAAGCGGTAAAAAGATGCGAAACTCGGTGCGGCCGGGCCGGCTGTCCACTTCGACCAAGCCGCCGTGATCGCCGATAATCTTGGCCACCAGCGCCAGCCCGAGCCCGCTGCCGGTGGCTTTGGAGGTGACAAAAGGCTCGAAGAGATCGTGGCGAATATCTTCGCGAATGCCTGGCCCGTTGTCGCGGACCGTGACCATCAGCGGCACGTGCATGGCCTGCCCGGTGCCGGCGGCGGTGACGCGCACGCCGTGCTGATATCCCGTCATCAGCGCAATCTCGCCGTTCGGAATATCGGCGCCGATAATGGCTTCGGCGGCATTCTTCACAAGGTTCAGGAAGACTTGAACAAGCTGGTCCCGATTGCCCCAGACCGGCGGCAGCGAAGGGTCATAAAACTCCGAGATGCGGAGCGTGGCGGCAAACCCGCTTTGCGCCAGCTTGCGCACGTGCTCCAAAACTTCGTGGATATTGAGGGCCTCGCGGGCGATGGGCTTGACGCCGAACATTTCCATCCGATCCACAAGCGCGCGGATGCGGTCGGCCTCCGTGCGGATCAGCACCGCGAGTTCCCGATCGGCCGGGCCGACGCTGGCCTCCAGGAGCTGTGCCGCGCCGCGAATCCCGGACAACGGGTTTTTGACCTCATGCGCCAAAATCGCTGCCATTCCTGCCACGCCGCGCGCCGCTCCCCGGAAATTCAACTGCCGATCTAAGGTGCGTGCGGCGGAGGCGTCCTGCAAGATCAGCAGCACGCCGTCCGGCGCTTCCGGAACCTTGGTGCCATGCACGGTCACCCCGTGTTTGGAAAGCCGCGGGCCTTCCAGGTTCATGTCGTAATCGATCACGGTCAGACCCCCGCGCCGCACCTGTTCGATCAAGAGGAAAATCGGCTGATCGGCCGCAATGATGTCGCGCAGCCGGAGCTGCAACAGCTGCGCGGCCGAGAGGCCGAAAAATTGCTCGGCCGCGGGATTGACCGCGCGAAACTGATCTTCCGCGTCCAAAAACGCCACCGCCACGGGAAGCGCCGAGAGCAGGACGGAAGCGTTGGGGGCCGGGGTGATCGGGAGAGAGAAGAGTTTGGGTTCGAGGCTCATCGGTGGATCGTCAGGCGGCTAGAAGGTCTTCGTCGGGCGCCGCATCGCCCGTTTCCCGCACTACGCCGCGGGCGATGAGCGGCTCGAAAAAACGGCGGATTAGCTCTTCGACCTCGGCCTCGCTTTCCAGGCGCTGGACATCGGCCCGGAACTGCGCCGCGCCTGGAAGGCCGCGCACATACCAACAGAGGTGCTTGCGGGCGAGGCGGAGCCCGGTCTCGGTTCCATAGTACGATAGCATGGCGTGGAAGTGGCCGAGCATAATCGCCTCCTGGCGGGCAAGCGGCGGGGGAGGGAGGCGGCTGCCGGTGCGCAGGAAGTGCGCGATCTGCGCCAGTACCCAGGGCCGGCCGAGTGCGCCGCGGCCGACCATCACGCCGTCGGCGCCGGAGCGGCGCAGGGCTTCCACCGCGTCGTCCTCGGTCAGGATGTCGCCGTTCACGAGCACGGGCAAGCGGACGGCCGCCTTGACCTTGGCGATAAAGTCCCAGTCCGCCCGCCCGGAATAGAACTGCTGGCGCGTGCGCCCATGCACGGTGAGCATTCGGATGCCGCAGTCTTCCGCGATGCGCGCAATGCGGGGCGCGTTGAGATGGGCGTGATCCCAGCCCATCCGCATTTTCAGGGTGACCGGAACCGGCACGGCCTTGACCGTTGCCGCAAGAAGGCGCGCGGCCAGAGCTTCATCGCGCATCAAGGCCGAGCCGGCATGCTGGCCCATCGCCACTTTCTTCACCGGGCAGCCGAAATTGATATCGATCAGCTCGGCGCCCTTATCGACCGCAAGCCGCGCAGCCTCGGCCAGGGCCTCGGGCTCACAGCCGGCAAGCTGCACGGCGTTCGGCGCGCCTTCGCCGCCGGTGGCGATCTCCGCCATACGGAGCGTGTTGCTGTTTTGGCGGATCATGGCCACCGAGGCGATCATTTCCGAGACCACCATCCCGGCATGAAGACTGCGGGCAAGCTGGCGAAAGGGCAGATCCGTCACCCGCGACATCGGCGCCAGGACCACCGGCACGGCGAGCGTGACGCCGGCACCGAGCGCGATCGGTTGCAGCCTTCGGTGCGTGGGGGGCAGTGTTTCGTTGCTCATTGCTTGTGCAAACTAGCCGGGGTGTGGTTGACGTGCAATCGTGTTGCCGAAATCTTGCACGCAACACGGTTTATTCGGAGGCAGAAGCGGAGAGCGAGATGGAGCCAGGAGAAAGCGCCCAGAACCCGGGCCAGGGGTTTTTGCCGCGAATCGGGATCGGCTTTGACGTGCATGCCTTCGCGCCCGGGCGTCCGCTGATGCTCTGCGGCGTGCGGATTCCCTTCGCGCTGGGTCTGGCCGGACATTCGGATGCCGATGTGGGCATCCACGCGCTCTGCGATGCGATTTACGGAGCTTTGGCCGAAGGCGATATCGGTCGGCATTTTCCGCCTTCCGATGCCACATGGCGCGATGCGGACAGCGCCCAGTTCCTGGCCCACGCGGCTGCCTGCATCGCCCGGCGCGGCGGGCGGCTGGTGAACGCCGATATTACCCTGATCTGCGAGCAACCCAGGATCGCGCCTCATGCCGAGGCCATGGCCGCGCGGCTGGCCGAGATTCTGGGCGTTGCGCGGGGGCAGGTTTCCGTGAAGGGCACCACCACGGAAAAGCTGGGATTTACCGGCCGCGGCGAAGGCATTGCCGCGCAGGCCGCGGTCTTGGTCTTGCTTCCCATGGCGGCAAGCCCGGCGTAATATCTGCCTGTGAATATGCTCTCGCCCCCGCGTGCCCGCATCGTGATTGAAGTGGTGCACGACTTGATTTGCCCGTGGTGCATGTTGGGCATGCACCGCTTGCTGCGTGCCTTGCGCCGCCGCCCGGACCTTGCCTGCGAGCTCGTCTGGCGGCCGTTCTTGCTGAACCCCGATATGCCGCGATCGGGCATGCCGCGCGCCGAGTATCTCTTGCGCAAATTCGGCAGCGAAGAGCGCGCCCAGCGCCTCTACGCCGCGCTGACCGAGCTCGGGCGTGCGGAAGGCGTGCCGTTTCGCTTCGACTTGATCCGCCGCTTTCCCAACAGCATCGATGCGCATCGCCTGATGCGTTGGGCCGGCCGCTTCGGCCGCGCGACCGAGCTCGCGCGGGCGCTTTTTCAGGCGCATTTCACGGAGGGGAGGGATCTCGGCAATCCCGCGCATCTGGCCGAGATTGCCGGCGGTCTGGGGCTGGATCGCGCCGACGCGCTGCGGTTTCTTCTCTCCGATCTCGGGATCGATATGGTGCATGCCGAAAACCTCCGCGCGCATCGGCTGGGCATCAACGGCGTGCCCTGCTTTATCGTGGGCGAACGCCACGCCATTGCCGGGGCGCAAGAGCCGGAGGTGTTGGAGCGGCTTTTGGACGTTGCCGCCATGGACGCGGCGGAACGGGCTTTTGCGCCGCCGGCCTGAGTGGGAAAAGCCCGGACGGGGAAGGAAAAAGAAGCAAGGGGGACAAATTTTCCGTGGTAACGACGTTTCGTGATCTGCTGGCGGCGCATGATCCGGGTCTGGCCGCGATCGGCGCGCCCGGCGGGCGGGCCTGGCTCAACCGCGGCGGCCTGAAGCAATTGGCGGAGGACGTGGGCCGGGCGCTGAATGCGGTGGGGATCGGCCGTGAGGATCGGCTGGCCTATGTGCTGGCGAACGGGCCGGAAGCGGCGAGCCTGTTTTTCTCGGTCGCCGCCTGCGCCACCGCCGCGCCGCTGAACCCCGCCTACCGCGCCGAGGAATTCCGCTTTTACCTCGACGACCTCAAACCCCGCGCGCTGGTTCTGGAGGCCGGGGCGGAAAGCCCCGCGCGGGCGGTTGCCGCCGAGCTCGGCATCGGGGTGATCGAACTCATTCCGCTGCGCGAGCAGGAAGCCGGGGCCTTCCGGCTGGACACCTCCGCCCTGCGCGGCGCGGCGCCCGCCCGGCCCGGCCCGGCGGAGATGGAGGACGTGGCGCTGGTGCTGCACACCTCGGGAACCACCGCGCGGCCGAAAATCGTTCCCCTCACGCAGGGTAATCTCACCGCGTCCGCCCGGCACATCGCCACCACGCTTGCCTTGAGCCCCGCCGATCGATGCCTGAACATCATGCCGCTGTTTCACATCCACGGGCTGATGGCGGCGGTGACGGCCTCGCTGTACGCGGGCGCCTCGGTGGCCTGCACGCCCGGCTTTAATGCCTTTCGGTTCTTTGATTGGCTCGCCGAAATCAAGCCCAGCTGGTACACCGCCGTGCCCACCATGCACCAGGCGATTCTGCTGCGCGCCCAGCACCACCGAGACGCAGCGCGCCGCGCGGGCCTGCGCTTGATCCGGTCCTCCTCCGCCTCGCTCCCCCCGCAAGTGATGGCCGAGCTGGAAGCGCTCTTTGCCGCGCCGGTGATCGAATCCTACGGCATGACCGAGGCCGCGCATCAAATGGCCTCCAACCCCTTGCCGCCGAAGCCGCGCAAGCCGGGCTCGGTGGGGCTGCCGGCGGGGCCGGAGATCGCGATTATGGATGAGGCGGGCAATCTCCTGCCCCAAGGCGCGGCGGGCGAAGTGGTGATCCGCGGCCCGAACGTGACGCGCGGTTATGCCGATAACCCCGAAGCCAATGCCAAGGCCTTCACCAAGGGCTGGTTTCGCACCGGCGATCAAGGGTATTTCGACCCGGACGGCTATCTGTTCCTCACCGGCCGGCTGAAGGAGTTGATCAACCGCGGCGGCGAGAAAGTAAGCCCGATCGAGGTGGACACCGTGCTGATGGACCACCCCGCCGTGGCGCAGGTGGTGACCTTCGCACTCCCGCATGAGCGGCTGGGCGAGGAAGTGGCCGCCGCGGTGGTGCTGCGCGAGGGCGCGAACGCGACGGAGCAGGAGTTGCGCGACTTTGCCGCCGCGCGGCTCGCGGCCTTCAAAGTGCCGCGCAAGATCGTGTTTTTGAAGGAAATTCCCAAAGGGGCGACAGGCAAGCTACAGCGCATCGGGCTCGCGCAGAAGCTCGGGCTTGCCGGGTAAGGGAAATGGCACAACCCAGCATTTGCATTTTCGGCGCCGGCGCCATCGGCGGGTATCTGGCGGCGACCCTGGAAGCGGCCGGCACGAACGTGGCGATTGTGGTGCGCGGGGCGCATCGCGATGCCATTTTGGCCGAGGGGCTCCGGCTACAGAGCGAGGGCAAGGAAATTCGCACGCATCCCCGCGTCGCGACCGATCCCGCCGAACTCGGCCCGCAGGATTATCTGATCCTGACGCTCAAGGCCCATTCGCTCGAGCCCGCTTTGCCGCAGCTGCGCGCGCTGATCGGCCCGGGCACCACCATTGTCGCGGCGGTAAACGGCATTCCGTGGTGGTACACCTACGCGTTGGAGGGGCCGTTTACCAATCGGCGGATTGCAGCAGTGGATCCCAACGGGGCGCTGTGGGAGGGGCTACCGCCCGCGCAAACCCTGGGCTGCGTGGTTTACCCGGCGGCGGAAATCGCGGCGCCCGGCGTGGTGCGGCATACTTACGGAGACCGCTTCTCCTTAGGCGAGCCCGACGGCAGCCGCAGCGCGCGGGCGCTGAAGCTTTCGCAGATTCTGATTGCGGCGGGCCTGAAAGCGCCGGTGCGCCCGCGCATTCGCGACGAAATTTGGGTGAAGCTCTGGGGGAATATGGCCTTTAACCCGGTGAGCGCGCTGACGACGGCCACCCTGGATGAAGTGATTGCGGATCCCGGCACGCGGGCGGTGGTGCGAGAGATGATGCTGGAAGGCCAAGCCGTGGCGGAGCGGCTTGGGGTGCGCTTTGCCATTGACGTGGACAAGCGGATTGCGGGGGCGGCCGAGGTGGGCCCGCACAAGACCTCGATGTTGCA
>JAIMBF010000055.1 GCA_023511585.1 Terriglobia bacterium
CGCCTTGCCGGCCCCCGGCCAGGCTTGCGTTTTCTATCAGGGCGAACGCGTGCTCGGCGGCGGCTTTATTCGGACCGGGCCAATTCCAGAAGCAGCGTATCGAGGGTGAACGAGCCGTCCGGCTCGATGGCGAAATGTTCCCGGACAACGGCAGGCGCCGCCTGCTGCAAGGAACGGATCGCCTCGGCCCGCACGGGCGGCGTGTTCATGCGGGTGATCCATGAGGCGAACTCAAGCCGCAGCCTGCCGAGCTTGGTGGCGACGACGGTCAATGCGGCGGCGCGGGCGGCGGCTTCCCATTCCGCTTGCGTATAGTTCCGCACATGCGAGACATCGCGCAGAAGCTCCATGGCTTGGAGAAAAGTGTCCAGCAACGGGATAGCAGGGGCGATTGTGTCCATGAACACTGCGCGCCCGGAAGGTTTCAAAACACGCGCGGCTTCCTGCAACCCGCCGCGAAAATTCTGCCAATGGTGTGCGGAATAGCGGCTTAAGACAAAGTCGAAGCTGGCATCGGCGAACGGCAAAGCCTCGGCCGCGCCCTGGCGGGTGGTGATATTGGCAAGCCCGCGCCGCTTTGCCTCTTCTTCCACCACCGCAAGCATTTGCGGCGCCACATCATAGGCAACGACCGAAGCCGCATAGCGCGCGGCCACATAGCTCACATGCCCGGCTCCGCACCCGAGATCGAGCACGCGCGCATCTTTTGCGCCTTGCAGAAGCCCGGCGACGGCGCGAAGGTCTTCGCCTTCCGCATGCACCGCGCTTTCCAGATAAGCGCGCGCGCGGCTGCCGAATTGCTCGGTGACAATGTTTGTGTGGGACTTTCCCTCCATCTCTCAGCCTCTTTATGCTTCGGCCGCAAGACGCGCGGCTTGGTCTTCCGCAATCAGGGAATCGATGATTTCGTCCAATTCGCCTTCCATGATGCGGTCGATTTTATAGAGCGTGAGATTGATGCGGTGATCGGTCACCCGTCCTTGCGGAAAATTGTAGGTGCGAATGCGCTCGCTGCGATCGCCGGTGCCGACTTGCGCGCGACGATCGGCGGCGCGCATGGCTTGCTGCTGTTGGCGCTGCAGTTCAAAGAGCCGCGCGCGGAGGACTTTCATTGCCTTGGCGCGGTTTTTGTGCTGGCTCTTTTCTTCCTGCATGGAAACCACGATCCCCGTGGGCAGATGCGTGATGCGCACCGCGCTTTCGGTTTTGTTCACATGCTGCCCGCCCGCGCCGGAAGCGCGGAATACGTCGATGCGCAAATCCTCTTCGTTGATCTGCACGTCGACCTCTTCTGCTTCCGGCAAAACTGCAACGGTTACGGTAGAGGTATGAATGCGCCCCTGACTTTCCGTCTCCGGAACGCGTTGGACACGATGCACGCCGGATTCATACTTGAGCCGCGCAAAAACGCCGCGGCCGGTGATCTCGGCAATCCCTTCGCGTAACCCGCCGAGTTCGGTATCGGCATATTCCAGAATTTCGAACCGCCAGCGCCGCCTTTCCGCATAGCGCTGATACATGGCGAAAAGCTCCGCGGCGAAGAGGGCGGCTTCATCGCCGCCGGCGGCGGGGCGCACTTCCAAAATGGCCGCGCGTTCGTCTGCCGCATCCTTGGGCAGCAACGCAATGCGGATTTCCTGTTCCAAAACGGGAAGGCGTGCGCGCAATTCCGCAAGTTCCGCCGAAGCCAATTCGCGAAGATCGGGATCGGAAAGCAGTGCTTCCGCTTCTGCAATGCTCCGTTCGGTTTTGCGTAAGTCGTCGATCCGCGCGACCAAGGGCTCTAACTCGGAAAGCTCTTTGGAGACGCGCACAAACGCCTCTCCGCTCAGCCCGGCGGCAAGCGCCGCGCGAAGCTCTTCCGCCCGGCTCACAATCCGGTTCAGTTTTTCGTCAAGCTTGCTCATGCAAGCCGGCCGAGAAGCTCGGCCATCGGCACTTCCTGCTGGCTGCCCGAAGCAAGATCTTTGAGCTGAACCACGCCACGCGCAAGCTCTTCTTCGCCAATAATGATCGCCGCCCGCGCACCGATTTTGTTGGCGCGTTCCATCCGCCGTTTGAGATTGCCGCGATAGGCGATTTCGGCACGAATGCCCCCATGGCGGAGTTCCTGAAGCAGCGAAAGCGCCGCTGTTTCCACCTCCGCCTTTTCCCCGACCGGCACGACCGCCACCGGCGGGGTGGGCGGGGGAACGGTTTTGAGAAGCATGGAAAGCCGTTCGATTCCCGCCGCCCAGCCGACGCCGGGGATTGCCGGCCCGCCGATTTCCTCGACAAGACCGTTATAGCGGCCGCCCGCCATCACGGTGCCCTGCGCGCCGAGGGATTCCGTGGTGAACTCGAAAGCGGTGTGATCGTAATAATCGAGCCCGCGCACGATGCGCGGATTTTCCCGAAACGGCACGCCGAATTTGACGAGGTAATTGCGCACGGCGTCGTAAAACGCCGCAGCCTCCCGCGTGAGGTAGCCGAAAATAATCGGGGCGCCCGCAATCAACTTGCGGTCTTGCTCGCTTTTGCTGTCCAGAATGCGCAGGGGATTGCGCGCCAGCCGCATTTGGCTCTCTTGAGAAAGCTCGTGCGCATAGGCGGAAAAATAGTCTACCAAAGCGCTGCGATAGGCGTTGCGGCTTTCTTTATCGCCAAGGGTATTCAGCTCCAGAACCGTTTGCTCGGCAACTTCGAGAGATTTTAAAATATCCCAGCCGCATGCGATCACTTCGGCATCGGCCAACGGTTCCGGAGCGCCGAGAAGCTCCACGCCGATTTGGTGGAATTGCCGAAACCGTCCCTTTTGCGGGCGCTCGTAACGAAACATCGGCCCGGCATAGAAGACTTTTTGCGGCAATGCCTGGGTGAGGCCGTTGGAGACCAGCGCGCGCACAACGCCGGCCGTGCCTTCCGGGCGCAACGTGAGGGATTCGCCGCTCCGGTCGGTGAACGTGTACATTTCCTTGGTGACGACATCGGAGGTTTCGCCAAGCGAGCGCGAAAAAACCCGCGTGTCTTCAAAAATGGGCGTGGTCCATTCCTCGAAACCGTAGGTTTCGCCAATGCGCCGCGCCGTTTCGACAATGTAGCGATAACGACGTTGGTCTTCGCCGATGAGATCGCGGGTGCCGCGGATGGGTTGGAGCGCCGACACGTCACTCCGCCGCCATACGCGTCTGGGCTTGGATTTCCGCAGCCTTTTGTTCCACGAGATTCACGATATGCTCAATCATGTCGTCACCGGCAATGGTGTGGTCTGTTTTGCCTGCGCGATAAATCATGTGGCGCCCGTTGCCGCCGCCGGTAACGCCGAGATCGGTTAAAAGCGCTTCGCCCGGCCCGTTCACCACGCAGCCAATAATGGAAAGCGTAATG
The DNA here is from genome assembly GCA_023511585.1 of Terriglobia bacterium. Lineage (GTDB taxonomy): Bacteria > Pseudomonadota > Alphaproteobacteria > Acetobacterales > Acetobacteraceae > JAIMBF01. The sequence continues at coordinate 3,367 of JAIMBF010000055.1, forward strand.
GGCGTCTCGATATGGGCAAGCCGTTCTTCGAGGATGGCCACGGTTCGGATCACATCAAAGCCCTGCCGCGCACAGGACGGGCAGGAGACTATGCGCACCCCGCGGTGGCGTAAGCCGAGAGATTTCAAAATCTCCCAGCCCACCAGCACTTCTTCCTCCGGCTCCGCCGAGAGAGAAACGCGGATGGTATCACCGATTCCCGCCCAGAGCAGCGAGCCCAAGCCAATTGCCGATTTCACCGTTCCGGTGCGGCGCCCGCCGGCTTCGGTAATGCCGATATGCAAGGGGTGGTCGCAAACTTCCGCCAACTGCTGATAGGCTGCCACGGCCAGGAACACGTCGGAGGCTTTGACGCTGATCTTGAATTCGTGAAAATCGAGGTCTTGCAAGATCTTTGCGTGTTCCAGCGCGCTTTCCACCAAAGCGTCGGGGTTCGGCTCTCCGTACTTCTCCAGCAAATGCTTTTCCAGCGAACCGGCATTCACCCCGATCCGCATGGAACAGCCATGATCGCGCGCCGCTTTGATCACTTCACGCACGCGCTCGAGCGAGCCGATATTGCCCGGATTGATGCGCAGACACGCTGCCCCGGCCTCCGCCGCCTCGATGGCGCGGCGGTAATGGAAGTGAATATCGGCGACAATCGGCACATTCACCTGCCGCACGATGTCTTTTAGCGCTTTGGTCGCCGCTTCGGTGGGGCAGGAGACGCGCACGATATCGGCCCCCGCCCGTTCGGCGCGCTGAATTTGCGCCACGGTGGCGGCCACGTCCTCGGTGGGCGTGTTGGTCATGGTTTGCACCGAGATCGGTGCATCACCGCCGACCGGGACGCGCCCCACGTGAATTTGGCGAGACCGACGCCGAAGAATTTGCTGGTAGGGCCGATAGGTCATCGAACGGGCTCCGTGAGCATAGGACTTGAGAGAGTCGCGCAAACACCATGCCTTGCGAAGGCGCGGCTTGCCAAGAGGCCAAGAGAAGACGGCATATGCCCTCTGCTATTGCGTTGCCGACGTGGCATTGGCGTTACGGGCGGCAGCTTTCGCAGCGGCGATTTGGGCCGGTAGTTTCCCTCGTTTGATGAGCTCGGCATCCAATGGCAGATCGCGTTTGACCGCGCCGAAGCTGCCGATGGCCGGGGCCGGTTTGCCGTCGACGATCAGTTCGGTTCCTCCGGCATTGCCGGTGGTCAGCAACAAGGGCGGCTGGCCGGGGTCTTGCGGCGGCACGGTCCAAGTTTCTCCAGGCCTGAGCACGCGGTTGAGCAGGATGTGGCCCTGCCGATCGCGCACGTAGACCCAGGCATCGCTCGTGGCGCGCAAAACGATATGCGCCATCGCTTCGGGTTCCTGCTGAGAAGCAGCATTCGCCTTGTCGGGCGTGGAGCCGGCAGGCGGCGGACTGGCTGGCGGTGTGGTCGGGGCGGCCTGCGCGGGCAGTGTGGCCATAACGGCAGGAGCCGGGGCGGCGGCAGGCGGGTTTGCCGCGGAAGCCGCCGATTGTTCCGGCGTTTTCTCCGCTCCGGCAGCCGTTGCGGCGGGTGGGGCGGGATTCTGCCGAGCCTCGGTGGGCGGCGCGGAGGCTGCGGGCGGCGGAGACGCAACCCCTTGTGCCGAGGTTTCGGGTAGGCCTCGCTGGCCGGAAGCGGCCGAAACACCCGCCGGGCCGCCAGGCGCAGGCGCGCCGGCATTTCCTGTCGGCGCCGGAGCGTTCGCAGCGGGTTTCGTAACTGGCGCGGGGCTGGTCTCCACGATCAGATGTTCGGGGACTTCCGTGACACGCTCAGGCCCCGGCCGTTTCGCCGAAAGCCAATACCATCCGCCATAGCCGGCAATTGCCAGCACCAAGCCGAGAAGCACCATGGCGCCCGTCGGCACCCCGCGCTCGGATACCGGGGCGGGAAATTTGAGGTGGGTTTTGTGGTTGATCTCGGTCGCCTCGGCCCGAAAGCGCTGCGCCATCTCTGCCGCATCAAGGCCGAGAGCCGCAGCATAGGTTCGCAGAAAGCCCAGAGCATAGGCAGGGGCCGGCAAATCGCGGAGCCGCCCTTCCTCAAGCGCCAACAAATAAGGATAGCGAATTCTTAAAGTTGCGGAGACATCCTCAAGTTTCCAGCCGAGACGCTCCCGCGCCTCTCTGAGCTCGAGGCCGATACGGGCCGCGCCTTGTGAAATCGGCTGACCATGACCATCATATCCCAACCCCGGGGGCAGGTCTGTCATCCCACGAATTCCACGGTCCTGCGCCACGGCGCCACCATCTCCTGCGGTTGCCATCTCTCTGGAATTTACCGCACGTTGCTCAAGGATCCGTAACCGGTGCGGTCTTTTCTCTAGCGCGCCGTGAGGCTATTGCCAACTGGCTCGGCCTCTGCTGCAGCGCTATAAGCCATGCACGCCAGCCGGAGCACTTATATGGGAAGCCCTTGCTCGCGCGCCCAGTTCGCGATCGGCTCGCGGAGGCTTGCCTCGCCCGCGGCGGCGGCCCGAATGGTCGCCAGAACCTGCCGAAAGGCACCCAGATCGACCGCAGCAAAAAGCGCCTTGAGCGGCAGCACGCTGCTGGCGGGCACGGAAAGGGTGGTAAACCCGAGGGCAGCCAGAACCAAGGCTTCCAACGGGCGGGCGGCAACCTCGCCGCAGACCGAAAGCTCTCGCCCGGCCGCATCGGCTTTGGCGCGAAGGGAATCGAAGAGATCGAGAATCCCCGGAGAAAGGAAGTCATAGCGGGTGAAAAGCTCAGGCGTGTGACGGTCGGCCGCAAAGAGAAACTGCAGAAGATCGTTGGTGCCGATCGAAATGAAATCCGCCTCTTTCAGTAGATGATCGAACTGCCAGAGCAAAGCGGGGACTTCCAACATCGATCCGATGCTGAGCCTGGCAGGGCGGGGTTGCACACGGTCGTATTCCGCGAGCAGAAGGCCGCGCGCGATACGAAATTCCTCAAGGGTTGCCACCATCGGGAACATGACCGAAAGCGGGCGTTCTGCGGCAGCGGTCAAGAGCGCGCGCAACTGCCGGCGAAGAAAGGCCGGCCGATCCAGCCCAACCCGAAGCGAGCGCCAGCCCATGGCCGGGTTCTCCTGCTTGGGCTTGGGACTTTCCGGGAGCAGCTTGTCTCCGCCCAAATCCAGGGTGCGAAAGACAACCGGGCGATTTGCAGCGGTTTCGATAACGCGCCGATAGAGGGCGGTTTGTTCGCCCACGTCCAGAATTCGGCCTTGCGCCAACATGGCAATTTCGGTGCGGAAGAGGCCGATCCCTTCCGCGCCGGTGGCGTCCAATTGGTCGAGCTCCTGCGGCATCCCGACGTTCAAGAGCAGGCGGATCGGCGTCCCGTCACGGCTGAGAGCGGGGCAATGGCGCAGCGCGTTCCAGCTTGCCGCACGGGTTTGCCGATCGGCCAGCATGCGCCGATAGGCTTGCACCACCTCGGCTTCCGGGCGAAGGATCAGCGCGCCTTCCTCGGCATCCAGGATGGCTTCCTCGCCTTCTTCCGCTGCATCGAGCAGTCCGCGCGCTCCGGAGGCCAAAGGCAGGCCGAGCCCCCGCGCGATAATGGCGGCATGGCTCCCGGCACTGCCTTCTTCCAGCACAAGCCCGCCAATCCCGCGCGCGTGCCATTCCAGAAGCTCTGCCGCCCCAAGCCGTCGGGCGATAAGGATTGCCCCCGGAACGGCGCTTCTTGCATCTTCTTTCTCCAAAGCCGCTTGCACACGGAAAGCCAGATCTTCGAGATCGGCAATCCGCTCGCTGAGATACGGGTCTTGAACCCGCCGCATGGTTTCGCGCGTTTCTTCGATCACACGATAAACCGCCGCTTCGGCGGTAAGCCCGGAAGCGATGGCGCTGGTCGCCCGGCGTAGCCAGCCCGCATCGGAGGCAATCAGCCGATAGGCTTCCAGAATTTCGCGGGTTCCCGATGGCGTGGCGTGATGCGAAACGCGGGCGGCGATCAGCTCGTCAAGCCCGGCCCGCACGACCTGCATAGCCTCGGCAAGGCGCGCGTGTTCGGCATTCGGGTCGGCCGCCAGGAGCTTTCGGGGCGGTTTCGGCATTCCCTGAAGCACGACCGGGCCGATCACGATACCACGCGAAAGCGGAACGGCGGCAAAGCGGCGGGGCAAGCTCCTGCCCACGCCTTGCTCGGCACTCTCGGCCACACCCAAGCTGCTCAGCAGCTCGGCCAGCACCATGGCCACGGTTTCCAGGGCTTCGACTTCATCGGCCGTATAAGTCCTCGGCAGGCGGTTCTGGACCGTGACCACTCCAACAACCCGCCCGGCGCGCCGGATCGGCACGGCAAGCATAGAGACAAACAACTCTTCGCCGGTCTCCGGCCGATAGACAAAAGCCGGATGATTTTGAACGTCCGGAAGGTTGAGAACCTGCCCCGTGGCGGCACAGACCCCGACAATTCCCTCACCGACACGAAGCCGCGTGCGGCCCACCGCTTCAGGGCGCAGGCCCACGGTTGCGACCAGTTCCAGAATGTCTCCCGGGCGGAGCGCGTAAACCGAACAGACTTCGGTCACCAGCTCGGCCGCGACGAGGGGAACCAATTCGGCCAAAGGCGCAGTTGCCCGGGCCATTGTTTCACGGAGGCGGGCGAGCAGGTTCCGCGCCATGGGGTTATGGCCCGAGTGAGGAGCGAATACGGATGGGGTTCGGTTTGCTCATTGCGCCTCGGAGGGATGCATGCGGGCGGCAAGCGCCGCCACCGCTTGCGAGACGAGCTCATCGATAATTTCGCTGATCGGCTGTTCGGCCGTCACCATTCCTACGGACTGGCCGGCCATGACGGAGCCGTTTTCGACATCCCCCTCAATGACGGCGCGCCGCAGGGCACCGGCCCAGTAGTGTTCGACGGCGAGCTGGGCTTCCTCCTTGCTGATCTCGCCGGCGAGAAGCCGCCTGCGCATGTCTTCCTGATGCTGCAGAAAGCGCCGCGTTCCCGCATTCGCCAATGCGCGCACGGGGATGACCGGGAGGCGCTCGTCAAGTTGCACCGAAGGTACGGCATCGCGCGCCTGTGCGCGAATGAAGGCTTGTTTGAAGCGGGGATGCGCGATCGATTCCTTCGCCGCCGCGAAGCGGGTGCCGAGCTGTGCGCCCGCGGCGCCCATTTCCAGAAAGGCCAAGATCGCTTCGCCGCGCCCGATGCCGCCGGCAACGAAAACCGGCACCTCTCGGATATGGGGCAAAATCTCCTGCGCGAGCACGGTAAGGCTCACCGGCCCGATATGCCCGCCCGCTTCCGAACCTTCGATAACCAAGGCATCGGCCCCGGCGCGCACCAGCCGCCGCGCGAGCACCAAAGCCGGAGCAAAGCAGACCAGCCTCGCCCCGCCGTCCTTGACCGCGCGCACGGCGGCAGCGCTCGGAATTCCGCCGGCAAGCACGACATGGCCGACACCGGCTTCCACGCAGACCCGGATGAGATCATCCAGCGCCGGATGCAGGGTGATCAGATTGACCCCGAAGGGTTTCGACGTCATTGCCTGGGTTGCGGCAATTTCTTCCGCAAGCTGCGCCGGGCTCATGGAGCCGCAGGCGATAACGCCAAAGCCTCCGGCGTTAGAGATGGCGGAGACCAAATGCCTTTCGCTGACCCAGGTCATCGCCCCGCCGAGAATGGCGTAGCGGCTCCCCAAGAAACGGGTGCCCCGCGCCCATAACCGTTCGAGTTGGCGATACGCTTCCTCGAAAGCCGGAGGAGGAGGCGTGACGTCAGGCGGCATCGAGACCGTAGGCGGTGTGCAGGGCGCGTACCGCAAGCTCGGTATATTCGGCCGCAATCAGTACGCTCACCTTGATTTCACTGGTGGAAATCACCTGGATGTTGATCCCTTTCTCGGCCAGGGTGCGGAACATGGTATTGGCCACGCCGGCGTGGCTGCGCATGCCGACGCCGACCACGCTGATTTTGGCGACCTCGTCATCGGTTGAGATTTCTTTACAGCCGATGCCAGGGCAGACTTCGGCAAGCGCGGCTTGCGCGCGCGGCAGGTCGGCTTTGCCGACGGTGAAGGTGAGATCCGTGGTGCCGTCGGCGCCGAGATTCTGCACGATCATATCGACGTTGACGCCCTTTGCCGCAAGCGGGCCGAAAATAGCCGCTGCGATGCCCGGCCGGTCGGGAACCCGCCGAATGGTAATTTTGGCTTCGTCTCGCGAATAGGCGATGCCTGAGACCAATTGCTTTTCCACGATTTCATCCTCATCCACAACAAGGGTGCCGGGCAGGTCCTCGAAGCTCGAAAGCACCTGCACCCGGACGCGTTGCTTCATGGCTAACGCAACGCTTCGGGTGTGCAATACTTTTGCCCCCGCGGAAGCAAGTTCCAACATTTCTTCATAGGCGATCTTAGCGAGCTTTCGGGCCTTCGCAACGATTCGCGGATCCGTGGTGTAAACCCCGTCCACGTCGGTATAGATATCGCAGCGATCGGCCCGCACCGCGGCGGCCAGCGCTACGGCCGAAGTATCCGAGCCGCCGCGGCCGAGCGTGGTGACGCGATGATCCGGACCGATGCCTTGAAACCCTGTGACCACCGGGATGTGGCCGAGCTCCATGCGGCGGATCAGCTCGGCTGCCTCGATGGCCTCAATCCGTGCCTTGCCGTGTTGGCCATCGGTGCGGATGGGCACCTGCCAGCCTTGCCAAGAGCGCGACTCAACCCCCATTTCTTGCAGCGCAATCGCGAGTAAGCCGGCGGTGACCTGCTCGCCGGTGGCGACGACGGCATCGTATTCGCGCGCATCATGCAGAGGCGAAAGCGCTTGGCACCAGCCAGCCAGTTGATTGGTAACCCCGGCCATGGCCGAGACCACGACCGCTACCTGATCACCGGCCTCCCGCGCGCGCTTTGCCCGGGCGGCGACCGAGCGAATCCGATCCAAATCGGCAACCGATGTGCCCCCGAATTTCATGACAATGCGCGCCATCAGAAACCCCCAAACACTCTACCGAGCTTGCTTGCATTTCCTTGAAGCGACACATACAGAGGCTCAAGGGGTGCCCGCAACATGAGCGCAACCGTTTCCAGGGTTGAAATTTCGCGTTTCGGCGCGCTGGCCGAAACTTGGTGGGATCCGTCGGGGCCGATGCGGGCGCTGCATGCCATGAACCCGACACGGGTCGGCTGGATTGCGGAGCGCATTCAGCGCCGCTTCGGCCCGGCGCCGGTGCCGCTGCTGGATGTGGGGTGCGGCGCCGGGATTGCCGCCGAGGCGCTGGCGCGGCGGGGCTTTGCGGTGACCGGGCTGGATGCTTCGGCCGAGCTGATCGCGGCGGCTGAGGCGCATGCGGAGGCGCAGGGCGTTTCCGTGACCTATCGCCAGGGGGCGCCGGAGGACCTTCTTGCCGAAGGCGCGCGATTCTCGGTGGTTGTTGCTCTGGAAGTGATCGAACACGTGCCGGAACCCGAGGTTTTTTTGAAGACCTTGGCCAATCTCGTGATGCCTGGGGGGCTGGTGTTTCTTTCCACGCTGAACCGCACGTTCCGCTCTTTTCTTGCGGCCAAAGTGGGCGCGGAATATGTGCTGCGGTGGCTTCCGATCGGCACGCATGAGTGGCGACGGTTTCTGACCCCGCAGGAACTTGGCGCGCTGTTGACCAAGGCCGGATTGCGGTTGGCGGATATTACCGGGCTTCGGCCTTCGCTCCGCACCCCGACTTGGCAGACCACGCAGGATCTTTCCATCAACTACCTTGTTTGTGCCGAAGCTTAAGGGAAGCGCGATGAGGGGCAGTGTCGCGGCGCTGCTGACGCGCGTGAGCCATGAGCTCGCGGCTGCGGGTATCGAGCGGCCGCGCCTGGAGGCTAGGCTGTTATTGGCTCACGCCTTGGGTGTTTCCCAGGAAGCGCTGCTTGCCCGGCCGGAACGAGAGGTGAGCGCGCCGAACCTTGCCGCCTTGCTTGCCCGGCGGAAAGCGCACGAGCCGATAGCGATGATTTTGGGCAGGCGCGAGTTTTGGGGACTAAACTTTGCCGTCTCGCGCGCGAGCATTGTTCCCCGCCCGGATTCGGAAACACTCATCGAAGCGGCTTTGAAGGAGCAGAAACCGCGCGAGCACGTTCGTTTTATTCTCGATCTCGGCACCGGCACGGGGTGCTTGCTGCTTGCTGCACTTCTGGAATTCCCCCACGCGTTTGGGGTCGGGGTCGATGCCTCGGTCGATGCCGCTGCTTTGGCGAAACAGAATGCGGCCATGCATGGGTTGCATAAGAGGGCCGCGTTTCTCTGCGGAAATTGGGCCGATGCGATTGCAAGCCGCTTCGATCTCGTTCTTGTTAATCCGCCCTACATTGAAAGCGATACCATTGCGCGTTTGGCACCGGAGGTGGCGGTTTACGAACCGCGTCGTGCCCTGGACGGCGGAAAAGACGGGCTTGACGGCTACCGTGCCTTCTTGCCACAACTTTCGCGGCTGTTAGCACCGCAGGGATGCGCCGTGTTGGAAATCGGGCGTGGCCAGCAAAACGCGGTGGCCGCGCTGGCGGCGAGGGCGGGCCTGGAGACGACGGCTCTTTATCCGGACTTGGCCGGAACGGTGCGGGCTATGGTGTTAAGAGCTGCGCAGCCTGTGAAAAATCAGTTGGCGTTGCGCGCAGAGGCGAGTAATGAGTAGCGTGCACGGCGAGAAGAGAACCAGAGCGTGAGTATATCCTCTGGCGCAACCCCTCGATGCAAGACCGAACGGCCTGGGACTTGGGGCGCTGTGCGGAGCCCACGTGTCGGTTAATTTGGCCTGGACGGAAACGGTGACGGCTGGAACAGTCACACCGTGGTCTTACCGGGCAAGTGTTAATAGGACAATGTAACGGAAGAAGAATGAACATCAAACGCATGCGCGGACGAGGTCATCGCGGCGGAGGCAACGGCGGCACCGCACGGCACTATGGCGGCGTTCCTCTCAACCGCAATTATGTTTTTGAAAGCGTGGGCCCCGACGTGCGGCTACGCGGCACGGCCCAGCAATTGTATGAAAAATACTCGCAGTTGGGACGAGACGCCAACAGCGCGGGCGATCGCGTGACGGCGGAAAGTTATTTCCAACACGCGGAACATTATTTTCGTATTTTAAGTGCAATGAACCAGGCGGCGCAGCAGAGCCAACAAGCACAGCCGGCGCTTCCCCAGCAGAACGGCAAGCGGCATAGTTCGCTGGAGGCCGAGCTTGAGGAGGCGTTGGACAGCCCGGCTGCGGCGTCCGAACGGCCTGCCGAAGAGCCCGAGGTTCCGGTTGCCGCCGCTTCGCCGGAGGAATAAGGCCAAGGAGTTGGAGCGCGGCGATGGAACGTGTGCCTTGGCTTTTGGCGCTAGGAGAGTTCGGCCGCGGTTAAGAAACGATCAAAACGGCAAAAGGGTTTGCAGAAGCTGGTCGCCCCAACGAGGCTCCGCCGCCTGCGTCAGCTGGCCGCGCCCGGCATAAAAGATGCGCGCTTCCGCAATTCTATCATCGGCCACGGTGTTGTCGCTGCGAATATCTTCGGGCCGGATGACGCCGGTGACCACGAGCTGGCGAAGCTCGTCGTTCACGCGCATTTCCTGACGCGCGACGACAACCAGGTTGCCGTTCGGCAGCACCTGCGTGATCGTGCCCGCAAGTTGCACGATGACGTTTTCGTTGCGTTGAATTTGCCCGATGGTGGTGAGATTGCTGCCCTCGTTGACGCTGGCGAGCGAGGCCATGTTCAAGCCGTGGATGATCTTCGGCAGCACCGCTTCCAGACCGAACATATTGGGCGCGCCCATGGTTTCGGAACCGGTGCGTTGGGCCATAACGTTATTGTTAAGAGTTGCGGCATGATTCATGTTGACGTTGATTGTCACAATATCGCCGACCCGCGCGGCGCGCTGATCTTTGAAGAAAGCGCGGGCTCCCGGCCGCCAAAGGCTATTGGCCTGTGCGGGCGGAGGCGGCGAGGGTTTCGGCATGGGCATTGTCACCGGCCGCCAGTTGGGATCCGTGGTGGGGTTGGAGGTGGGCGTGAGCTGCGGGCCGCGGCCGACTTCGGAGAGATTGGTCAGGATCCCGCAACCGCCGAGCAGCAAGACGGCGCCTGCGCCGAGGAGACGATAGGCCCGTTTCATCGATATGCCGCCGGCGTGAGGGGATAGCCGCCCGGCCCGGATTGCGGCGGCACCAGCGGCAAGCTTCCGGGGGCGACGCGAACGGTATTCGGGCCTGTGACAACGGCATCGATGACCGCAAGGCTTAGCGGGTTTCGCACTTTGATGTGATCATCCAAGGCGCCGTCTTGCAGCGCCTCGCCTTCCACCCGGACGGAGAGCCCGCCGACATCCAGTGTCATCAAAACCGGCGATCCGCGCTGCACCAGCTCTTGCGCACCGAGATCCGCAAGCGCGACGGGTTGATTGGCCGCGATCATTCGCTTCACGACGTGGCCGATGAGCTGATCAGGCGATTGCGCCACTTCGCCATGAATAAGGCTGGTGCGGACTTCCGAAATTTTCACGTCGCCTGCTTCGATGACCGCCCCGGGCAGGACACGGCGGGCAAGCACGGGCAACGCCGCGGTGGGAGAGGCACGGCCGCTGAGACGAATGCGGAGCGGCGCGTCATTATCGCGCGCTACGCTCATCACCGCGACGAAATTGCCGGAGGCGACGTCGTAATCGAATTGTTCCACAACCGGCTTCGGGGTTGCATCCAACGCGATCATGGGGCGCGGAAATGTCGCCACATCGATCTGGCAATGGTCGGAGCAGCCGGCATCGGCAAGCGCGCGCTTCAATGCATCCAGCACGACCTCGCGCGGCAAGGCGCGGCCCGGCCGCTCCAGCACCACGCGTTCGGTGCGCGTGCTCGGCTGCCAATCGACGTGAAACTGCCGCGCAATCGCGGCGAGCTGGGCAGCACCGACGATGATGCGTTCCCCCGGCGCGGGGCTGGGGCCGAGCACGCGGTCGGCATCCGGGCCAAGGCCGGCAAAGAGATCCGAAAGCCGAACTTCGGGGCCGGAAAGCTCCACCACCGCACGCAACGAGGCGGCAAGAGCATGGCCGAAGCAGAAAGACAGCAGGACCGACGCGAAGAATAGGAGGGGCCGGAACATCGACGATCTCTTAGAGATTGGGGTTGGTGAGGGTCGCAAAGATTTGATCCGAAGTTTGAATGACGCGGCTGTTCATTTCATAGGCGCGCTGCGCGGTAATGAGATCGGTGATCTCGGTGACCACGTTGACGTTGGAGGTTTCGATAAAACCTTGCATGACGGTGCCGAAACCCGGGGAGCCGGGCACGCCTTGGATCGGGTTTCCCGAAGCTGCCGTGGCGAAGAACATATTGCCGCCTTGCGGCGCAAGACCGGCCGGGTTGGCGAACGTGACAATCTGTAACTGCCCAATCAGCTGCGGCTGCGTTTGGTTCGGAATGGTAACCTGCACTTGCCCTTGAGCATTGATGGAGATGCTGGTGGCGTTTTGCGGCACCGTCATCCCCGGCCAAACCACATAACCGTCGGCCGTGACGATTTGCCCGGTGGGAGAGAGCGCGAACGTGCCGTCACGCGTATAGCCGATTTGGCCGTATGGGAGTTGGATTTGGAAATACCCCGCGCCTTGGATGGCAAGATCGAGGGTATTGTTGGTTTGTTGAAGATTGCCTTGCTCCAGAATCGGATAAATGGCGGCGGTTTGCACGCCAAGCCCGACCTCGGCCCCGGCGGGGACGATGGTTCCGGTATCGGAGCTATTCGCCCCGGCGGCAACGCCGAGTTGCTGGTAGATGAGGTCTTGAAATTCCGGCCTTCGCCGCTTGAAGGCGGTGGTGGTCATGTTCGCGATGTTGTTGGCGATAACTTCGATATTGGTTTGTTGCGCCTGCATTCCCGTTGCAGCAATATCCATAGACCGCATATTTTTTCCTGCTTTCGTAAGAAATTTTCTTGAGAGATTTAGGTGCCGGGCGGAAGGATTTTATCGATGGCGGACATCTGCCTTGTGTATTCCTGCTGCGTGAATTGCGCTGCAAGGTCGAATTGGCGTTGCATGGTAAGCAACGTCGTAAGCTCCGCCACCGGTTCGACATTGCTTTCTTCCAAGGCCCCTTGTACGATTTTCGGTTGCGCAACCGGATTGGTAGGGTTTTGCGTATTATAAAGCTTACCGCCTTCCGGGGTGATCTGCCGAAGATCTTGCGGGGCAACCACGCCGATTTGACCGATGACGCCGCCGTCACTGCTGAGGATTCCGTTGGACGTCAGAGAAAGATGCGCATCCGTGGTTGTCACCTGGAGTTGTTGACCGTTGACATCAAGCAACGGGTTTCCTTCGTCATCGACAATCGTGCCGTCGGGGGCAAGGTTGAAATGACCGGCTCGCGTCAGTCGCGGGCCGCGCGGCGTGTTGACGGTGAAATAACCCGGGCCGGAAATGGCGAAATCGAGCGGGTTTCCGGTCTGCTTGAGGGTGCCGTCCCGGATATCGCGATAGGTGGCCCTGAGTGTCGTCGATGCGATGGTCCTGCCGCCGCGGGGATAGGCGGTGCCGTTCTGAGGGGTAAGCCAATCGGCAAATTGCATGCGCTCGGCTTTATAGCCGGGCGTGTTTGCATTGGCGATGTTGGTGGCGGTGACCTCGACCGCATGCTGCATCGCGATCATACGGGAAAGAGAGACGGTAACAGAGTTTTGCATCGATCAAGCCCGCGTTGGTGAAGGCCTTGGTGCACACGGGGTGCCCGCCGGATGTTTCGCAAATCGTGTGCCAAGTTTCTCCGGCCGCCCGCGGAGGCCCGAAGGCGTGGAAAACCGGATCGGCAGCGGCGATCGGCACCGTCTTGCCCGGCAGACGCTGCCCGGATCATTGCGCAGGCAGGCAAAAGCTGCAGGGTTGGGGGCAGAAACCGCCCCGTGGCCTCGGCAATCGAACATCGCTGCCCTCGGCTGCAAAGTTTCGTTAACCGACGCGCGCGAGGATATCGGCGAGAGATCCCTACGGAGGCAGGATGGGCGCGGCAGAGTCGACCGAACCGGAACCCAAGGAGCCGCCGGCCAAAGCAAAGCTTCTCGGCGGCCAGAAGCGGCGGCTGATACTGCTCGGGCTGCCGCTCGGCTTGGCGGCGCTCGGCGCTTTTTTGTGGTTTAGCGGCATTCTGCCGGGGATGCTCGGGCTGAAAAGCGCAAAGAACACTGCCACAACTGCGCGGCCGGGGACGCTTGCAGAGCAGGCATATCTCGATATGCCGGAAATTATCGCGAACCTGAATGTCTCTTCCCACCGGGAAAGTTTCGTCAAACTCAAAGCGCGGCTGGAACTTTCCAAGCCTTCCGACCAAGCAACGGTGGCGGCGGTTATGCCGCAGCTTCTGGACTTGTTTAACACCTATCTCAGGGAGATGCGGCCGGAGGAATTGCGCGGCGCGGCCGGCACGTATCGGCTGCGCGAGGAGCTGATTGCGCGGGCGAATATCGTCGCAGCACCTGCGCGCGTCACCGATGTCTTTTTTACGGAAATGTTAATTCAATGAGCGGGCAGCAAGAACAGCTTTCCGATGACGAACTTGCCGCTGCCTGGGGCGCGGCTTCCGAGGAAGGGCTGCCGGGCGAGGGCGGCCGTGTTCTCAACCAAGCCGAAATCGATAGCTTGCTCGGCTTTGGTGACGCCGACGCAGGGCAAAAAGACAATTCCGCAATCCAAAAGATTATTCATTCGCGGCTGGTTTCCTATGAACGCGTGCCGATGCTGGAGATCGTGTTCGATCGACTGGCGCGCATTCTCTCAACCAGTTTGCGCAATTTTACCACCGACAACGTCGAAGTTTCCATGGAGAAAATATCCTCGCTGAGGTTCGGGGATTATCTGAACTCCGTTCCCTTGCCGGCGATGCTGTCCGTGTTCAAGGCCGAAGAGTGGGACAATTACGGCCTGGTGGTGGTGGACTCGGCGCTGATTTATTCCATTGTGGACGTTCTGCTCGGCGGGCGCCGCGGCACCGCGCCGATGCGCATCGAGGGAAGGCCTTTTACCACAATCGAGCGCACACTGGTGGAACGGCTTGTGCATGTGGTTTTATCGGATCTCTCGGCGAGCTTCGACCCCATTTGTCCTATCACGTTTCGCTTTGAGCGGGTGGAAGTGAACCCGAGCTTTGCCGCCATCAGCCGCGTTTCCAACGCCGTTGTGGTGGCGCGCTTCAAAATAGACATGGAAGAGCGCGGCGGCCAGTTGGAACTGCTGTTTCCTTACGCAACGTTAGAGCCGGTTCGGGAATTGTTGCTGCAGCAGTTCATGGGCGAGAAATTCGGCCGAGATTCCATTTGGGAATCGCATCTTGCCGATGAACTTTGGAACACGGAGATCGAAATTCTCGTTATCCTCGATGAACAAGTGATGCGGCTTTCGGAGGTAATGGCATTGGCGCCGGGCAGCCAATTGATACTCAATGTAGCGCCGGACGCACCCGTGCAGGTGCGCTGCGCTTCGGTTCCACTTTTTGAAGCGCGCGTCGGCCGGAAAAAAAATCGTGTCGCCGTGCGAATAGAGAGGGATCTCCCGCGCAGGCTCCGGCAAGCGCGATGAGCACGGCATGGCAAATTTGCAAACGCAAGGATGTGAGTGAGGCGCATGAGCGGGTTTGAGTGGATGCTGGAAGGCGTATTGGTTACGCTTTTGGCGGCGACGCTGTTTTATGCGGTGCGGTTGGAGCGCGCGCTTGGCATGCTGAAGCGGGACCGCACCGAGCTTGAAGCGCTCATATCCAGTTTCAACGCCAGCACGCGGCATGCCGAGGAGGGAATTGAGCGTCTGCAAACCGCAGCTGATAACGCCGGTATGCGGATCGCGCGGCAGGCGGAGACGGCCGCTCAGCTGAAGCAGGATCTCGGCTTTCTGACCGAGCGGGGCGAGCGGCTGGCAGACCGGCTGGATCACCTGATCCGCAAGGCGCGCCCCCTGATCGCGGATGCCCGCCAAATGCCGAGTTTCACTTCCGGGAACGAGCAGACGGCAACGGAGATGCCGCGGGTGAGAAGTCAAGCCGAACGGGATCTGCTGAACGTTTTGCGCATGGCGCGTTAAAGGTTGAACGATGCGACGCCTTCCTGTTCCTCGCTTGCTGCCCGCGACGATTCTTGCGCTTTCGGCGATGCTTGCCGTGAAGTCGGTGATGCTGATACGCCTGGCAAAAGCGGCATTTCCCCCTGCGGTTGCCCAGACGGCTTCGGAGCCCGCACTGCCGGAATTGCCAAAACCCGGCGTTAAATCTTCGAACATGAAAACCGAAGCCGCAAACGTGACCGCCCAAACCGCAGCCGGCCGCACCTCGGCTGTGCCTGCACCTCTCGCAAACCCTACTCCGGAAGAGATCGGGAAAATAACTCCGTCCGGGGGTCCGCCGATCAGCGAGAGCGAAAAAACACTGCTTTTGGAGCTTCGTCATCGTCGCGAGCAGCTCGATCAACGCACGAACGCATTGAACGCTCGCGAGGCTGCGCTGGCAGCGGCGGAAAAACGCCTCCAAGTGCGTTTGGAAGAACTTTCGGCGCTTCAGAAAAAGCTTGAGGCGCTGGATCAAGCGCGAAAGCAACGCGAAGAGGCGAACTGGCAGGGGCTTGTCAAAATGTACGAAAGCATGCGCCCGCGCGATGCCGCGAATATCTTCAATGATCTGGATCTGGAGGTTTTGCTTCCCCTTCTCGATCGGATGAAAGAAGCAAAAGCGGCCCCGATTTTGGCGGCGATGTTACCGGAGAAAGCCCGGACGGTCACTGCCAAGCTTGCGGAGCGGCGTTTGCGGGAAAACACGCCGAACGAGGCAACAAACAACCATTTGTAAGCAAAACATTAATGTTGGCTTTGTATCCTCATGTGCAGAGGCGCACCGGCGGAATAAGGGAAGACGACGATGGATAAAACAACGAATATTCTTATTGTGGATGATTACAAAACAATGCTGCGGATTATCCGCAACCTGCTTCGTCAGATAGATTTCCACAACGTTGACGAAGCGACCGATGGCGCCGAAGCGCTGATGAAACTCAGAACCGGCAATTACGGCTTGATTATCAGCGATTGGAACATGCAGCCGATGACCGGTTTGCAACTGCTTCAGGAAGTACG
>JAIMBF010000181.1 GCA_023511585.1 Terriglobia bacterium
GCGCATTTTCCGGCGGAACGCCTCCTACAAGGCGCGATCGGAGAAATTTCTGTCACTGGACCGCAATCGGAGGAACGCGATGCTCAACCCAGCCACACCGCTGCCACTCAAGGACCCCTCCCTGTTCCGGCAAGCGAATTACGTCGGCGGCAAGTGGATTCAAGCCGATTCCGGCCGCACGCTCACCGTGGTTAACCCGGCCACCGGGGAGGCTTTGGGCGAAGTGCCGGCGCTCGGCGCTGCGGAGACCCGCCGCGCGATTGAAGCCGCCTATGCCGCGCAACCCGCTTGGCGGGCGCTCACCGCCAAGGAACGCGCCGCCATCCTCCGCCGGCTCTACGAGCTGATGATGGCAAATCAAGAAGACCTCGCCGTTATCATGACCGCCGAGCAAGGCAAGCCGCTCGCGGAAAGCCGGGGCGAAATCGCCTATGCGGCAAGCTTCGTCGAATGGTTCGCCGAAGAGGGCAAGCGCGTCTACGGCGACGTGATCCCGCAAAACCAGAAAGGCCGGCGGATTATTGTGCTGAAGGAGCCGATCGGCGTGTTCGCCGCGGTCACGCCGTGGAATTTCCCCTCCGCCATGATCACCCGCAAAGCCGCGCCCGGATGGGCCGCGGGCTGCACCGGCGTGATTCGCCCGGCGAGCCAAACCCCCTTCTCGGCGCTTGCTCTGGCCGTGCTCGCCGAGCGCGCGGGTTTCCCGCCGGGGGTGTGCAACATCATCACCGGGCCTTCGGGCGAAATCGGGCCGGAGCTCACCGGCAATCCGCTGGTTCGCAAATTCTCCTTCACCGGCTCAACCGAGGTGGGGGCAAAGCTTCTCGCCCAATGCGCGCCCACCATCAAGAAAACCAGCATGGAGCTCGGCGGTAACGCGCCCTTCATCGTTTTCGACGATGCCGACCTCGACGCCGCCGTTGCCGGCGCGATGGCGAGCAAGTATCGCAACACGGGGCAAACCTGCGTCTGCGCCAACCGCCTGCTGGTGCAGGACGGCGTCTATGAGGCGTTTGCTCAGAAGCTGAAGGCCGCGGTCGAGCAAATGAAGGTCGGCAACGGCATGGAGCCGGGGGTGACCCAAGGCCCGTTGATCAATGCCGATGCGGTCAAAAAGGTTGAGGAGCACATCGCCGATGCTCTCGCGCGCGGCGCCCGGATTGTGACCGGCGGCAAACGGCATGCGCTCGGCGGCAATTTCTTCGAACCCACCATCCTCGCCGATGTGCCGCCGCAAGCGCGCATTTTCCACGAGGAAACCTTCGGGCCGGTGGCGCCCCTCTTCCGCTTCAAGACCGAGGAAGAGGCCATCCGCCAGGCCAATGATACCGAGTTCGGCCTTGCCGCCTATTTCTACGCCCGCGACGTGGGGCGCATTTTCCGCGTGGCAGAGGCGCTGGAATACGGCATCCTCGGCATCAACGAGGGCATTATTTCCACCGAGGTGGCGCCGTTCGGCGGCATGAAGCATTCCGGGCTCGGGCGCGAAGGCTCCAAATACGGCATTGAGGAGTATTTGGAGATTAAATACCTGGCCCTCGGCGGGATCGGAACCTAAACGCATTCCGCCTTTTGAGTTAGGAAACAGCGGGGGTGGTCTCCCCCGCTGTTTGCATATGAGGTGCTCCGTTGAGCGGATTTGATTTTGACTTGTTCGTAATCGGCGGCGGCTCGGCCGGGGTGCGCTGCGGGCGCATCGCCGCCGGGCTTGGGGCGCGTGTCGGCGTGGCGGAAGCGCGCTTTTGGGGGGGCACCTGCGTCAATGTCGGCTGTGTGCCGAAGAAGCTTCTGGTGCAGGCCGCCGAATACGGAGGGTTTGCCGCCGATGCGCGGGGCTTCGGCTGGCAGGGGCCGCTGCCGCAACATGATTGGGCCAGCCTGATCGCCGCCAAAAATCGCGAAATCGCCCGCCTCAACGGTGTTTATAAGCGCCTGTTGGAGGCGGCCGGCGCGGAAATTTTCGAAGCCCGTGCCCGCTTCCTCGATCCGCACACGCTGGAGGTGGGCGGGCGTCGCCTCACCGCGGCCCGGATCGTGATCGCCACGGGCGGGCATCCGGTGCGGCTTCCCATCCCCGGTGCCGAACACGCGCTCATTTCGGACGATGTGTTCTTTTTGAAAGAGATGCCGAAGCGTATCGCGATTATGGGCAGCGGCTACATTGCCGTCGAGTTCGCCTGCATTTTTCGCGGCCTCGGCGCGGAGGTTTTCCTGATTTACCGCCAGCCGCAACCCCTGCGCGGGTTTGACGGGGATTTGCGTGCCGCCCTGGCCGAAGCGCTGGCCGATGCCGGCATCCGGATTTTCCCGCAAACCCGCATCACCGAAATCAGCGCGGAGGGAGACGCCAAACGCGTCAGGCTTTCCCAGGGCGAGGCGCTTTCCGTCGATGCGGTGCTGCTGGCTACCGGCAGAGCTCCCAACGTGGAAGGGTTAGGGCTTGCCGAAGCCGGCGTTGCGGTTGATGAAAACGGGGCGATCCGCATTGATCAGGAATGGCGCACCAGCCAGCCGCATATCTATGCCATCGGGGATGT
>JAIMBF010000182.1 GCA_023511585.1 Terriglobia bacterium
AACGGATGCTTCTGGGCGAACCAAAACCAGTGATAGTAGCCCATGGCGAAGGCCATATCGGCGCGCTCGAAATGTTCAATGGTGGGCACGATGTCCAGCACGGCGAGACGCTCGACCCGTTCCGGAAAATCCAGCGCCAGCCGATGCGCCACCCGCGCCCCGCGATCATGGCTGCCGACGGCAAACCGCGAAAAGCCCAATTGCTCCATCAGCGCGACCAGATCCCGCGCCATTTCCCGCTTCGCATAGGCGGCGTGATCCTCGGAGGCGGGCGGCTTGAAACTGCCGCCGTAGCCGCGAAGGTCGGGGCAGACCACGGCGAAGCGTTCGCCAAGGGCCGGCGCGACGCGATGCCACATGGCGGATGTCTGCGGGTTGCCGTGTAAAAGCAGCAAGGGCGGCCGCGTTTCCCCGGCAGCGGAAAGGTTGTGCCGGAGCCGGATGCGGCCGGCCGGGATTTCCACCGTCGTTAACGTAAAACCTGGGAAAAACGTCATCATTCCTCCGCCTCTGTCGATCCAGGATGCCCGATGCGGCGCATTTCGTCTATCTTCCACGAAACACACGGAAAGGTTGCGATGGAACCGGAAGAACCGAGCCTGGATCCCAAGGATTGGAGCGAACTCCGCGCCCTTGGCCACCGCATGGTGGATGAGCTGTTTGACCATATGGCGGCGGTGCGCAGCGGGCCCGTCTGGCAGCCTTTGCCTGAGGCGATCCGCGAGCAGCTGCGCGCCGAACCCTTGCCGCGGCAAGGACGCGCGCCCGAGCAGGTTTATCAAGAGGCGCGCGATCTGCTGTTTCGTTACGGGCTCGGCAGCATCCACCCCGGTTTCATGGGCTGGGTGCATGGCGGGGGGAATGCGATCGGCGCCTTGGCGGAGCTTCTGGCTGCCGGCGTGAATGCGAACCTGGGCGGGCGCGATCACGTAGCGATTGAAATGGAGCGCCAAGTGATTCGTTGGACCGCGGAATTGCTGGGCTTTCCCTCCGAGAGCGCGGGCCTTTTGGTGACCGGGAGCTCCCAGGCCAATCTGATGGGCGTGTTGGTGGCGCGTTCGGCGGCGCTCGGCCCGGAGGTGCGGGCGCAAGGCATCAGCGATGCCAAACTGGCGGCCTATGCGTCTGCCGCCGCGCACGCTTGCATTCCGCGTGCTTTTGAGATCGCCGGGCTCGGCCGCAAAACGCTGCGGGAAATCCCGGTCAATTCAGACTATCAGATCGACCTCGGCCAATTGCGAGAAGCGATCGCGCGCGACAAAGCCGAAGGTTATCGCCCGTTTTTGCTGGTGGCGACGGCGGGGACGGTGGATACGGGCGCGGTGGATCCGCTTGCCCGGCTTGCCGAGATTGCGCGCGCGGAAGGGATGTGGCTGCATGTGGATGGCGCTTTCGGTGCGCTCTTGGCCTGCGCGCCGTCTTTGCGTGAAAAGATTGCGGGCATCGAGCAGGCCCAGTCGGTGGCGCTCGATTTTCACAAATGGGGTCAGGTTCCTTACGATGCCGGATGCTTTTTGGCTCGCTCCGCCGCGCCGCTTCTGGCCACCTTCGGGCAGAACCCGCATTATCTGCAACCCACGGCACGCGGGCTTGCCGCCGGTGCGCCCTGGCCTTTTGAGCTTGGGCCTGATCTTTCGCGCGGCTTTCGCGCCCTGAAAGTGTGGATGACGCTCAAGGCCTACGGCACCGAGCGGCTGGGCGCCTGCATCGCCCATTGTTGCGCCCTGGCACGCTACGCGGCGGAGCGGATTTCGGCGGAGCCGGAATTGGAATTGCTTGCGCCGGTTTCGCTGAATATCGTTTGCTTCCGCTATCGGAACGGCAGCGCGCTTGATTCGTTAAACGCCGATCTTGTTGCCGATGTTCAAGAAAGCGGCCTCGCTGTTCCTTCTCTCACGCGCATTCAAGGCAAACTTGCGATTCGGGCAGCGATCGTCAATCACCGCACGCGGCGCGAAGACATCGATGCCTTGCTGGGTGCCGTCTTGACAATGGGCAGGCTCCGCGCCGCGAATTCCGCTTGAGACGTTGCTTAATATGTCGCCCGACCGCCGGAGATATCAAACACGGCGCCGGTGGAAAAGCTGCATTCCTTGCTGGAAAGCCAAGCGACCAGCGCGGCAATTTCTTCCACCGTGCCGAACCGGCCCATCGGGATTTTGGAGAGCATATAATCGATATGCTCTTGCGTCATCTGCGCAAAAATCGCCGTGCGCACCGCCGCCGGCGTGATGCAATTGACGCGGATGCCGGTTTTCGCAAGCTCCTTGCCGAGCGATTTGGTAAAACCGATGACACCGGCTTTCGAAGCGGAATAGGCGGAGGCATTCGGGTTGCCTTCTTTCCCGGCAATCGAGGCGATATTCACGATCCGCCCGTAATCCTGCCTGAGCATGTGCGGCACCACGGCCCGATTGGTGTAAAAAACACCGAAGAGATTGATTTCGACAACACGGCGCCACTGCTCCGGCGGATATTCCCAGACCGTGGCATTGGGCCCGGAGATGCCGGCACTGGCCACGAGAATATC
>JAIMBF010000183.1 GCA_023511585.1 Terriglobia bacterium
TACACTTACAAAGGCCCGGTGACGTTCAACGAGCATCATCGCTCGCATGCGGCATCGGCCTTTTATACCTCGCCGTTCGAGCGCGCGCTTGTGGTCACCCTCGATGGAATCGGCGAGTACGAAACGGTGGCGGTGCATTTGGGCGAAGGCAACAGTCTGCGCAAACTCAAATCCATTCACTTTCCGCACTCGCTCGGTCTGCTGTATTCGGTGTTCACGCAATATCTCGGCTTCGAAGTGAATGAAGGCGAATACAAGGTCATGGGGCTCGCACCCTACGGTCAGCCCAAATACCTTGACCGCATTTTGGGGCCGATTCTCAGGCTTTCGGAAGACGGCTCGTTTACGCTCAATCGTTCCTTCTTCACCTTCAGTGACCGCGCGAGACATTACCATCCCCGCCTTGTTCGGCATCTTGGCATGCCCCCGCGCGCGCCCGGCGGGCCGATGACGGAAGCTTACATGGATCTCGCCGCCTCCATGCAGCGTGCGCTGGAAGCGGCGCTGCGCAACATGGTGCGGGCGCTGATCGCCGAATACAAAATCAAGGATTTCTGCTTTGCCGGCGGTGTGGCCCTGAACTGCACCGCCAATGCGGATCTCATCCGCGAATTCGGCATTCGCTCGCATATCCACCCGGCGGCCGGCGATGCCGGCGGCGCGCTCGGCGCGGCCTTGGATGCGGCGGTGCGGGCCGCTCCGCCCAACGGCGTGGTGCGGTTTCCGTTTTCGCCGTATCTCGGCGTGCAGTATAGCGAGGCAACCGCCGAGATTACCTTCACAACCAACAACATCCCATTCCGAAGAAGCAACAACGTGGCGGCCGAAATCGCCGCAAAGCTCGCTGCGGGCGAAATTGTGGCCATTCTCCACGGCCGCGACGAATGGGGCCCGCGTGCACTCGGGGCGCGCAGCATTTTGGCCGACCCCCGCGCGCCGGAGATGAAGGATCATCTCAACCGCAAAATTAAGTTCCGCGAAGAGTTTCGCCCCTTCGCGCCGGTGGTTCTGGAAGAGCATTACGCCGAATATTTCGAAACGCTCGGCATGTCTTCCTCCCCGCATATGCTCTATACCCACAAGTCGCTACAGCCCGAGAAAACTGCAGCGGTCACGCATGTGGACCAAACCAGCCGGGTGCAGACGGTCTCGCGCGAGCAGAATGCCTATCTCTATGACATTATTGATGAGTTCCGAAAGCTTACCGGTGTGCCGGTCATCATCAACACCTCGTTCAACCTCAAAGGCGAACCGATTGTGAGCAGCCCTTCCGATGCTCTGAAAACCTTCTACGCTTCGGGGATCGACTGTCTCGCGGTCGAAAACTTTTTGGTGGAACAGAAGCCTACGTGAGGCGTGAGATGAGCAGAAGTTTTTCCGGTGGCGGGTTTTTCCGCCAGCTCATTGGGTCGTCGCCGCGCGCGCCGGCTTACAACATCGGATCTGGCCCGACGGCGGCGAACCCTGATGTCTTGGAATTTTACAAGAGCCTTCCGTTCAACTATCACGGCTCCGCGGCAGCCCAAGCGGACATGGTCCGAGGCCGGGACTGGGTGCAGGAATATCCCGTCCTTTTGCCGTTGCTGAGTCCCGAAATTCGCGTGCTGGAAGTGGGTTGCGGGGTAGGCTGGCTGGCACTCTCGCTTGCTTTGCATCATCGGGCCAATGTTTTGGCGATTGACTTCAACCCGGTCGTGATTGAGCGCGCCCGCGAGATCGCGAGCCTGCTAAAACTTCGCCAGGGGATCGTCTTTGAAGTCGCCGATTTGTTTCGTTTCGAACTCGCCGAGCCGGTTGACATTGTCGTCTCCATGGGGGTGCTGCACCACACCAATGACTGCCACGGTGCGCTCGAACGTCTATGCAACTCTTTCGTAAAGCCGGGTGGATACGTTTTCGTCGGCCTGTATCATGCCTATGGACGGCGCCCGTTCCTTGACCATTTCGCCCGAATGAAAGCCGCAGGGGCATCGGAGGAGGCGATGTTTGCCGAGTACCGGCGGTTGCACCCGGAGCTGAAGGACGATACCTTTGCGCGTTCTTGGTTCCGCGACCAAGTGCTGCATCCGCACGAGACGCAGCACACCCTAACCGAGCTGCTTCCGCTGCTCGAGCGTTGCCGTATGGAGTTGCGAGCGACCTCCATTAATGGTTATACTCCAGTTACGGATTACCAGGATTTGGAGAGGGGGGAGCGTAATTTGGAAAAGTTGGGAACTCTCGCCTTAAATCAGGGCAAATATTACCCCGGGTTCTTTGTTTTTCTTGCGCAAAAGCGAAAGGCATGACGGTCATGCCGCATGGATTGAGGTGACATGATGATCCCCGTAATTTTGCTTGTTCTTGCCGTCATTTTCGGCGGTTTGGCCGCGGCCGAGCCGATTTTGCGCAAGATCTACGTCCGTCGGATCAGCGCCCTTTCGGTTGCAGAGAATACCGACGAACGGATTTTAACTTACCCGCTGGCATGAGGTCTTCCATGAAGGAAGTCATTGAGTTTTCCGCAAATGAACCGC
>JAIMBF010000184.1 GCA_023511585.1 Terriglobia bacterium
TCGGGCACCCAGCGGTTCGGCGCCGTGCAGCCCTTCATCCGCAGCGGCCTCAAGCCCTTCATTCCGGGCAGCTCCATCAAAGGCGCCTTGCGCACCGCCTTTCTCTCGGCTCTCGCCGAGGGCAACCAAGCGGTGCACCAAAAGCTCCACCAAGAGAAGACTATGCGCCGCAAGCACGCCGTGCTGGTCCGCGAAGCATTTCGGATGACACGCAACGACACCGCCGAAGACCCCTTCCGCTTCGTGCATGTGGCCGACGTGCCGATCCCGGAAGGGCGCACGCGGATCGACCACGTGCAAATCATATCGCGAAAGCCGGGGGCGAAGACGAAAGGCATTCAAATGCATTACGAGCGGCTGCTTTCGCTCGTCGACGTCGAAAAAGGCAAATATAAAGAGGTGGCGCTCAAGGGTGTGATGATTGAAGTGGACGAAGAAGGCCTGCGCGCCTGCTGCGCGGCTCGGGCCGATGCGGCGCCACACGAGGATATTTCTTGGGATCGATTGCGCCGCGCCGTGAACAATTTCCACTGGGCGATCTGGCAGCGGGAACGGCAACATTTCGCGCAATATTTTCAACAGAACGCGCATTTGAATCGCATCGAACAAGACTGGCTGGAGAGGATCAAAATCGCGCAACCCCATACGTACGGGGTCCTGCTTCGCCTCGGCCGGTTCGGGCATTTTGAAAGCAAATCCGTCGAGGGCCTGCGCCAGGGTTACGTGCCGCAGCGCAAGCGCGATGATCGATATCGCAGGCCCGATGAATGGGGTGATACGCGAACCGTGCTTTCCCTGCCGACCAAACAGGATGCGGGCGCTGTGGTTCCCTTCGGCTGGTTGCTTTTGGTCCCCGACAATCAGGGCACGCACTCATGAGCGAAGGTTCCCCGTTGCCCGGCAAGACGCCCCCCGAAGCCCGGCCGGTATTGCTCATCACCGTCGGCGGCTCGCCGGATCCGCTGGTTTCGGCCATTCGCGCGCTGAATCCGCGCTTCGTGTGTTTTGCGGTCACCGAGTCGGAGGGCGGCAAGACAGGTTCCATCACCATGCTGCAAGGCGAGGAGGGGCTGGTGCAGCGAGCCGGGCTCAAGCCCGGGTGTTGGGAGCATGTGGCGGTGCCGCATGACGATCCCGACCGCGCTTTCGCCATTCTGCGCAAGAGCCTGCAGGCGCTGCAGGCACGGTATAACGATGCCGAGCTGGTTGCCGATTACACCGGCGGCACCAAAAGCATGTCGGCGGCGCTGCTCTATGCGGTGGTTGCGGTGCCGGGCGTGCGCGCGCAGTTCATGGCGGGGGAGCGGCCCGATCTCGTGCAAGTCCGGCGCGGGACCGAGCGGCCGCAGAAGATCGACCTCACCTGGCTGCTCGCCGAGCGCGAGGCCGCGCGGTTCAGTGCCGGTTGGGCGCGGTTTGCCTATGCCGAAGCCGAGGAGGGGATCGCGGCCGTTCTGCGCGGCTTGGCCGAGGATAACGCCGCTCCGCCCGGCACGAGGCACGAGCTCATCACATTGCAGGAGTTCTCGGCCTTTTTCGCCGCCTGGGACCGATTCGATCATGAAACCGCTTTCCGCCGGCTCAATGCCATGCCGGAGGAGCTCGGGAATCGCCTGGCGCCGTGGCGGCCGAGCCTGGCGTTGCTGTGCGATTCGGATGCCAAGCGCAAGGGCGGCATGCAATGCCTGGATCTTTGGCGGAACGCGGAACGGCGCGCGGCGCGCGGGCTGTATGATGATGCGGTGGCGCGCTGCTATCGGATGCTGGAGGCGACGGCGCAATGGCATCTTCTGGTCAGGCACGATATCGATACGGCCGATATGCCGTGGGAGAAAATTCCGCCCGAGATTCTTGAAAAAGCGGGCATCGAACGGCGCGAGAATCAAAAGGGGCTCGGCGGGCTCATGCCTTCGTTTCGGTTATGGCAAGTGCTGGAGCCCGAGGGGTTGATGGCGAAGTTTCTGAAGCAGGTAACCCCGCCCGACTATCCGAAAAAACCGCGCGCCGGAGAGCGAGAGCTGCGCAACATGTTGGATTTGCGCAACCATTCCATTTTGGCGCACGGTTTTCGGCCGATTAGGCAGGAGGAATGGGAGCGGTTCGGCAAGTTCTGTCGCGAGCTGTTTTTGCCGCAGGTGTTAAGGCCGGCTTTGCAGGCGGCCGGCTTGCCGACCGAGTTGCCGCAGCTGCCGCAAGCGCCGCCGTAAGAGGGAGCCGCGTTTCTTGGGTTTGATTTTTCATGAATGGTTTTGAGCGTGTTTTGCGCCGTATATTATGGTATATTGTGATAGAGCGATGATAAGAGAGTGACGGTATGGATGCGTTGATCACGCACGGATATGGCGGGTTTTCGTGTTCGGACCGTCTTGCTCGGGCCGTTTGCTCTTTGAGCAGTGAATCCGCTTGGAGAAGGCCTCCGATGTTCGGGGGCGAGCAAGGCATCGTGTTGAAAATGTGGGGGAATTTGGGGCGGGTGGAGTTAGCCGCAGACCTGATCAAAAAGGGATTGAG
>JAIMBF010000185.1 GCA_023511585.1 Terriglobia bacterium
CCCTACAGCCCGCTTCATCACCTTCTGCTGCGGGATTTCGGCAGCGCCCTGGTTGCGACTTCGGGAAATATCAGCGGCGAGCCGGTGATCACGGAAAACGCCGAGGCAGAAGCCCGCCTCGGTGCCGTTGCCGACGGATTTCTGCATCACAACCGCCCGATCTTGCGGCCGGCGGATGATTCCGTGGTGCGCGTCATTGCAGGCAAGGCGCGCATGATTCGGCTGGGGCGGGGCGTGGCGCCGCTGGAATGGGAACTGCCGTGGCATTTTCCGCAGCCGATCCTCGCCGTGGGCGGGCACATGAAAGTCACGATTGCACTCGGCTGGGAAAATCGCCTGGTCGTCTCACCCCATATCGGCGATCTTGATAGCCCGCGTAGCCTCGACGTCTTCGAGCGGCTCGCCGGCGACCTTCAGCGCCTTTACGGGGTTGAGGTGCAAGCCATCGCCTGTGATCTTCATCCGGACTATGCCGGCACGCGTTGGGCGCTCCGCCAAGTAAAGCCGGTGTTCAGAATCCAGCACCATCAGGCCCATGCCGCGGCGCTTGCGGGGGAGTATCCCGAGATCCGCTCCTGGTTGGTCTTCGCCTGGGACGGGATCGGTTACGGCGGCGACGGCACGCTTTGGGGCGGGGAAGCGTTGCTGGGTGCGCCCGGGCGGTGGCGCAGGGCCGCAAGCTTCAGGCTTTTCCATCTTCCCGGCGGCGACCGCGCGGCGCGTGAACCGTGGCGCGCTGCTGCGGCGCTCATGTGGGAGAGCGGAAAAAGCTGGATGCCGGCAGTCCCGAGCGCCGATTTCATCGCAGAAGCCTGGCGAAAACGTGTGAATGTCGTGCCGACTTCTTCTGTGGGGCGGCTTTTTGACGCTGCGGCCGCGTTCATCCTCGGCCTTGAGCAAGCGAGCTTCGAAGGGCAGGGGCCGATGATGCTGGAAAGCCTCGCCGCAGGAACTTCACGCTCTCGAGAGCTGCCGCTTTCCCGCGATGCTGCCGGGCTTCTGCGCGTGGATTGGTCGCCGCTGCTGGAGGATTTGGCGGATCAGAGCCGCCCGCCTGCCGAGCGCGCGGCGATGTTTCATGAGAGCCTCGCCCATGCTTTGGTGCAACAGGTGCTGGAGCTTCGCCGGCAAACCCGGTTCGACGCGGTGGGCCTTGCCGGCGGCGTGTTCCAAAACCGCAGGCTCAGCGAGAGGGTTATCGAGCGGCTTGGCGAGATGGGTATTCCGGTTTTCCTTGCGACGGCTGTGCCGGCCAACGATGGCGGATTAGCCTTCGGGCAAGCGATCGAAGCCCTGCACATTCTCTTGTCGCAAAGCGGATAATGTCGAGGCCGAGCGCATGATCGAAGATCGCTACATCACTCTCGCCCATGGCAACGGCGGCCGCTTCATGCGCGAGCTGATTGAGGGGCTGTTCGCGAAACATCTCGCCAATCCTGCGCTTGACGTGCGGCTGGATGCCGCACCGCTCACGCTCTCTTCCGACCGCGTGCCCTATATCACCACGGATGGCTTCACCGTGCAGCCGCTGGAATTTCCCGGCGGGGATATCGGCAGCCTCGCCGTGAACGGCACGGTCAATGATCTGGCGGTAAGCGGCGCCGAGCCCCGCTATTTGACGCTGAGCGCCATTATCGAGGAGGGGCTGGAAGTGGCCTGCCTCGACCGCATCATCCAAAGCCTTGCCAGGGCGGCGCGCGATGCCGGCGTGCCGGTGATCGCGGGCGATACCAAAGTCGTGCCGCGCGGGCAGGGCGGCGGCCTTTACCTGATTACCACCGGCGTCGGTCTTCGCCCGCGTCACCGGCACCTCGGCATGGAATGCATTCGCCCCGGCGATGCCGTGCTGGTCAGCGGCCCGGTGGGCGATCATGGCATCGCCGTGCTGCTCGCGCGGCAGGAATTTGATTTGCGGGGCGATGTCCGGTCTGATTGCGCATCCGTGGCCCCGCTTGCCGCAGCGATTGCCGATATGGACGGGCTGCGCTTCATGCGAGACCCGACACGAGGGGGGCTCGCAACCGTCGCACACGAAATTGCCGCCGCAACCGGGTTCGATGTCCGCCTCATCGAGGCTGCGACGCCCGTTCGGGATGCCGTGCGCTCGGTTTGCAACATGCTGGGCTACGATCCGTATTATCTGGCTTGCGAAGGTCGCGTGCTGGCCGTGGTAGCGCCCGAGCTCGCCGAAGAGGCCGTGGCGCGGTGGCGTGAACTTCCCGCTGGCACGGAGGCAAAGATCATCGGCCGTATCTGCGAAGGACGCGGCCGCGTGATCCTCGAGACCGAATTAGGCGGCGAGCGGCTTTTGGATGAGCTGGAAGACGACCCTCTCCCCAGAATCTGTTAGTCTGTGATGGATGGATGAGCGAAGAGGCTGAATCAGGAGGCAACCATGGCGATCTCTGGAAAATACGGGAAGGTGGAGATACCCGGCATCGGCGCGGACGAGCCGGTGTTTATCCTGCGGGCCGGAGACCGTTTGGCCGAGGCCGCAAT
>JAIMBF010000186.1 GCA_023511585.1 Terriglobia bacterium
CTTTTCCCTCTTGCGTTATCGGCTTTGTTTGCCCATCTTCCGCGCCTTGGCCCAAGGGGGCAATACGCCCAACAGGCCGTCTCTTGGTTGAAACGGGGGTACGCCATGGACGCACTCACGCAACTGGGGATGGTCTCGGATTCTCCGAGCGAAAACCAGGCGCCGATTGCCTCCTCTGAGGAGAGCAAAGACTATTTTGTTGAGCGTGACGGGCAGAAGTTTGCCGGGATGCATCTCTTGGCCGACTTCTGGGACGCCCAGAACCTCAACGATCCGGAGCTGATCGACAAAGCGCTGCGCGAAGCCTCGCTGGCAGCCAAGGCGACGATTCTGCATTCCCATTTCCACCATTTTTCGCCGAGCGGGGGAGTTTCGGGCGTGGTGGTATTGGCGGAGAGCCATATCTCCATCCATACGTGGCCCGAGCGTGGGTTTGCAGCGATCGACATCTTCATGTGCGGCGCGTGCGATCCGTATAAATCCTTGCCGATCCTTAAGGCGGCTTTTCGGCCCCAGCGCGTGAACTTGGACGAACGCCGGCGCGGCCTGATCGGCTGACAGACACCGCTCGTGAGCAACGTGCGCGTCGGTGGCGGCTCCCCGCCCGGCGCGCCGAAACGGCAAGGGCGAACAGAGGAAGCAATCTGGATGAGCAACGCTGAGGTTTGGCTGAACGAAACCCTCTATCCGGAGTGGGGGCAGCGGTTTCGCGTAAAGCGTGAGCTTGCCAGAGTTCGTAGCCGTTTTCAGGATATTTTTATCTTTGAAAGCTTTACGCACGGCCGCGTTCTGGTGCTGGACGGCGTGGTGCAAATCACGGAGGCGGACGAGTTCGTCTATCAAGAAATGCTGACGCATGTGCCGCTTCTCGCACATGGCTCGGCAGCTCATGTACTGATCATCGGAGCGGGCGACGGCGGGGTGTTGCGGCGTGTTCTGGAGCATCGGACGGTCGCGCGAGCCGTGATGGTGGAAATCGACGGCGAAGTCATCCGCCTGGCCAAGGAGTTTCTTCCCACGATCGGGGGGAATGCATGGGAAGACCCGCGCGCCGAGGTGATTGTGGGTGACGGCATTGATTACGTGAAACGCGCGCCTACTGCGAGCTTTGATGTGATCATCGTGGACAGCACGGACCCGATCGGCGTGGGCGAAGTTCTGTTCACGGATGAGTTTTACGCACACTGCGCGCGGATTCTGAGCGCGCGGGGCATTATCGTCAATCAGTGCGGCGTGCCGTTCATGCAGGCCGGCGAGCTCCGGGAAACCAGCGCGCGCCGGGCGAAGTTTTTTCCTTTGGTCACGGCTTACGTCGCTGCCGTGCCGACCTATGTCGGCGGGTTCATGACCCTCGGTTTTGCCGCGAAGGCGCCCGAGACGGCGGTTGTTCCGGCATCAGTGCTGCGCGAGCGCGCCGAAGCCTCGGGGATTCTCGGCACCACACGCTATTGGACCCCGGAGGTGCATGCGGCTGCATTTCATTTGCCGCCGTATATTGCCGCCCTTTTGCCCTCCTGAGCCGAGAGGGAAAAGTAGGGGGGCTATTCCTCCAACTCGGAATCCCAATAGAGAAAGTCGAGCCACGTGTGGTGGACTTTTTCGCGTTCATGGGGGACTGCGGCATAGACGAGCTCGCGGCGCGTGGGCTTGTAAGGGGCGCGCAGCAGATGCATGCCGGCTTCCTGCGGTGTTTTGTTCCCTTTCAGCAAATTGCAGCTTCCACATGCCGCCACAACGTTGGTCCAGGTGGTTCGCCCGCCGCGGGAGCGCGGGATCACATGATCGAAAGTCAGCTCCGCGGCCGGAAAGCGACGCCCGCAGTACTGGCAGGTCCAGCGATCCCGGCAATAAATGTTGAAGCGCGTAAAAGCAGGATAGCCATCGAGCTGGCGAAATTCCTTTAACGCCACCACGCTCGGCACCCGCATCGAAGTGCTGGGCGAACGGATCACCTCGTCATATTCGGCAACGAGATTGACACGGTCCAAGATAACGGCGGTGACGGCATCGCGCCAATGCCAAGACGACAACGGATAGCGCGAGAGGGGGCGGAAATCGGCGTTCAATACGAGCGTTTGCAGATCGTTCAACACGACTGACCCCTCGGCGCAAAACGAACCACACGTTCAGCAACGGCGGTGAAATCTCGGGCTTGACCCCGCGAGTCCTTTGCCACCCGGGGCAGCAAAGTGCGGGCACCGGAAGATGCGCATCGTTCCTGTCTCGGGCGGCAGCCAAAGCTGGAACGGGTTTTCAAACCTCTCCCCCGACTGTTTTACATCGTGGAAATCGCAAACGTTTATCGCAAACCGTCTCGCGCGCTGCAAGCCATCGATTGATATTACACCAAAGCTTCATCGCGGCGTTACCCACGCGGTGCCTTTATGGCGCGGATGATCCGAGCGCACGGCCCGGCCTTCCGCCGAAGCCGGGTGCTTCTTGATATCTTGGCGCGATTTGGCAAAAGGCCGGTTGTCGGAGCATTCCTTCCATTCC
>JAIMBF010000056.1 GCA_023511585.1 Terriglobia bacterium
GCTTCATGGCGCGGGTCATGCCGCAACGGCGGAACCGTCGGCAGAAGAGGCGGCAGCAAAGACCGCTGGGATGCCTTGGCGCCTGCGTGCGGGGCCGGCTGAGCGCTGGCGGCAAGCGCATGCGCTCCGGCCGGCCGGCCCGGTTGCAGCGGAATGGCTAACGAAGCCTCGATGGCGGCCGCGTTTTGCGTCTGCGGCAGCAACCCCAGCATGGGCGCGATGCGCAGAATCACTCGCCCCGCCGCCGGTGCCGTCACCTGCCCTGCGGTGGAGAAGAACCCGGTCGAGGCATTCCCGTGCGGCTCGTCCAGCATCATATAAACCGCGTAACGCGGCGCATTCATCGGAAAGACGCTGACAAAAGCGCTCACATTGGCGTGTTTCTTATAGCCGTGGCCGCCGACCTTTTCGGCGGTGCCGGTTTTCCCGCCGACGAAATAACCGGCCACCTCGGCCTTTTTGCCGTAGCCCTCCGTCACCACCAGACGCATCAGCTTGCGCATCAAATCGGAAGTGGCTTGCTGCATCACCCGGGTTCCGTTCACCGGCTCGTCTTCTCGATGCGCCAGCAGCGTCGGCGTTAGCAGAATGCCGCCATTGGCAATCGCAGCGGTGCCGCGCAGCACATGCAAAGGCGAAACCGCAATCCCGTGGCCGAACCCGATCGTCATGGTCGCGGCTTCGCCCCAGTTTGAAACGGGCGGCGCAAGAGGCCGGCCCGCTTCGGGCAATTCGATGCCGATCCGGCTGAACATGCCCATCGCCTTCAACCACGCGCGCTGTCGCTCCGCGCCGACAAGCAGCGCGATATGAGCCGCCCCGAGATTAGAGGAATAAGCAAGCACTTCCGGTAAATAAAGGAACCGATGCTTGCCCTCGAAATCGGTAATGGTGAACCGGCCGATATGGATCGGGTGCGCGGCATCGAACTGATCCCAGATGTGAACGATCCCGCCATCCAAAGCCATTGCGGCGGTTTGCAATTTGAACGTGCTGCCCGGCTCGTACATTCCGGTCACCGCACGGTTGAAACGGTCTTCCGGCGGCGCGGACCCCACGTCATTGGCGTCGTAGTCCGGCAAGCTCACCATAGCGAGCATTTCGCCGGTCCGCACATCCATCACCATGCCGCAGGCGCCGATGGCGTGGAATTCCTCCATGGCCGCAGCCAGTTCTTCGCGCACCACCGCTTGCACCCGCACATCGATGGAAAGCCTGAGCGGCTCGGCGGAAGTGGTCAGCCGCTCATCGAAATGTTTTTCCACGCCCGCAATGCCGTGCTCGTCGATATCGACCCCGCCCAAAACCTGCGCGGCAACCCGGCCAAGCGGATAGTGTCGCCGCTCCGAAGGTTGGAAATAAATGCCCGGAATGCCCAGCGCATTGATGACAAGCTCTTCGCGGGGCGAAATGTGGCGCGCCAGATAAACGAAAGCCTTATTGCTGGAAAGCCGCGCTACAAGCTCCGCTTCATCGAGCCTCGGCACAGCTTGTTTGAGCTCGTGCGCGACCTCGCGCACGTCAATCATTTCGCGCGGATTGGCATAGAGTTCCACGGTGGGCAGCGAGACCGCCAAAATCTGATTGTTCCGATCGACAATCATGGCGCGGTGCACGCGCGGCCCCAAAGCGAGCTCAGGCGTCTCCGGAGGCGGCACAACCACCGGCGCGGCAAGATGCGGTTTCAGCGGCATGATCAGCGTTACCATGGCAAGTTTGCCTGCCACTGCCACAAAGAGCGCGGCAAAAACAGCCGCAACCAGAGCAAGCCGCGATCGGGTTTTTTGCAATGCAGCACGGCGCGCCAGATCCGGCGCGGTCAGACGCACCGTCTCCACCCGCGGAACTGCAGCATTTCGTGGCGCGCCGAATATTCGCGTCGGTGCGCTGTGTGGAGAGGGCGGATCCGGCGACGGCGGCGGGGGAAACGCGCTCATGGCTCATCCCGCTTTTCTGCCGGCACCGGTACCGGCGGCGGTAACTCCGGCGTTCCCATTCCAAGGGACGAAGATGTCACGGGAGCGCTGACGACAAAACCTCGGCCAACCCGGAAAAGCTGCGAAGCAGACGCCGGGCGCGCCTGCGGGTCGGCCGGATGCGTCACCGATGTGTGCAGCACCGACGCCCCCACCGCCGCGTCTGCCCTCCGCGGTGCCGCCAATGGCAATTCCGTCGGCCGCGAAGCCGGCACGCTGGTCGCCACTCGGGTTTCCGGCTGCTTCTTCGGGCTGCCATGTTGGGCAGACGCGGGTTGGACAGGCGCGGAGGTGCGATCCTGCGTGAGAAGTTTCTCGCGCGCCGAGCTCACGTTGCCGGCACCTTGATGCGCCGCCTGCTCCGTATGCGCCGCCGGCTGGGTTTTCGCCGGAACCGGTTGAATAACGGCAATCGTCGCCGGTTTGCGTTCGTTCTCCGCAACGGGTTTTTCGGCAGGCTTTTCCTCTTGCGGGCTTTGCTCCGTCTCCGCTTCCGCCGGGGCGGCGGGAGCAAGGCTCGCAAGGCGCTGATCAAGATCGGCCGCGGTCACGAACTGGCCCGGAGTCACCGGCTTGAGCGCCAAGTAGCGTTGCGCAAGCTCACCCAGCCGGTCCGGTTGGTTCAGCAGCGTCCATTCCGCTTTCAACACGCCAATGCGCTGGCCCGTGGCTTGCGTTTCCTTCACGGTTGCAGCGATCGCACGATCCAACATCCGTGTGCGCTGCTTGACCTGATAGAGGTAAAGCCCGGAGGCAGCGGCCAATACCATGCAAAGCGCAGTCGCTGGACGGATCATGCAGCCCTCGCATGGCTCGTGGTTGCTACGGAATTCTCCGCCAGGCGCTCCAAAGCGCGGAGCCTTGCGCTTCGCGCACGCGGATTGGCCGCCACTTCCGCCGCGCTCGGGCGCAGCGCGTGCGGCGTAAGCAAGCGAAACATCGGCGCCGGGGCTTGAAAATCCGGGCCCGGAACATGGCGCGAAGGCTTCGGAGCGCGGCCCGCCTGGGCTGCCATGAAGCGCTTCACCAGGCGGTCCTCCAAAGAATGGAACGCCAACACCACCACCCGCCCCGCCGGGGCGAGCAGATCTTTCGCCTGTTCCAACGCGCGCGAAAGCTCGCCCAGCTCGTCATTTACCGCGATTCGCAAGGCTTGAAAGCTGCGCGTGGCGGCATCAATCCCGGATGCATCCGGCGGCACGACGCTGCGCACAATCGCGGCAAGCTCTCCGGTGGAGGAAAGCGGCGCACGTTTGCGCGCAGCTATGATGGCGCGCGCAATGCGCGGCGCATGCCGCTCCTCTCCGAATTCCCGGAAAATGCGGGCGAGCTCATCCTCGGAAAGCTGGTTGACGAGATCCGCGGCGCTCCGCCCCTCTTGACCCATCCGCATATCGAGCGGGCCGTCCGCACGGAAAGAAAAGCCCCGCCGAGGTTCATCAAGCTGGAAGGAGGAGACGCCAAGATCAAACACGATGCCGTCCAGCGAACCGACCCCGGCATCCTGCAAAAGCTTGCGCATCTCGCTGAAGCGGCCGTGCAGAAGATGGAGTCGCCCGGGGAAACGCGCCGCCAGCGCCGCGCCGCGGGCAATCGCCTCGGGATCGCGATCGATCGCCCAAAGCGTGCACGCGGCAGCGGAGAGGATCGCTTCCGCATGGCCCCCGCCGCCGAACGTTGCATCCAGGTAACGGCCTCCGTCGCGCGGCGCAAGCAGCTGCAAGACCTCGGCACCCATCACCGGGATATGTCGTGCCGTACTCATCGTTCGCCCCCGCCCGGAAGCGTCAAACTCTGAGCACGAACCCGCTCGCGCGCCTCGGCCCTGCGGCGTTCCGCAGCCGAGGGTTCCCAAATCTGAAAGATGCGGCCGCAGCCCATAAACACGACGGCGTCTTTCAGCCCGGCATGCGAAACCAGCGGTTCGGGCAGAACGATTCTGCCCTCTTTGTCGGTCTCCAACGGATAGGCGTCCGCATACAACGCCACGGCAAGGTCGTCATGGGTATCGCTAAACAAATCCAACCGCGCCAGCGGCGTGGTGAGCTCCTGAAAGACGCTCCGGGGCCAGGCTTCGATGCAGGGGTGTTTGTGCGATGGGCGCAAGACCAAGGTCGCGACGCCGTTGCCCTCGCCGCGGAGCGCCGCCCGAAATGGCGCAGGCACGGAAACGCGGCCTTTGACGTCCAGCCGGTTATGATGTGTGCCCCAGAACTGGGTCATCGGCCGGGACCGTTCCTCTTCCCTGACAACGCCGTTCCCTCAACGCAAGCCGGCTTTGCGAACCCTCGCCAGCGTCACGGGCCACCCCTCCGACGCATCTCGCTTGGAGGAATCGTCCCGTCGGCTGGGAACTCATGGGATAACATGGGCAAACATGGGCGTCAAAGGTTTTTCGTGGGAACGCCTCGGTTTAGAAATATTCAGACCGAGCATGTTTGGTCATGAATTGTTCCGTTGATGAATTTTTCTCCCCGGCCGCGTGGCGCTTTGGATCACGGGGATTTTTCCACCGGCATCCGAGCAAGCCGCTGCGCAACATTCGCCGCGCGGCTGAGTTGCTAGTCTCTCCCGGGGAAGGGCAAATGCCAGACGGTCTATAAGCCGGGTTCTGTCCGCATCCGATCAAGGATGCGGGACGACCATTCCTCTGGGACGCGCCTTGCGGCGCGCCTCGCGCGACCAACCCGGGCGGCAGGGCGGGAACACCCTCGGTTTCGGCTCTTTCCGCCGCAACCTGCTGCCCCTATTCGGTCTTGCTCACGGTGGGGTTTACCCGCCACCAGCGTTGCCGCTGGAGCGGTGCGCTCTTACCGCACCTTTTCACCCTTACCCGCAGGGCCGAAGGCCAAGTGCGGGCGGTATGGTTTCTGTGGCACTTTCCCTAGGGTCGCCCCCGCCGGCCGTTAGCCGGCACCGTGTTCCCGTTGAGCCCGGACTTTCCTCCAAAGCCTGTGGCAAGAATATCGCACACGCTTCGGCGGTCGTCCGACCGTCTGGCACTTTCAAGATGTGGCTTGCGGCGTCATTGGTCAATTGCCGCAAAGGCGCGCAAGAGCGGCAAGCCGCGCGCGCGTGCCGGCATCCGGCTGGCCCGTCACCGCTTCCGGCCGCCAATGCCGTTGAAATGCCAGCAAAGTTTGCGAAAGCGAAAGATCAAGCCCGCCTTCGGGGGCAATGCAATAGCCGATTGCCGCGAGGTTGCGGCGAACCGAAGCAAGCGCTTCGGGGTCGCTGACAATTCCGGACGTGTCATGGCCCGGCACGTTCTTGGGCCAGAGCCCCACGCCGTTGGCGGCGAAGCCCTCCCAATCAAAGAGTTCGCCGGGATCCTGTTTGCGCTCCGGCGCGATATCGCTATGGGCAACGACATTTCGCGCCGGAATGGCATGGCGGGAGAGTATGGCCAGGCAAAGATCGCAGGCAGCCGCCAGCTGCAAAGCGGGAAAAGGCCGGTAGCCCCATTCATGGCCGGGGTTGACAAGTTCGATCCCGATGGAACGGGCATTGAGCTCCCGCATGCCGCGCCAACAGGAAACGCCGGCATGCCAAGCGCGCCTTGCTTCGGGCACAAGACGCCAGATCGTGCCGTCTTCCTCCACAAGGTAGTGGGCGGAAACGCGGGCTTCCGGGTCACACAGGCGCGCCAGCGCCGCCTCGGCGGTAGGCATGCCGGTGTAGTGCAAAACCAGCACGTCGATGGGACCCCCCGCGGGGCGCTCATCCTGATTGGGGCTTACAAGATCGCGAAAGAACAGGCTCACAGGCCCCGCTCTCGCTTGATCCGGTCCCAGGCGGCGTTAATGCGGGCAACTTTGGCGCTCGCGCGCTCGATGAATTCGGGGGGCACCCCGCGCGCGGCCAAGCTGTCGGGATGATTCTCCCGCATCAACCGGCGCCATGTTTGGCGAATCTGCTCATCGGAGGCATCGCGTGTCAGACCCAAAACCGCGTAGGGATCGGCATCCTCGGGCTCGCTGCCGCGCGGAGTGCCGGCGCGGGCTCTTTCCCAAGCGCGACGGGAGAGGCGAAAACCGCGATGCACGCGCGCCAAAAAGACTTCCTCCGCCCGGTTCAGCGGCTTATCCGCCCGCGCAATGGCAAACAACGCCGTCAACACATCTTCCAACACGCCGGGGTTGTCGGCAAAGCTCTCGCCAAGCTGATCGGCAAATTCCTCAAAACCTTCCGGGGTTTCACGCGCTTGGTCGAACAAGCGGCCGACTTCGCGAAGCGCCTGCTCGGGAATGCGAAAATGCTGGCGAAACGCCTGAATTTCCACGCGGTTGACCGGCCCATCGGCTTTCGCAAGCTTGGCCGCCAGCACAACCACCGAGATGGCGAAAACCTGCTCGCGCGAGCCGAGCAAGGCGGCAAGCTGGGCCGAGCCAAATCGCATCGGCGCAAAAGGGAACGGAAAGCCGGCGCCGGGCAGCGCGCCGCTATCGGCCGCGTGGCCGAGCGCAGCGCCGATAATCGCCCCGAACGGCCCGCCGAACCAGAAGCCCGCCATGCCGCCGATGATTTTGCCCCAATACCCCATAAGCTTAAATTTTAGCACGCAATTCTTGACGACGACAAAATTTTATCACGCCGTCATTCTCGGATTTTGCGCAAAATTTATCGGAAATCTCATCTCGCTCCGGCAAAATCGCAGGCGCTAAGGGCTGCTGCCGGCAAAGACATCTTCAAGCTTCCGGCCGCGGGTTTCCGGCAGCGCGTAAGCAGCAAAAAACAGCAGCGCATAGGCCGCCAGGGCAAAGACCGTAATCGCCGTTGCCAATGAGAGATGCACGGCAAGAAAACCGACCAGCGTGGGAAACAACGCGCCGATGCCGCGGCCGAAATTGTAGCAAAACCCCTGGCCGGAGCCGCGCATCTCGGTGGGAAAGAGTTCGGTCAGAAACGGTCCCATCCCCGAAAAATAGCCCGAGGCGAAAAACCCAAGCGGAAAGCCGAGCCAAAGCATAGCCTGGTTCGGTATCGGCAATTCCATGTAAAGCAGGACGATAAGCACGGCCCCCGCCGAAAAAACCATAAACAATGCCCGCCTGCCGATGCGATCGGAAAGCCACGCGCCGACAAGATAACCCGCGAAAGCGCCGGCAATGAGAAACGCGAGATATCCCGTGGACCCCACAACACTCAGTCCGCGAGCCGTGGTCAGAAACTTCGGAAGCCAAGTGGTGATGGCATAATAACCGCCCTGCGCACCGGTGGCTGCGGCAGCGGCGAGGATCGTTGTGCGCAAAATATCGGGAGCGAAAATGCGCCCGAGCGGAGCATAGCCTCCTTCCGCCGCGGCGCGTGCCTGTGCTTGCTTGGCAATGGCGGGCTCGGGAACGCGGCGACGGATATAAAGCACGAGGAGGGCCGGCAAGACGCCCAGTGCAAACATCGCCCGCCAGGCAAGCGCAGGCGGAAAGATCGAATAGAGCACCGCCTGCGCCGCCACCGCCCCCGCCCAGCCGATCGCCCAGCCCGATTGCACGGTGCCCACTGCCCGGCCCCGAAAAGCGGGGCGAATCGCTTCGCCCATCAAGACCGCGCCCACCGCCCATTCCCCGCCGAAGCCGAAGCCGAGCAAGGTGCGATACACCAAAAGCTCGGTGTAATTGCGGGCAAAGGCGGAAAGCAGGCTGAATAAGGAAAACCAGAGAATGGTAATCTGCAACGTGCGCACGCGCCCGATCCGGTCGGACGCAAATCCGGCAAGCCACCCGCCGAAGGCGGAAGCAAGCAGGGTGGCCGTCGCGGCCAGCCCCGCGAGACCGGCGGAAACATGCCAAAGCTGCATGATCGTGCCCAGCACCAGCGGATAGATCATGTAATCCATCCCATCCAGCGCCCAGCCTGCCGCACAGGCAAAAAACGTGCTGCGTTCGGGCCCGGTCATAGACACGAAAAAACTGCCGAGCCCCGTTCCTACCGGTTGTTCAACACCTTCGATACGTTCGGAAATGGCTGCTTCCTTTCCTCTCCGATTCGTTTGTTCGCCGCGCGCGCAGATTGGCAGATTGTATTAGCCGGAAAGCGTATGCAATCTCGGGCCCAGAGATTCGGTAGATTTGTCCACCGTCTATCAATAGTTTGTCAATGCGATCGTCACGAAGGAGAGCCTCATGGCCGAAACTCGCTCGGAACCAAGCCCCGCGGGCAATGCACAGCGCGCTTGGCAATTCTGGATCGACCGCGGCGGCACGTTTACCGATATCGTCGCGCGTATGCCGGACGGCACCCTTCGCACGCACAAATTGCTGAGCGAAAATCCAGGCCGGTATCGCGACGCAGCAATCGCGGGAATCAAATCCATTTTGGGCCTTGCTTTCGATGCGCCCATTCCGGCGGGTTTGATCGATGCGGTAAAAATGGGCACAACGGTGGCCACCAATGCGCTTTTGGAACGTAAGGGCGAGCCCACGCTTTTGGTGGTGAACCGCGGATTTGCGGATGCGTTGCGCATCGGCAACCAGGCACGCCCGCGTTTGTTTGACCTGAAGATTACCCTGCCTTCGCTGCTTTATCAGGAGGTGATCGAAGTTTCCGGCCGCGTCGGCGCAGACGGCGAAGAAATCGAGCCGCTCGACGAAGCCGCGGCTTTCGCCGCCCTGCAGGCTGCGCGCGCGCGTGGCCTGACCGCCTGCGCCATCGTGCTCATGCACGCCTGGAAATACCCCGAACAAGAGCGGCGCCTTGCCGAACTCGCGCGCCGGGCCGGCTTTCCGCAAGTCTCGGCAAGCCATGCGGTAAGCCCGTTGTTGCGCCTCATCCCCCGCGGCGATACC
Source organism: Terriglobia bacterium (assembly GCA_023511585.1). Taxonomy (GTDB): domain Bacteria; phylum Pseudomonadota; class Alphaproteobacteria; order Acetobacterales; family Acetobacteraceae; genus JAIMBF01. Next base: position 8,762 of record JAIMBF010000056.1, read on the forward strand.
ACCGTTGTCGATGCGTATCTATCGCCGCTCCTGCGCCGCTATGTTGAGCAAGTTGCGGCGGAGTTGCAGGGCGTGCGTCTTTATTTCATGCAGTCTAACGGAGGGCTTGCGGAAGCGCACCACTTTCAGGGCAAAGATGCGATTCTCTCGGGGCCTGCCGGCGGCATCGTGGGCGCCGTGCGCACGGCAGCGCAAGCGGGGCTCGAGCGCATCATCAGTTTCGACATGGGCGGAACGTCCACCGACGTTGCGCTCTATGCCGGCAGTTTCGAGCGTACTTTCGAAAACGAAATCGCGGGGGTTCGTCTGCGCGCGCCGATGATGGCCATCAATACCGTGGCGGCGGGAGGCGGCTCGATTTTACACTTCGACGGCGCTCGCTTCCGCGTCGGGCCGGATTCGGCGGGCGCCAATCCCGGCCCGGCCTGTTATCGCCGCGGCGGCCCGCTTACGGTAACGGATGCGAATCTCTGCGTGGGCAAGATTCAACCCGCTCATTTCCCGGCCATTTTCGGCCCGGACGGTAACATGCCTCTGGACGCCGAAATCGTACACAAAAAGTTTGCCGAACTGGCCGATGAAATTGCCGCGGCAACCGGCAAGCGCCGGGATCCGCGCGAGATCGCCGAGGGGTTTCTGCGCATCGCCGTGGCAAATATGGCCAATGCGATCAAACAGATTTCCGTGCAGAAAGGCCATGACGCCACGCGTTTTGCTTTGGTGTGCTTCGGCGGCGCTGGCGGCCAGCACGCTTGCATGGTCGCCGATGAACTCGGAATGGAAACGGTTTTCATTCATCCTTTCGCCGGCGTGCTGTCCGCCTACGGCATGGGGCTTGCGGATCAGACGGCGATGCGCGAACAGGCGGTTGAATTGCCGCTGGATGCCTCCGCCCTGCCACGTCTCACGGCAGTGGCCGAGAGGTTGGTGGAAGAAGCAACCGCGGCATTGCTGAACCAAGGCGCCAAGCCTGCCGACATTCACGCCGCCCGCTTTGTCCACGTGCGCTACCTCGGCACGGACACGCCGCTTCCCGTTCCGCTGACCGATGCGGACGGCATTCGCGAAGCGTTTACCGAAGCGCATCGCACCCGTTTCGGCTTCGCAACTCCCGAGCGGGCGTTGATCGTCGAAACGGTTGCGGTAGAAGCAACCGCCAAGGGCGAGCCCGTGTTTGAAGCACCGTTGCGGCCTCGCACCCAAGGCGCCCCGGAAGCCATCGACCACGTGAAAATCTGGAGCGACGGCAAAGAGCACCGCGCCCCCGTCTTCGATCGTGCGAGCCTGCTTGCCGGCGATACGATTCGCGGCCCGGCTTTGATCCGCGAAGCGAACGCAACCACCATCGTGGAGCCGGGTTGGGCGGCGGAGATTACCGCCCAAGACCATTTGCTGCTGCGGCGGGCCTCTGCGAGAGAACTCCATGTTGCGGTAGGAACCGAACGGGCGGATCCGGTTTTGCTGGAACTCTTCAACAACCTCTTCATGAACGTTGCCGAACAAGCCGGCGCGATTTTGCAGAACACGGCGCTTTCCGTAAACATCAAGGAACGGTTGGACTTCAGTTGCGCCATCTTCGACTCGGAAGGCAATCTTGTCGCGAATGCCCCGCATATCCCGGTGCATCTCGGCGCCATGGGCGAAAGCGTGCGCACCGTGCTGCGCAACCGGCGCGATACGTTAAAGCCGGGCGATGTCGTAGCGCTCAACAATCCGTTCAACGGCGGCACGCACTTGCCCGATGTCACCGTGATTACACCTGTCTTCGATGAAGCAGGCCGGAATATTCTCTTCTTTGCGGGCTCGCGCGGACATCATGTGGATATCGGCGGCATTACCCCCGGCTCGACCCCGCCGGTGTCGCGAAGTTTGGAAGAAGAAGGCGTAATTATCGACGACTTTCTTCTCGTCGATGGCGGGCATTTCCGCGAGAAGGAATTTCGCGCGCTGCTTGCTTCCGCCAAGTATCCGGCGCGTTCGCCGGATATGAATGTGGCCGATATCAAGGCGCAAATTGCCGCCAACAACAAGGCGGTGCAGGAATTGAAGCGCGTCGTCGCCCAATACGGTTGGCCGCTTGTTTCCGCCTACATGCGCCACGTGATGGACAATGCCGAGGAGCATGTGCGCCGCGTGATTGATCGGATCGGCAGCGGCAGTTTCACATATATTATGGATGACGGCACGCCGCTTTGCGTCTCCGTGAAAGTGGATCATAGCGCACGCACGGCCATTATCGACTTCACCGGCACCGGGCCGGAGCGCAAAGAAAACAGCTTCAATGCTCCACCCGCAGTGACTCGCGCCGCCGTGCTTTATGTTTTTCGTTGCCTTGTCAATGACGATATTCCGCTCAACGACGGCTGCCTCAAGCCGCTTCGGTTGATTATTCCTCCGGGAACGTTTCTTTCCCCGTCACCCGGTGCTGCGGTCGTTGCCGGCAATACCGAGGTCTCGCAAGCCACCTGCAATGCTCTCTTCGGCGCCTTGGGGGTTATGGCCTGCAGCCAAGCCACCATGAACAACTTCCTGTTTGGAGATGCCACCTATCAGTATTACGAAACCATTTGCGGCGGCACCGGCGCCGGGCCTGATTTTGACGGCACCTCCGCCGTGCAAACGCACATGACCAATACGCGCATGACCGACCCGGAGGTCTTGGAGCTCCGTTATCCCGTCAGGCTTGAGGAATTTTCCATTCGCCGAGGCTCGGGCGGCCGGGGGCGCCATCGCGGCGGCGACGGAGCGCTGCGACGGATCCGCTTTCTCAGGCCGATGACCGGGGTCATTGTGGCCTCCCGTCGCACCGTGCCGCCTTTTGGCCTCGCCGGCGGCGAGCCGGGCAAAGCGGGAGAGCAATGGGTCGAGCGCGCGGACGGCAGCCGCTTGATTCTTTCCGGCACGGATTCCGCAGAACTCTGTCCGGGCGATATTTTCGCCATCGCCACACCGGGCGGCGGCGGCTACGGCGCAATTTAAAGTGCGGGCACTGCGCGCTTTCGGTTTCCTTACGGTTTTTCTGGCCTCTCTCGCCGCCGCTGCGGCGGCGATTGCGCCGGAGCTGATTGATTGGAACAGCTATCGCACGGAAATCGAAACCTTGGCATCGACCAAGCTGCACACAAAGCTGCGGATCGAAGGGCCGATCGCGCTACGACTTCTCCCTGAACCGGAATTCGCCGCGCAAAACATTACGGTGGAAGACCCTCGGCTCAGCGCACGCTTCGCCGCCAAAAGCATGTACATGCGCCTGAGCTTATTATCCTTACTGGCAGGGCAACTCGCCGTTGAAGACATTGCGCTCCGTGGCCCGGATATGCGGCTTTCTTGGCCGCTCTCGCCGCAAATTCATCTGCCGCGCAGGCCGCCTTTGCCCGGCCAGCCTTTGCACATGCGCGTAACGGCCGGGCACCTAGCGATCGGCGGGCTTATCCTGACCGAGATCAACGCCGGTTTTCTCATCGGCGGCCCTGCAGGCGGATACACGGCGGAAGGAACGGCGCGAGCCTGGGGAAGGCCGTTTTCCTTCGCTCTTCGTTTAACCGATTTCGGCCTGGACGGCTCGGCAGGATTAACCTTGAACCTCCGTGAGGAGGGGCCTTCCGGGCTCAAAGCCCGTTTTTCCGGGCAAATCGCAACCGACGGCTCCCTAGGCGGAACCCTGGGTGTCACCGGCACCGATCTTTCCGCGCTGGTGCCGGCCCCCGCTTCGCCGTTTTCGGCCGAGGGGCGGTTCACAATGGCGCAGGGCCTCGCGGCGGCCGACAATCTCCGTCTCAAAATCGGGCAAACCCCTGCGCAGGGTGCAGTGGCGCTGCGTCTTGAACCCGCATTGAGGCTCGATCTTGCGATTGCCGCAGGGAGCCTTGATCTCGCGCCTTGGTTTGCCGCAATGCGGCATTTGCAAACTCCGGCTTTGCCGACCGGGCTTGACCTTTCCGTGGAAGCCGCGAGCTTGGCCGGGGGTACGCTCCGCCGGCTGCGGGCAAGTTTCGAACTCGACGCGAAAGGACTGAGCCTGCGGGAAGCCAGTGCCATCCTTCCCGGAGAGGCCATCCTTTCAGGCTCTGCGCTGGCGCGTAAACCCGCCGCCGGTGTGTGGAAAATGACCGGGCAAGCGCGGCTGGAAGCGCCCAACTTCCGCACCACCCTGGCGTGGCTCGATCCGGGCACCGCCGCGGCATTGCCGCCGGGCGTGCTCCGGCGGGCCGTGCTGGCAGGCGACTTTACGCTGAGCGATGGGCAGCTCGGTATTACGAGGCTTTCCGGGGCGGTTGACGACAGCCGCATTCAAGGAAACGCCCAAGCAACTTTGTGGCCTTTGTCGGAACTTTCCGTGCAGCTGGAGCTTGACACGCTCGCGCTGGATCCGTGGCTGCAAAAAGAATCCTGGGAAGCCTTGGCGAAGCTCTCGGAACGCGGGGCCCCCTTTCCGCTGGATCTTCGCCTCTCCGTGGGCCGATTGCAGGTTCCCGATATTTGCCTTGGTCGCGCCGAAGGGGCGTGCCGCTCGGCGGTGCTTCCCCAGGCAAACTTTGGCGAGGTTCGTCTCGATATTTCTTTACGGAGCTGTTGCGTCACGCTGCGCAGCCTGGAAGCCGGCGCCGAAGACGCCGAATTTCATCTCGCCGGAAGCTTACAGAGCGGGATGCTCGCCGGGGCGGCATTCGAACTCAACGCCAAAGACGCAAGCAAACTCTCCAAGCTGCTGCCGCAAGAATGGCTCAGGCCGGAGAGTCTCTGGCGCGGCCCGGCGCGCTTAGAGCTTCGCGCATTCGGCCCGCTTTCGGCGTTGACCACGGATCTCGAGGCCGATATGGCCGGAGCGCGGCTTTTCGCCCATCCTGTGCTGGACTGGCCGGCACGCCGGGCGGCGGGCGCGTTCCGGCTCACACATCCGAATGCTTCGGAATTTCTGCGCATGCTCGGGTGGGGGGCGCTCGCGGACGTGATCGGGCCGGGCACGCTCGACGCAAAGGCCCGGATGCAAATCTCCCCCGGCAACCTCGTGGCCGAGGATTTGGTCATCCAGGCTGCAACCGTGCCGATAAAAGGCGAGCTCGCCTTGGAGGTTACGGAGAACGAGCCCTTTCTTCGCGGCCGGATCACCACCGGGCCGATTCATCTTCCGGCCGTTTCGCTTCGTTCGGAAACGCCGCTCTCCTTCTCCTGGCTCGAAGGCTGGAAAGCCGAGGTAAATATCCAAACCGAAGCGCTGGAAACAAGCTCCGGTTTGCGCTTACACGCAGCCAAAGCGGGCGTTTTTCTCGGGAACCGGCGGCTTGACCTGCGCGGGCTTTCGGCCGCGCTTGCATCGGGGACTCTGAACGCCGAGGCAAGCCTTCAGGCCGCGGCAACGCCGCCGGAGCTTGCTTTTGCCGGCGCGCTCGATGGCGTGCATATCGAACACCCGCTTCTTGGCTTGCCGATCGATCTTGCACAGGGGGTTTTATCGGGGAAATTCCGCCTCTCCGGGCACGGTTTCAGCCTCGCGGCCATGCTCGCCACCTTGGAAGGAACGCTGCAGGCAAACATGGAAGGCGGGCGCTTTCAGGGTTTCGATCTGGCGCAGATTGCTTCAGCCTGGCAACGGAAAGCGCCGCTTGAGCCCGGGACGAAGGGGGGTGAAACGCCTTTTGACCATATGGGCCTGAACGCAAGCATCACGGCAGGCGTTGCCCATGTCGATTCGATGCATTTCACCGGCAAGGATGGCGAGGGCACGTTTTCCGGCAGCATCAATCTGCCCGACCAAACGATCGATCTCCATGCCGTCCTGCGCCCCAGCCTGCCGCACCCGCCTGCGCTCGGGCTCGTTCTCAGCGGCCCGGTTTCCGGCCCGACCGTGCTCTGGGATTTGACAGAAGCCCTGCGCGGGCAAGGCGATTAGGAAAAGCCCTCCAGCACCAGCTTGCCGCGGACGTGCCCGCCTTCGATCAACGCATGTGCGTGCCGGAGATTGGCGGCATTGATCGCGCCCAAATGTTGCGAGACCGTGCTCTGCAGCGTTCCGTCGTCAAAGAGCGCCGCCAGCCGGTTCAAAATATGGTGCTGGGCAATCATGTCCTCGGTTTCGAACGAAGAGCGCGTAAACACCCCCTCCCAGTGCAAAGACACCGATTTCGGCTTGAGTTCCAAAATGTCCAGATGCTGCGGGTCATCGATCAGCCCGACCTTTCCTTGCGGCCGGATGGCCCGGGCAATCGCCGGCCAGTGGTGATCGGAGGCGGTGATCCCGAAGATATAATCAACGTTGCGATGTCCCAAAGCGGCAAGCTGGCTCGGAATATCGCCGTGATGGTCGATCACCGCATGCGCGCCCATCTTCAGGCACCATTCCTTGCTTTCCGGCGAGCCTGCGGTGGCGATCACGCGAAGTGCGGTAAGCCGGCTTGCGAGTTGCGTGGCAATCGAGCCCACACCCCCGGCCGCACCGATAATCAGCAGGCTTCGCACTTCGGCCCCTCGCTGCGGCACTTGCAGCCGATCGAACAGCATTTCCCATGCGGTGAGGCCGGTAAGCGGGATGGCGGCGGCCTGCGCCCATGGAAGATGATGGGGTTTGCGCCCGACAATGCGCTCATCGACCAGCTGAAACTCGGCGTAGGAGCCGGGGCGGCCGATATTTCCCGCATAAAAGACATGATCGCCGAGGCCGAAATGCGTCACCTCCGGGCCGAGGCCCCGGACAATTCCCGCGGCATCAAATCCCAAGATGCGCGGCTCGCCGACCGGATCCGCATGGCGGCGGAGTTTGGTATCGACCGGGTTGACCGAAATCGCCTTGACCTCGACCAAAAGCTCTCGATGCCGCGGCAGCGGTTCCGGCAACTCGATATCCACCAGCGCCTCCGGATCCGAGACAGGGCGGCAATGGGTATAGGCAACCGCTTTCATGGGCTCTTCCTTTCATGGGGCGAAAACCTGTCTCTATGAGATCGGCGGAAAAGCAGGCCAAGACAAGCCCGAAACCGTGCCTTGCCGGGGTTGGTCAGGGGTTTTCAGCCCACTCTGAGCAGCCCAGTTCCTTCCTTCTTGAGCCAAGCCATCGCGCGCGTGCGATGCGGCGTGAGCAGATCGACCAACGCCCAAAACTTCGGCCCATGATTCATATGCGCAAGATGCGCAACTTCGTGCGCCACGACGTAGTCCTGCACGAAGGGCGGGGCCATCACCAGCCGCCAACTGAACGCCAAGGAACCGTTGGGCGCGCAACTGCCCCAGCGGCTTCGGGTGTCTTTAATGGTGATTCGGCAACTTCTGGTGATCCCCGCGGCCGCGAGTTTTTGCGCAACCAGCGCCTGGAAGCTGCGACGCGCCTCCGCCCGGAGGAAATCGGTCACCCGTCGCGCAAGAAATGCGCTCTGGCCGGTCACAATAATTTCCCCTTGCTCGGCCCAAGCCCCTCCGCGCTCGTGCGGGGCATGGCGAATGCGATGCGGTATTCCGTGCAAGGGAACGAAAGCGCCGGCTTCCAACGGCACTGCGGCAGGCAAGGCAGCAAGCCGGCGCGCCACCCACTCGGCCTGATCCATCAACAGGGCTCTGCCGGCGCGCCGCCCCGCGCGGAGCGGCAGCGTCACCACCACCGATCCGCTGCGCGGATCGATCCGCAAGCTCACCCTCCGGGCGCGGCTGCTCCGCCGCCACTGAACCGGCGCGGAGCCATGGGGCAAACGAAGTATGTCTGGCGGCTGCGATTCGGCCATGGATTCCGTCCGCAAGGAGCATGCCGGGAAGATTCGCGTCCGGCAACCACCGGCCTTAACGTTGCGTCACGCCGCGCACCGCGCGCCAGCCTTCCAAGAGCTGCCAAATCAGTAAGGCGGGCACGCCGATCGCCAAATCCCGCCCCCGGCGGATAAACGAAAGTGCCAATGCCGCCGGCGGGCTAATGCCGAACAGCGCCCCGAGCATGATATAGCCCCCCTCCTGCAGCCCGATTGCCCCCGGGAGAAAAAAAGCCAAGCTGCGCATTCCGTAAAGCAAGCTGTCGATCACGAGCGCCCCAGCCACGCCGATGTGAACGTTCATCCAGCGCAGCGTCAGCCACGCCTCCACACCGTTGCCGAGCCAGCAGAAAAAATGGCCGAGCAGACAAAGGCCGAGCATCAGCCGGTGGTCGTGGATCGCCCGAATCTCCCGTTCCAGCTCTTGGACAAGGTGGGCGCGCCCGGCCAGCCAGCGCGCACCGAGCGCGGCTCCCATCCGCTCCAGCACGCCGAAGCCGCGGGCCTGGATCACCAAGAACCCGCCCGCGAGCACGCTCATGGCAAGAAGGCCGGCTAGGATCGGAATTACCAAGTGATTTCGCGGCTCCAATCGGAACAGCAGCGCCACGCCAAGCAGCGCATAGAGGCATTGGGCAATCAATTCGAGGCTAATGTCCACCACCGTGGAGGCAACGGCAAACCGTGCGGAAACCCCGCTCAGCGTCAGCGCACGCGCGCCGAGCACGTAGCCGCCGAGTTGCGAGAAGGGCAACGCTTCGGAAGCGGAATCCCGAATAAGCCGCCCCCAGACAAAGTTGCGAAGCTCAGCCTCCGGTCTCTGCCGGCCGAGCAACCACCAGCTTGCCCCCATCAGAATGAACAAGCCCAGGTGAAAGACGGCGACGAGCAGAAACCCGGTCCAACCGAGTGCGGCCAGCGCCTGGATCACGGCAGACAAACCAAAGCGCGCGACCAGAGCGAGCGCGACGCCAACGCCGATCAACACAGCGATGCCAATCAAGCGTTTCATATCGGCAGCCTGAGCCGAAATTGAGAACTCTGCAAGTTTTGCAAGGTATCGCGATGCGATTTCTCAAAATCAAGCCGCCTGGCATGTCCGATCCGGCCATGCCTCAAGCGGGTGCATCCGGTGCCTCATGCTTCAAGCACGGCGGCAAGCCTCGCAACAACCTCGGAAAACATCGCCGCCGTCAACCGCCCGGTGGAGGTGTTGTATCGAGAAACATGATAGCTATCGAAAAGAATGAGGTTATTTCCAAGCCTGTGCTCCGCCCCGTGTTGGAACGGCGCTTTGCGCGGCGGAACCCCGCGTGCGCGCAGCACGGCTTCATGCGCAATGCGTCCGAGCGCGAGCACGGCCTTTAACGCAGGCATGGCTGCGAATTCAACAGCAAGAAACCGGTTACAGGTTGCAATTTCCTTGGGCAACGGCTTATTGCCGGGGGGCACGCAGCGAACCGCGTTGACAATTCGGCACCGGGTGAGCCGAAGCCCGTCATCGATGCGTGCGGCATAGCTGCCGACCGCAAAGCCTGCGGCAAGCAGGGTTTCATAGAGCAAGACGCCGGCATAATCCCCGGTAAAGGGGCGACCGGTGCGGTTTGCTCCGCCCAGGCCCGGTGCCAGGCCGACAATCAGCACCGGCGCCGAGCGCGGCCCAAACCCGGGCACCGCGCCGTTATACCAATCGGCATGCGCGGCACGGTTCGCCGCACGAAAGGCAACCAGCCGCGGGCAGAGCGGGCAATCCCGCTCAGGCTCGTCAGCGAGCCTTCCGTGCAATGCGGAAATCGGTTGATCCACGGGGTCAACCGAGGTCCGGAGTTTCCGCATACGGCTCGGCGGAGGTTTGTCGCCCTGCGGGAGGCCGCGGTTTTTGCTCCATCTGACGGCGCGTGAACTCCGGCGCGATGTCTCCGAGCTCGATAAATTGATCGGCCTGCCGGCGCAGCTCGTCCGCCACCATCGGCGGCGTGGTTTTGATTGACGAGATAACCGAAACACGCACGCCCTTGCGCTGCACCGCCTCGACCAAACGGCGGAAATCGGAATCCCCGCTGAACAGAATCGCGTGATCGAGCTTCGGGGCCAATTCCAACATATCAATGGCAAGCTCGATATCCATATTGCCCTTGATGCGACGCCGGCCGGCACTATCCGTATATTCCTTGGCCGGTTTCGTCACCAGCGTGTAGCCGTTATAGGCCAGCCAATCCGTGAGCGGCTTCAACGGCGAATACTCTTCCGTTTCCAGCATTGCGGAATAGTAATATGCTCTGATAAGATGCGTGCGTTTACGGAAGAAGTCCAACAGATTCCGATAATCCACATCGAAACCGAGATTTCTTGATGCCGAATAAAGATTGGCCCCGTCAATAAAGAGCGCGCTTCGTTCCGTGGTAAGGAAATGCATGGCTTTTCAATCCTTCCAATCGATAGATTTCCCATCAATAGAGACGAGGGGCTTTGCAGCATATTGCCGCCGCAAAGGTCCGCTCTCAAGTCTAATGAGGCGTGTGGTTTTTCGGAAGAGGTTGGCGTGATTTTCATTGCAGTGGGAGCAAACCTTCCCGCACCCGA
>JAIMBF010000057.1 GCA_023511585.1 Terriglobia bacterium
GAGTTCTCCCCCGCTGAGTGCACCGCATATCTCAGGCACGCCGGATACGCTTCAGTGTAATCGGATCAGGCTCTAGCCGGTATTTTGAATCACACAATTCCTCCCCAAACCGAATCCTCCATCGGTCACTCAAGTCGTGAACCGCTCCGGCGCGACATCAATCGTGTCCGCGCGGCGGCCAGTATCCGGTCGGACAATTCCGGATCATCAACGCTGCGTGCCAAAGTCAGCGCGCCGACCATCGTCGCGACAATAGCCAGTGCCTCATCTTGCGACTTGCGATGGCCTGGCAACAGGCTGGCGATCTGGTTCGCGGCCGCCCGCACGGCATCCGTGAAGGTACGCCGGATCGCGCCGCCCTGACGAGGGATTTCGCCCGCCAGCGCCGCCATAACGCAGCCATCACCACGCCGTTCCCGATGATCCGCGGAGAGGTAGCGGGAGATGTAGTCGTCGAGGGTCCTGACGTTGCTCATGCGTGCCGAATTCTCTCTTTGAGCGTGACTGAGTGCCTCGGCGGCCAGTCGTTCCTTGGAGCCGAACTGGCTGTACAAGCTGCCGTGGGTCAGGCCGGCGGCCTCGGTCAGGGCATCGACGCCAACGCCCGACAGCCCATGCTCCCGGAATAACCGGGCAGCCTCGGTCAGAATACGCTTTCGGTTTTCAGCCGCTTTTTCCTTTGAAACCCGCATGGTTCTTACCTTCCCGGCCGCGTGAAGCCGGGCCTTGACATTTTTAATGGCGATCGCCACTAATATACTAATCATGACGATCGTCATCAATACGATTGTCCCGAACGAGCGGAGATCCACGATGTCGAAGACAAACACCGCGCTCGTCACCGGCACCACCCGCACCGAGGTCCGGGGCAAGGCCGGTATCGATGTCGCGGTCATACCGGCGGACAACCTGATGGACGTCGGCGACATGGTCGACGCAGCGCTTGTGAGTCTGGATATCGGCGAGGCGGTGACAATTCCATCCTTACCGGAAACGTCCGACTGGTCGCGGTTCAATGATGCGCGTCTTGCGATGGGGCCGAATTTGTCGCTGGCGCAGGCAGCTCAGTGATACCATCGGGCGGGAGCAGCGGCGTGACCGCGGCAACGAAGCCGGGTCAGGTCCTGGCCATCGTTTGCGCCGGCATCGTGCTGGCCAGTCTGGACTTGTTCATCGTCAATGTGGCGCTGCCGGATATCTCGCAGGACTTCAACGATGCGAATCTCGGGAATCTGTCCTGGATTCTGAACGGCTATGCCATCGTCTATGCAGCGCTGCTGGTATTTTGCGGCAGGCTGGCTGAACGCTTCCCTCGAAATTACAGTTTCCTTGCGGGCATAGCCGTGTTTACCGTCGCTTCGGCGGCCTGCGCCCTTGCGAAGAGTGTCGAAACGCTGGTCGCATTCCGACTAGTGCAGGCGGCGGGGGCGGCGCTGCTCACCCCGACGTCATTGGGGCTGATCCTGGCCACTTTCCCGCCTGAACGCCGCGGCGGTGCGGTCCGCGTTTGGGCTGCGGTCGGCGGGTTTGCCGCCGCTCTGGGACCCTTGGCGGGCGGATTGCTGGTCACTGCCAGCTGGCGGTGGATTTTTCTGATCAACGTGCCGATTGGTCTGCTCGCGTTGGTGATCGGCTGGGTCAAACTCCCAAGGATTCCCGGCCACGACGTTCCTGCACCGCATGTCTCGGCAGCTGCGCTGATCACCATCGGCATCGCCCTGCTGACTTTCGGAATCGTCAAACTGAATGATTGGGGGTGGAACTCCTATGGCGTCGCGCTGAGTTTCGCGGCTGCGGCGGCGATGTTGGCGTTGTTTGTTGCGCATTGCCTGCGATCGGAAAATCCATTCGTCGATCCGGCCTTGTTTCGAATCCGGGATTTTGCCGGCGCGTGTTTGGCGATGGTGCCCTTCTCCGTCGCGTTCGGCGGCTTCCTGCTTGCACTTGTGCTCTGGGAGCAAGGCGTATGGCACTGGTCCGCCATGAAGATCGGTCTCGCCATAGCGCCAGGTCCCTTCATGGTTCCCTTAACGTCGCTGTTGCTGGCAGGACGGTTGATCGCCCGTTTCGGTGCCGCAGCGGTTGCTGCGACCGGACTGTTTATCTTCGCCGCAGACGTAATCATGTGGGCAGAGATGGCCGGATCACACGCCGACCCGGGGCTTGCTATGCTTTGCATGGTTCCGTCAGGCATCGGCGTCGGACTGACTCTGCCGACGCTGATGGGGGTCGGCACGTCGGCGCTTCCCGCATCGTCATTCGCAACCGGGTCCGGCGCGATCAACATGCTTCGCCAACTCGGCTTGGCCATCGGCGTCGCCATTTTGGTCGCGATCGTCGGATCCCCCGACCTGCCGGAGGCATACATGGCGGCGTTTCGGGTCGCTTGGCGGGCAATGGCGGCGATCACCGTGCTTGGCATGTTCCCGTTGCTGTTGTTGCGCGACCGCACGCAAGCGCGGCCCATAACCGGTCATGTTGGCGTTAGCACGGACAGCATCCCGAAACCGGCGTTCAGCGAACCGGCGGAAAGTTAGCCGTCGTGCCGATCGCCCAAATTTCCGCAACCTTTTTCAGAAGGAAACCAGAGTAATGGAACACCAAGATCTCGATCGCCGGATCATCTCCGTCGAACATCTCACGATCCGCTCAAAGAAGGCATTCGAGGAGGTCAAAAGCAAGTTGGAAACGCTCGTACCTCGGATCGATGACGGCATCTTCACGCTCCTGAGATACGGCGAAGTCGAGCGTGCGTTGCGCGAATTGGAAGCTTCGCCGCCGTTGATGATTTTCGGTTCCCGGAACCATGGCGCCTTGCTTGCCGTAGCGGGCTTGCAGCGGCGGTCCGTGCAGTATGACATCGGCAATCCGTTGACCGCGTCGATGATGACCCGGCACCAAATCTCGGCAGGCCTCTATGCGCCCGTCCGCGTGCTTCTCCGCGAAGCTGCCGAGGGGGATGTCGCTTTCGAGTTTGACCGGCCGCTCTCCCTATTCGGACAGTTTCAGGACGGCGATGTCGAGCCGGTTGCGCGTCAGCTCGATGAGAATCTGCGATCGGTATTGCAGCAAGCCGCGTCCTGAAAAACCTCGACCTCGTGGCCCCCGGGGCGAGCGTCGACGTGCCGAGGAACGCCGCCGTCGGCCGGCGTCGTTCCGGGATTGACGCGCTGCTCCTCCGGCGCGCGGTGATCGAACGCGGCCTTTCCGGCTTAGCCCGGCCCATCGGGGAGCCGCCGGAAGCCGCCCCGGCTGGCTACACCGTTTGCTTGCGATGCAGATTATTGCGCCGGGATGTCGGATGCGCGCCGATTGTTCCAAAGACTGTCCGTCATGCCGGCAAACGTCGCGATCCAGGCAACCACCGCGAGCACCATGAAGGCTTTCGACAGGGGCATCAGAAACGACGCGCCGGTATCCGTCGCAAGCCGGCCGGTGGCGACGGAATACATCCCCAGCGGAAACACACCGCCCCAATAGAGCGGGTCATAGGCGAAGGCAACGCCCCGGACCAGATAACGCCATACCCCCAGCACCAGGAGCATCGGAATCCACCAGCTGCCGATGGCCCAAAAGAACAACGTCAGGCCCTCGATAAAGGGAACGAGCGCGGCAATGGCCGGCGAAAGCGCTTTCAGTTCCAGCAAATCTGCCCCGGCCAATGTCGAAATCGCCACTGCGCCCATGTTGATCCAATAAGAGGGCGTCAAATCCTCGGGCGCCATCGGCAGAAACATGTAGCGAAAGAAAATCAGCGTGATCAGCCACAAATAAAGCGCGCCGGCGCCAAGCCAGAGGATGAGCGCAGCGAAGATCAGCGGCTGGCGCAAGCCGGGCGTGGCACCCGCGCCGAGCATCTTCAGGGTCAATATGGCGAGAGATTGGGTGGCAACGACACTCACAAGCCAGCCGCCGTTGATCCCGACCTGAAGGCCGGGCTTTTCGGGCTTGACCGTCAGCAGTGCGAAAATGCCGTAAAGCACGATGATCCATAAAAGCCCGGTAACGGCCCACAAGCAGGCAGCAGCCCCTATCGCATGGCGTTGGATCACGAGTTCGCTGCCGAATACACCGAAAGCAGCAACGACCGTGAAAAACCCAACCCCGCGGCTGTGGTTTTTGAGATCGGCGGCGAACGCACGTGGATAGCGCCGAATGCGCATCACCGTTGCCGCGATCAGGACGATCAGAAACCCCGCATTGAGCCAGAACAACACGCCGGGCAACAGCGGCACGTCGTGCAGCCGCGCGGCAAGCGCGACGATCCCGGTTGCCATCACCAAGGCGAAGTAGCCCGGATCCAACCGCTCCAGCCGATCGCGCGGACCGCGGGCAAAGCGCAGCACCAGCCGCTTCATGGCGCCGACGGGGAGCTCGCCATTACCGGATAGCCCCGGTTGCGCTCGGTCTCGCCGGCGAAAACGGCGATACGCTCACCGATGGCGCGCCGCGCGCCGCTTCGCCGCACCCTCATCCGCGATAGTGCTGCAAGTAGCGCCACTCAAAGGCACGCTTGGCGACATGCCAGAGGGGATTGGGTAAAACGAAGGAGCGTTCCAGCGTCCGATACACCATCACGCCGCTGTTCAGCGTATCGACGATGCAAACGAGTTCGGCTTTGAACGTCGCGCCGCCGGGTTTGCCCTCAAGAAAGGCGATGGCGTTTTCCACCGCCGCCTTCGCTTGCAGATCGGCCGTGTGCCCCTGTTTGGGGAGCCAATCGGGTGCCCCGGCATAGGAGCCGGCATCCCCCGCCACGAATACCCCGGGAAAGCCGGGCACCTGGCAGGTGAGATCCGATTGGATGAAGCCCCCCGGCGAGAGCGGCAAGCCACTTGCCTCGGCCCAATCCGGCCCGGTCATGCCGGGAACGAAAACAATCAGATCCGCCGCAATCTCGCCTCCCTCGGTCTTCACCACGCCGGCCTCGAAGCCTTGGATCCGATGTCCGAGATGCGTGCGGATGCCGCGCTTTTCCATTTCCATAAGCAGCCGTGTCACGGCTTTTGCGCCCAGCCGGTTGCCGGGCTCGCGCATCGGGTTGAAAAAAACCAAGTCGAACTGCGCGCGCCGGCCGGCGCGACGCAAATAGCTGTCAATCCCGAACAAGACTTCAAAAACCGGCCCGCCGCGCACCGCCGGGGGCTCTTTGGGATTGCCGGCAAAGCCGAAGGCGAGTGTGCCGCCGGCAAGGCTATTCAGGCGATCGCGAATGGCTACGGCCGCGTCCAGCCCGTCGCAGATCGCCCAAGTGTGCTGGATACCGGGCAGGGCCCGCAACCCCCGCCCGCCGCTGGCGATGATCAGCACATCATTCGCCACATCTCCGGCCGTGGTGAGGACGACGCGCCCGCCTTCCTTGAGCCCCACCGCTCGCGCTTGGTGGAAATTCACCCGCATGCGCTGCAAAAATGGCGCAAGAGGAATGAGAAGGTCTTCCGCCGTGCGTAATCCGGTGGGGATCCAGATCAGGCTAGGATAATAGAGGAACGTGGGCTGCGGCGCGATGAGCGTGATCTCGGCTTGCGGCAGTTTGCGCCGGAGCAGACGGATGGCGGTCAAGCCCGCAAAACCGGCGCCGACGATGGTGATTTCGGCCATGTCCTCGGTTTCTCCTGCGCAGCTTTGCTTTACGGTGCGGGCGCATCGCACCATTTTGGCATGCCAAATTCCACCTTTAGGCTATGTCGAAATGGGGTGTCTGTCCACCGCGATCGGCGGCATTTCCCGAACGATCAGCCAGGCTCGGGGGGTCATTGTTCGATCTAGCGAATTGGCGCGCCCGACGCTACGCCCGTTTTGCGTATTTTCGCTCCCAACGATAACTGAGCTGAGGGCGGGTCAGCCCGAGAAGACGCGCGGCAGCAGAGAGATTGCCGCGTGCGCGCTGCACAGCCTCTTCGATGAGTTTACGCTCCAAGGCTTCGAGCGTCAGACCACTGGCGATCAGTTCATCCATGAGTGAGGATGACGGCGTCTTGGAATCCTCCGAAGAGAGCAAACCATGGCTGGTGACGACGGCGCCGTTCTCGGAAAGCTCAAGATCGGGAAAAAGATCGCCGGCATCGATCGCCATTCCGTCCGGCGTGGTAATCACCAGCCGTTCGATCAAGTTTTCGAGCTCCCGCACATTGCCGGGCCAGTCGTAATGCAGAAGGGCGTGATAAGCGCGGTCGGTCAGGCTGGGAACCGGGCGGTTATGGAGGTTTGCAAACCGTTGGAGAAGGGTGAGTGCCAGAGCCTGGATGTCTTCCCCGCGTTCACGCAACGGGGGGGTATGAATGGGCACCACGTTTAGGCGGTAAAAAAGATCGGCACGGAAACGCCCCTCGCGGACGGCTTCCTCGAGGTCGCGGTTGGTGGCAGCAACGATGCGGACATCGATTTTGCGACAACGCCCGCCGCCGAGACGCTCGATTTCGCTTTCTTGGAGAACGCGGAGCTGTTTGGCTTGAGCGGGGAGCGGCAGCTCGCCGATCTCGTCCAGAAAAAGCGTGCCGCCATGCGCTAACTCGAAACGCCCGGAACGAGACGTGTGTGCGCCCGTGTAAGCGCCGCGTTCGACGCCGAAAAGTTCGGCCTCGATCAGATCAAACGGGATGGCCGCGCAGTTTACGGCGATGAAGGCGTTCTCCGCACGCGGGCTGAGTTTGTGCAAAAGCCGCGCAAAGCGTTCTTTGCCGACGCCGGTTTCCCCGGTCAAAAGTACGGTGGCACGGGTCGGCGCAACGGTGCGCAGCAGTTCAAGGGCGGCGCGGAAGGCGGGAGAGCGGCCAATAAGCTCGGGCGGCGCGCTCGGCGTGGTCGCTCGCACATTGGACGGAAGAGTGACCTGGGGAGGAATATACGCACGATCGAAGAGAATAGCGCCGTCTTCCTCCTCCTCTTTACCCCATTCTTCGAGCGGTTTACCGACAATGTGACAAAAATCGTGGCCGCAGCCCACGCAAGCGGTTTCGCGGTAGAGAATACGCCGCCCCATGAACGCGCTGGTATAGCCGCTGGCATAGCCGAGGAGCATCCAACAAACGGGCTCCGAGGAAAGGCCGAAGTCCCGCCGATGCATTTCGGCTTCCCAGGAATGGTCCCAGCGCACCTCGGTATAGAAACGTCCGGAGATTTCGTCGGCGGCGAAACTGAGAA
This sequence comes from Terriglobia bacterium, assembly GCA_023511585.1. Classification (GTDB taxonomy): domain Bacteria; phylum Pseudomonadota; class Alphaproteobacteria; order Acetobacterales; family Acetobacteraceae; genus JAIMBF01. The sequence goes on from JAIMBF010000057.1 coordinate 7,144, forward strand.
TGCGAACCCGGACGGCCCCCTCAAGCATATGCAACTGCGGGCCGACCATGAATTTTTCGAAAAAGCTTGCGTCGTGGCGGACCGTTTTGGCCAGCGCCGCATCGGAACGGCCGGCGGTGAAGCCAACCCGCATGAAATACTGGCGCGCGTAACGGGTTCCCAAGCTCGCGATCAATTCCCGGCGTAAGGCGGCGAGCGCAGCGGCGTGGACAAGGAGCATGCGTTGGCCGGCAAGCCAAATTCGGCCGTCGTCGACCGAGAACCGGATCAGGCGTCGGAGATCTTCATCCGAGGGGGGTGTATAGGGGGCGAGATCGGACATGGACATTTCCCAGCGTTCTCGGGCGATCCTGACATGATTTCACCAAATGGTCAAGAAAAAATCGATATTTCATTATATGATGAAAAACCATACCCATAATCGGGTTCGATCTGTATGATCTCGATAATCAAAACCCATGGCGATCGGGATAGAACTAGAGATTCATAGAAAAAACAGATATATAAAAAATTCTCGAAATTTTCTTGGCAGGTTGGCACGGTTCTTGTAAGAGAGTGGCCAAGCCGGTGCGTTCATGCTCCGGCCATCTCATGAACGAGGCAACGGATAACGGGGGAGATGTCTTCATGGCCTCAGAAGCGAGAGATACGACATTCGATCCAAGCCGGCGGTTCGTCCGGTTCCATCGGATCAATCCGCAGGGGTTTGTGGAATTCGCGTTCGCGATCGGTGCGCCGGAACTCTCGGTCGAACTCATGTTGCGCCCTGAGGATTTCGAAGCCTTCTGTCAGATCCAGCGCGCCGAGCGCCTCGATCTCGTCTCCCCTTTTTCCCCAGACGCCTGACCCCCATCCCGAGGAGGATAACGTGAGCATTGACCTCAAAACGAGAGAAATCAAACCGCTCAGACACACTTACACACATGTCGCGAGGCTGATCGGCGGCGATAAACCGGCAACGCGCTACCAGGAAACGCTTGGGGCTCAGCCGGCTGCCAATTTTCATTATCGCCCCACCTGGGATCCTGAGCATGATCTCTTTGATCCGTCGCGTTCGAAAATTCGCATGGATCAATGGGACGATCTTCGCGACCCGCGGCAATTTTACTACGCGACTTGGACGATGGCACGTGCGCGCCAGTTTGAGGCGGTGGAATCAAATTTCGCCTTCGTCGAGAGCCATGGCATGCTCGCCGCCCTCCCCGAAAAGATCCGCGAGGAAGCGCTCGTGGTGCTCACCCCGCTGCGCCATGTGGCCTGGGGCGACAACATGAACAATTCGCAGATTTGTGCGACGGCCTATGGCGCCGCTTTCACCGCGCCGGCCATGCTCTATGCCATGGATCAGCTCGGCATTGCCCAGCTTCTTACCCGTTTTGCGCTCACGCTCGGCGATGCTGCCGAGCTGGAGCGCGGTCGCGATGCCTGGTTGCGCGATCCCACCTGGCAGCCGCTCCGGCGCCTGCTCGAAGACAGTTTCGTCATCACCGACCCGCTTGAACTTTTCGTGGTTCAGGACGTGGCGCTCGACGGCCTTCTTTATCCGTTGATCTATGAGGGGTTCGTGCAGGACAAGCTGGTGCCGGCGGGCGGGGCCGCGGTAGGTCTGCTCACTGCCTTCATGAGCGAATGGCACGAAGAGACGGTTCGCTGGATCGACGTCGTCTTGCGCAAACTTGCTTCATTTTCCTCCGAGAACGCAACGACGCTGAGCGGATGGGCAGAGGCTTCCATCGCGCGGGCGAAGGAAGCGCTTGCCCCCGTTGCCGCGCGCGCACTCGGCGAAAAGGCGCCCGCGGTGCTCGGGGATGCTGCTGAAAGCCTGCAACGCCGGCTGGCCAAAGCCGGGCTTTCGGTGTGAGGAGGGGTGAGATGTCAAACGTTTTTATCGCGTTGCAAGACACCGACGAGGCTCGGCCGATCATTGAGGCAATCCTTGCCGATAATCCGCAATCGCAACTGACTCACTCCCCGGCGATGGTCAAAATCGACGTTCCCAATCGTCTCGTCATACGCCGCGAACGGATCGAGGAAATCACCGGTCTGCCTTTCGATCTGCAAAGGATCCACGTCAATCTGATCTCGCTTTCGGGCCATATCGAGGAAGATGACGACCAATTCGTACTCAGCTGGAAACGTTAAAGATAAGGAACCATATCATGGATACGCGTGTTGAAAAGAAAAAACTCTCTCTGCGTGAACGCTATCACCTGATGACCCGCGGGCTCGGCTGGGAGCCGACGTACCAGCCCACGGAAAAGGTCTTTCCGTTCACCGCCTACGAAGGCATCAAGATCCACGACTGGGACAAATGGGAGGATCCCTTCCGTCTCACCATGGATGCCTATTGGAAATACCAAGGCGAAAAAGAGAAGAAACTCTACGCGGTGATTGATGCCTTTGCGCAGAACAACGGGTTCCTTTCTCTCACCGATGCACGATACCTCAACGCGATCAAGATTTTCATCCAGGGTGTCACACCGCTTGAATACTACGCCCATCGCGGTTTTGCGTTCGCCGGAAGGCATTTCCGAGGGGAAGGCTTGCGTGTGGCCTGTCAGATGCAATCCCTCGATGAACTCCGCCATACCCAGACCGAGCTGCATTCGATCTCTGTCTACAACAAATTCTTTAACGGGTTCCATAACCCTCTGCACTGGTTTGATCGCGTATGGTATCTCTCGGTGCCGAAGTCTTTCTTCGAGGATGCAAACAGCTCCGGCCCATTCGAATTCCTAACGGCGATCAGTTTCTCGTTCGAGTACGTCCTCACCAATCTTCTGTTTGTGCCGTTCATGTCGGGAGCCGCGTACAACGGCGATCTCTCGACCGTGACATTCGGGTTTTCGGCACAGTCCGATGAATCACGCCACATGACGCTCGGCATCGAGTGTATCAAATTCATGCTCGAGCAGGATCCCGATAATGTGCCGATCGTGCAGCGCTGGATCGATAAGTGGTTCTGGCGCGGCTATCGGGTGCTCACCCTGGTCGGCATGATGATGGACTACATGCTGCCCAAGCGTGTCATGAGTTGGCGTGAGGCTTGGGAAATCTACGGAGAACAGAACGGTGGCGCGCTGTTTCAGGATCTCGGTCGCTACGGGATCCGTGAGCCCGCCGGTTTCCGCGATGCCTGCGACGGCAAGGACCATATTTCGCATCAAGCGTGGCTCACCTTCTATACCTATGACCCGGTCGCCGCATTTCACACGTGGGTGCCGAGCGATGCGGAGCTCGATTGGCTGTCGGCGAAATATCCGGAAAGCTTCGACCGTTATTACCGGCCACGGCTTCTCTATTTGCGTGAGCAGCAAGCGGCCGGCACACCGGTGGCCAACAAGAATCTCCCGCTTCTTTGCAATGTTTGCCAGATCCCGATGTTCTTTACCGAGCCCGGAGATCCGCGGCGCATCTGCTACCGGGAGAGCGTCTACGAGGGCGAGCGCTATCACTTCTGCAGCGATCATTGCAAATCGATCTTCGACCACGAGCCCGAAAAATACGTCCAAAGCTGGCTGCCGGTGCACCAGATCTATCAAGGTAACTGTTTCAAACCGGGAACCGATCCGACTGCGCCGGGCTTCGATCCCATCAAAGCCGTTCTCGATTACTACGAGATCAATAACGGGCGCGACAATCTCTGGTATGATAATTCGGAAGACCGGCGCAATTTCGAAGCGTGGACGGCGGAAGCACGCGGCAATTGAGGGAGGAAACGATGGCAGTCAAAACAGTCAAACCCTATCGGTTTGCTCCGCGCGATACGGTAGATAAATTCCCGGCTCCGCTTCTTTATATCGGTTGGGAGGATCACATGATGTTCGTCTCTCCCATTTGTCTTCCCGTGCCGCCGGATACGCCGTTTCAGGCGCTGATGGATAAGATCCTGCCCGATGCCTACGGCATGCATCCGGATTTTGCGAAAATCGATTGGAGCAAGGTCCAGTGGTTCAAATCCGGCAAACCCTTCGTGCCCGAGCCGGCAAAGACGCTGCGCGAGAACGGCCTCGGCCATAAGGATGTCATCCGGTTCCGTACCCCCGGCCTTGAGGGTATCGGCGGCGCATATTTCTGAGAATAGAATGAGTCATCGGCTGAACATAGAACCGCTTGGAGTTGAGGTAGAGGTCGAGGATGGCCAAACCATCCTCGACGCTGCCCTTCGTCATGGAATCTATTTACCCCATGCCTGCGGGCATGGTCTCTGCGGCACGTGCAAAATTCAGGTACTGTCGGGCGAGGTCGACATCGGCAATGCCAATCCTTTCGCGCTGATGGATTTCGAGCGCGAGGAAGGCAAGGCGCTTGCCTGTTGTGCGACACTTTGCGATGACACGGTAATCGAGGCCGACATTGATGAAGAGCCCGACGCACGAGTTATCCCCATTCATGATTTTTCCGGCACCGTCAGCGCGGTTTGGAATCTGACCCCGACGATCAAAGGGGTGCGCATTGCCTTAAACGAACCTCTCGAGTTTCAAGCCGGACAGTATATGCTTTTTCACATTCCGGGCCTTGGTGAGACACGCGCTTTTTCAATTGCCAATTCTCCTGCGGAAGTCGAACGAAGCGGCGAAATAGAGCTGAACGTCCGCCTTGTGCCCGGCGGGGCGGGGACCACCTACATCCATGAACGGCTGAAGGTCGGCGATACGGTGGAAGTAACCGGTCCTTACGGGCGCTTTTTCGTGCGAAAATCGGCACGGATGCCGATGATCTTCATGGCCGGCGGATCGGGTCTTTCAAGCTGCCGGTCCATGATACGCGACCTTTTGGAAGAAGGGTGCGATCTTCCGATCACGCTCGTTTATGGTCAACGCAACCGCGCCGAGCTCTATTACCACGAGGAGCTTCGCCGTCTTGCCGAGGACGTGCCCAATTTTACCTATGTTCCGGCCCTTTCCGAAGAACGCGGCGAACATGAGGATGCTTTCGGCGGATTTGTGCATGAAGCAGCAGCTCAACATTTCGGCGGTATGTTTGCTGGCCATAAGGCTTATCTCTGCGGCCCACCGTTGATGATCGAAGCTTGCGTCACGGCGCTTATGAAAGGGCGCCTTTTTGAGCGCGATATTTATTTTGAAAAGTTTATCAGCGCCGCCGATGTGCAACGTCTGCGAAGCCCTCTTTTCAAGAAAATCTGAGGACCAGATGGCAGACGATCTTTTCCGGGTGAGAATTCTGACGACAGGGGAGGAAATCCTCTGTCGGAAGGGGGGAATCTCTGCTTGCAGCGATGGGGCGGCTTGGCCGACGTGGGATCCCGGCGGGCTGTCTCGGTGGCGGCTGCGGGGTCTGTAAAATTCATGTCCAATCGGGCCGAGGTGTGGCCCTAGGTCCGGTAAGCCGGGCACATGTGAGCGAAGAGGAAGAAAACTCGGGCTACACTCTGGCTTGCCGCTTTTCCGCGATGAGCGATCTTGCCGTCTCTGTCGTCGGAAAATTCCGCAAACCCTTCCTCAGAGGGTTTGGGAATGGTTTTTCATCAACTCGTGACAAACAAGGAGACATACGATGGGAGTGATGCGTATCGGACATGCCAGCATCAAGGTTATGGACGTTGCTGCGGCAGTCAAACACTATGAAAACGTCATCGGAATGAAGGTGACGATGCAGGATAAAGCCGGCAATGTTTATCTCAAATGTTGGGATGAATGGGATAAATACTCGCTTATCCTCACACCGTCCGATCGGGCCGGCCTGAATCACGTCGCATACAAAGTCGAGAACGATTCGGATCTCGATGTGCTGCGCAAGCGCATCGAGGAGTACGGCATCAAAACCGAAATGCTGCCGGAGGGGGATCTGCCGTCAACCGGCCGCATGCTCAAGTTTCATCTGCCGAGCGGTCACGAAATGCGCCTCTACGCAACGAAGGAATGCGTCGGGACGGATGTCGGTTCTCTCAACCCCGACCCTTGGCCCGACGACATCAAGGGGGCCGGTGCGCATTCGCTCGATCACACCTTGCTGATTTGCGAGCTCAATCCGGAAAAGGGCGTCAATCGCGTCGCCGAGAACACCAGATTTGTCATGGATTGCCTCGATTTTCATTTGAGCGAGCAGGTGATGGTCGGCCCGGGGCGCGACATACAGGCCGCGACCTGGCTGTTCCGCACTTCCACGCCTCATGACATCGCCTTTGTCGGCGGTGCAAGCAATGGTCTGCACCACATCGCGTTCTTCCTCGATGATTGGGCGGATGTGCTCAAAGCGGCCGACGTTATGGCGAAGAACAAAGTGCAGATAGACGTCTCGCCCACCCGTCACGGCATCACGCGCGGCACCACGATCTACTTCTTCGATCCGAGCGGCAATCGCAACGAAACCTTCGCGGGTCTCGGCTATCTCGCGCAGCCCGATCGGCCGGTGATCACTTGGACCGAGGATCAGCTCGGCCGCGGCATTTTCTATCACGCGGGCGAATTGGTGCCCTCTTTCGTCGAGGTCTATACATGAGCGAAAGCGGCGCTCCGCAGCAGGAAAGGCGGCCGGCGAGTGTTGCGTTGCGCAGCATCGACGGCCTCGCTGCTCACGAGATCGTCGGCGCGGCGGTGCGGCATGCCGTAAGCCTCGGCATCCGCATCAACGCGGCGGTGGTCGATCCCTGTGGGGTGTTGATCGCCTTTCTGCGCATGCCCGGGGCGCCGCTCCACTCTATCGAGATCGCCATCGACAAAGCCTACACGGCGGCAAGTTTCGGCCTGCCGACCGGCGCATGGTCTACCGTGTTGGAAGCACACGCGCCGGCGGTGCGGCAAGGGCTTGTTCTGCGCCCGCGGTTCATCGCCTTCGGCGGAGGGCTTCCCATCGTCGAGGGGGGCGAGCGCCTCGGCGGGGTTGGCGTCTCGGGTGGGAGCGAGAGCGAGGATGAGGCTTGCGCCCGTGCCGGGCTTGCGGCGCTCGGCCTTGCCGCTGAATGACGGATCAGACCGACAATTCGTTTCTATAACAATACGGGATTGACCTCAAATGCGACATGGTGTGAAGAAGATCGTGCATTTCATCAACGGCGAGTTCGTTCCCTCGACGCGGATCTTTGAAAAGCGCTCTCCACTCACCGGTGAGGTTATTGCCGAAGTGGCCGAAGCAGGCCGGGCGGAGGTGGATGCCGCCGTTCATGCGGCGCGCCGCGCGCTGCGCGGGCCTTGGGCACGGCTGACCCTTGCCGAACGCTCCGATCTTCTTTTTGCCGTTGCGGATGGCATCATGCGGCGCTTCGATGATTTTCTCGCCGCCGAAGTGGCCGATACCGGCAAACCCGTCTCTCTCGCCCGCCGTCTCGACATTCCGCGCGGGGCCGCAAATTTCAAGGTATTTGCCGAGACGGTGAAAACCGCAGCAACCGAATTCTTCGAGATGGCCACGCCCGACGGACGCGGCGCGATCAACTACGCGATCCGCCAGCCGGTGGGGGTGGTCGGGGTGATCTGCCCCTGGAACCTTCCGCTTCTGCTCATGACGTGGAAAGTGGCGCCGGCGCTGGCTTGCGGCAACACAGTGGTGGTCAAGCCCTCGGAAGAGACGCCGCAGACCGCAAGCCTGCTCGGCGAGGTGATGAACGCGGTCGGCGTGCCGCCCGGCGTCTATAACGTGGTGCACGGTTTCGGGCCCGATTCCGCAGGCGAGTTCCTCACCAGTCATCCGGACGTGGATGCCATCACCTTCACCGGTGAGACCCGAACCGGCGAGGTGATCATGAAAGCTGCGGCGGTCGGCGCGCGACCGGTCAGCCTGGAGATGGGCGGCAAGAACGCGGCCATCGTCTTTGCCGATTGCGATCTCGAAGCGGCGGTGGAAGGAACGTTGCGCTCCTGTTTCGCTAATTGCGGGCAGGTGTGTCTCGGAACCGAAAGGGTGTATGTCGAGCGGCCGCTGTTCGACCGCTTCCTTGTTGCCCTCAAGCGCGGGGCGGAATCGCTGCGGCTCGGCTGGCCGGAGGATCCTGAGACCAGCATGGGTCCCCTCATCAGCCACGAGCACCGAGAAAAAGTGCTCTCCTATTACCGCAAAGCCGTTGCGCTCGGCGCCGAGGTCGTCACCGGCGGCGGCATCCCGGAGATGCCGGGGCGGCTCGCCGGAGGATCGTGGATCGAGCCGACGCTATGGACCGGGCTCGGCGATGACACGCCGATTGCGCGAGAGGAGATTTTCGGGCCTTGCGCGCTGGTCATGCCGTTCGACGCGGAAGAGGATGTGATTGCCCGCGCCAACGACAACGACTACGGCCTCGCCACAGCGATCTGGACCACCAATCTCGCGCGCGCCCATCGTATGGCGCGGTCCATTGAGGTCGGCCTTGCCTGGGTGAACGAGTGGTTCCTCCGCGATTTGCGCACGCCCTTCGGCGGCGCCAAGCGCTCGGGCATCGGCCGTGAGGGCGGCGTGCATTCGCTCGAGTTCTACACCGAGCTCAAAAACGTCTGCATCAAGCTCTGATTGCGCGCACCCCCATGCAACGCGTTTCCATCGCCGTCATCGGCGCAGGCATGAAAGGCCGCACTGCTGCCTTCGCCAAGGTGAAGGCCGGCTGTGAGGGGGAGCACCCGGATGGACATGATGTTTCGATCGATAAATGAGTGTGTAGCATGAGCGAGAATCCTGAAATCGGCAAGAGCGTGGTCGCAGCCGGAATTCGCACCAATTATCACGAGCAGGGCGAGGGCTTCCCGGTAGTGTTGATCCACGGCTCGGGGCCCGGCGTGTCGGCCTGGGCCAATTGGCGCCTCGTCCTGCCGGCGCTCGGCCGGCGTTTCCGAGTGCTCGCGCCTGACATGGTGGGCTTCGGGTTCACCGAGAGGCCGGCGGACAATGTCTATGACATGCCGCGCTGGCTTAAGCATTTGGAGGGATTTCTCGATGCGCTGGGCATCGCGCAGGCGCATCTCGTCGGCAATTCCTTCGGCGGCGCGCTTGCGCTCGCTTTCGCCATTCGGAAACCCACACGCGTGCGCCGCTTGGTTTTGATGGGAAGCGCCGGCATTTCCTTTCCCATCACCCCCGGGCTCGAAGCCGTGTGGGGCTACACGCCGTCCCTCGAAAACATGCGCCGTCTTCTCGATATTTTCGCCTACGATCGCAGATTGGTTACCGACGAGCTCGCCAAGCTGCGGTTTGAGGCAAGCATTCGGCCCGGTTTTCAGGAGGCTTTCGCCGCCATGTTCCCGCCGCCGCGGCAACGATGGGTGGAAGCTTTGGCCAGCAGGGAGGAAGACATCCGACGGCTTCCCCACGAAACTCTGGTCATCCATGGGCGCGAAGACAAAGTCATCCCCCTCAGCAACGCGCACACGCTCGCAGACTGGATCCCGCGGGCCGATCTTCATGTCTTCGGCCGCTGCGGCCATTGGACACAGATCGAACGGGCCGACCGCTTTAACGGGCTGGTGGGCGATTTCTTCGCCGAGGCAGCTGCAGATGAACCGAAAATGCCGGCAAAAGAAGGAGAGACAGCGTGAGTCTGACGGAAGACACCATCGATCGTCTCGGCGCGGAGCTTGACGCCGCTTGGCGCGAGGCGCGTCCTGTTGCGCCGCTCACCGAACGCTATCCCGAAATTACCCTCGTGGAGGCCTATGCCGTGCAAAAGCAGCTCTTGGCCCGTCGGCGGGCCGAAGGGGCACGGGTGGTTGGCAAGAAGATCGGGGTGACATCGCGCGCCGTGATGGACATGCTCAAAGTGGGCGAGCCCGATTTCGGCGTTCTACTCGATAACATGGCTTGTCGCGACGGCGAAACGATCGAACACCGCCGCCTGATTGCGCCGCGTGCGGAGGGGGAGATCGCGTTCGTCCTGAAACGGGCCTTGCGCGGGCCGGGCATTACCGCCGCGATGGTCCTCGCCGCCACGGACTTCGTCATGCCCTGTTTCGAAATTGTTGATTCGCGCATTACCGATTGGCGGATCAAAATTCAGGATACGGTGGCGGATAACGCTTCCTCGGCCCTTTTTGTGCTCGGTGATCGGGCGGTTCGACCCGATGCGGTCGATCTCCGCACCGTCGGCATGGTGCTCGAGCAGAACGGAGAGGTGGTTGCCACCGGCGCCGGTGCGGCAGCGCTCGGTTCGCCGCTCAACGCCGTGGCCTGGCTTGCGAACCGGCTTGCTTCTTTCGGCGAGGCGCTGGAGGCCGGCGAGGTGATCCTCTCGGGTTCGCTCGCCGCCATGGTGCCGGCCAAGGCGGGCGACAGCTTCCGTGTCTCGCTCGGCGGGATCGGCAGTGCCGCTATCCGCTTCGTCTGAGCGGGGAGCGCTCTTGCGTAAGCGGCCGCACGCGGGTTTTGCGACTTATCGGCACACGGGCAAACCAAACGGAATAAGGATCTTCGAAACATGGCACTCGATCGCGCGACCATTGCAGCGCTGGCACGTCACCTCGACGATTGCGTCCGTGAAGTGCGCGACACCGAAAAGCTCACCGATCGCCATCCCGAGATGGACTGGGCGGATGCCTACGCGATCCAGGACGCCTGGCGGGCGCTTGCCACCGCACAGGGAGCGCGGGTGGTCGGCTTCAAGGCCGGCCTGACCTCGGTAGCCAAAATACGCCAAATGGGGGTGGATAGCCCCGTCTTCGGTTTTCTTCTCGATCGATTTGCAATCCCCGAAGGCGGAGAGGTTGCAGCTTCGTCGTTGATCCATCCACGCATCGAGCCGGAGATCGCCTTCGTCTTGAAGCGGAAGCTGGAAGGCCCGGGCGTGCATGTCGGCGCAGTTCTGGCGGCGACCGAGTTCGTTATCCCCGCGATTGAGGTCATCGACAGCCGTTACCGGGACTTCAAATTCGACCTCAAGAGCGTGGTGGCCGACAACACTTCGGCGGCCCGCTTTGCCCTGGGCGGTCAGCCGCGGGCGGTGGCGGGGCTCGATCTCCGCACCCTCGGCGTGGTGCTCTCCGTTAACGGGGAAGGGCGTGCCTTCGGAGCCGGCGCGGCGGTGCTCGGCCATCCCGCGGCAGCGGTGGCGGCGCTTGCCAACCACCTCGCCGCGCGTGAAGAGGCCTTGCCGGAAGGCAGCGTGGTCCTCTCCGGCGGAGTCACGGAGGCACTCGCGGTGCGGGCGGGCGATTCCGTCTTGCTTGAGGTCCAAAGCCTGGGTGTCGTTGGGTTCCGGTTGGCGGCGTAACCCGCAATTCAAACCCGGAAATTCTCGCAGCGTTAGCCCTGCTTACAGACGCTTGCGATGCGATTCATCGGCGAATAAGGCGATGCAGGAGCGTGCTCGGGAGCGTAAACGTATCGCCTTGCCGCCGATCAATTCCGATTTATTCCCGTGATGCCGTTTGCTTCGTGCGCTCGCGAAAAACGTGAAGCGTGCGCTCGATATGCTCGCCAAGCGCGGCGCAGGCGCGTTCCGTATCGCGCGCAAGCGCCGCCTCTTTGATTTCCCGATGCTCGGCGTGAACATCTCGCGGAATAGTCCGCGTTTTGAGCGAGATCAGACGGTAACGCTCGGCCTGTTGGTAGAGCACCCGATGCATGAAGTGCAGCCACCGAGACGGGCAGCCCGCCAATAAGGCTTCATGGAATTCCCGGTTCCTTGCCTCCCATTGCTCGGAAAGCGTTTCGGCCGGCTCAAGAGCCAATCGTTCTTCCACGCGCGAGAGCCGATGAAACGCCGCGACAACCCCGGCTTCCCATGTTTCATCGCCAAGTTCGATCGCTTGGCGTAGTGCTTCCACCTCGACAAGCTTCCGCGTTGCGGTCAGATCAGCGAGATCCTCAAC
>JAIMBF010000058.1 GCA_023511585.1 Terriglobia bacterium
CTCTCCGATCACGAGCGCCCGCTGACCAAGCGCGGGGTGAAGGATGCGGCCACCATGCGCCGCCTGATGCGCGAGCTCGGCTTGCAGCCGGACGTGGTGCTGGTTTCCCCGGCGAAGCGGGCGCAGCAGACCTTGGCGGGGCTTGAGCCGTTTGATGATACGCCGATCGTGGAAACGCTGGACGGGCTTTACATGGCCGGCCCCGGGCAAATCTTGCAGATTCTCCAGACACTTCCGGATACGGCGCGGAGCGTGCTGGTGATCGGGCACAATCCCGGCCTGCACGAGCTCGCGCTTCTGCTTGCCGATAAGGCGGAAGCCTGGCGGCGCGTGCCGGAATTGGCGCGCATGGCGGAAAAATTTCCGACCGCGGCGCTTGCCGAGTTTCAGGTCTCGGGCTCCTGGCAGGATCTCGGGGTCCGCGGCACCCGGCTTGTGGGGTTTTTGATTCCTCGTGAAATCACGAAAGCTGCGGATTAAAACGCTGCCGTGATGCTGGAACTGGCGATGGATCCGGCCGATCTGCCCCGTTTTCGGCGCATGCTGGCGCAAAAGGGCGCCCAGCAGAGCCGTGCGGCTCCGGTGCGGCGGGTTTGGTATGACGGGCCGGAGGATGATTTGGCCCGCGCCCGGCTTGCGCTTTCGGAATCGGAGGGTATTTGGCGGCTCGAGCGCACCGCGCCGGATGACGAAGACGCCGCAGGGGCCGGGCAATCGCCCGCTGTTCTCGGCGAAGCGACGGAGCTTTCCGAACTCGGTGAAAACCTGCCCGAGGCGCTGCACCCTCTTGCCGTGCTTGAAGGCCGTGAACGGCGAGTCGTTTTGAAACAGTCTCCGGCCGTCATCGTCGGTATCCTGGAAGGCACCTTGCGCAGCCTGACGGAGCGCCGGCCCATCGCGCGGCTGAGCCTGGACGGTCCGGCGCCGGCGCTGGCTACCCTTGCCGAGCAATGGGCGGGAAAATACGCGCTCGCCGCCCCGAGCGCGCCGCTTGCGGTGGAGAGCTGGGCGCTGGCGCGCAGCCGGCCTATTCCGCCGCTGCACTCCGGCGCGCCTCTGCTGGAGGAAGGCCAGTCGGTGGAAGAGGCGTTCTTGCGCATTCTCGGCCACTATACGGCCGCGGTGCTGTCTTGGACGCAAACCGTGCTGGCGGCGGCTACGCTTCAAAAAACGAGGCCGCGCGAGGAGAATTTCGACCCCGAGCCCGTGCATCAAATGCGCGTCGCCCTGCGACGGCTGCGTTCGGCCTTCTCGGTCTTCAAGCCCGTGATCGCTTGCGCCTCTGTTGAAGAGACAAAGGGCCGATTGAAGAACTTTGCCGGTATCTTGGGCCGGGCTCGCGATTGGGATGTTTTTTTGGACGGCCTTGGCCGGGGCGTCATGGAGTCGTTCCCGGCCCATCCCGCCATCACCAGGCTTTTGGAAGCCGCGCGGGGCAGGCGCGCGCGGCATTACGAGGCGCTTGCCGATTACTTGCGCGAGGATGCTTTCCGCCGCCTCGGGGTTACGCTGGTTGCTCTGCCGCTGGCGCGGCCCTGGCGGGCGGACGCGCCGGAGACGCGGCTTGCGGTCTTGGAGGCGCCGGTGATCGATTTCGCGCGGCGGGTTCTCCACCGGAGGTTGCGGCGTTTGGTTGCCGACGGCAAGGATTTCGAGGCCCTCCCGCCGCCGCAGCTGCACCGCTTGCGCTTGGACACCAAACGCCTGCGCTATGCTTGCGAGTTCTTCGCGCCGCTGTTCCCAAACCGGCACGCCAAGCGCTTTATCCGCCGGCTTTCCAAGGTTCAGGACGCGTTGGGACAGGTGAATGACGGCGCGGTTGTCGAGCGGCTGATGGAGGAGCTTGCCAGCGAGGAAACCGACCAAATCGAACAGGCGTTTGCGCGGGGCGTGGTTTCGGGGTATGCCGCCGCCTCGGCGCGAGGCGCCCGAAAAGAGGCCGGCAAGGCTTGGGAGCGCCTGAACGCGCTTGATCCGTTTTGGGAGTAATCTTTCGTTTCGCAAGACACGTTAGGGTTGAAAAACTTCCTGGTTTTGCTCTAAATTCGCGACTTTCGTTTTCGGGAGATGTGTTGTGGGGTTGCAACGTCGGCGTCGCATTTTCCGCACCTCCGTGCCGTGGAAACGGCGCCATACGGGGGTGAAGATTTTGGCTCTTGCCGGCGTGATTGCGGGCGCGGCCATGCTCGCCGCGGTGCTTCCGCAAGGGCAAGCCTATGCCCCGCCGGCACCGGAACAAGAGCGCGTGATCAGCGCGCCGGCTGAAGCGGTTGCGGTTGTGGACGGGGAAACCTTGCGCCTCGGCACCCGGGTGGTGCGACTGATGGGCGTGCACGCGCCCTTCCGAGGCGAGAACGACTCCTGTGCGCAGGGAGACTGTGCCGCGCGCGAAACCGGCAGCGCCGCCACCAAAACGCTGGCGGAGCTCGTCCGCGGGCGGAGCGTCCGCTGCGAGGTTGCGGGCGAGGATGCCATGCGGCGTTCTTTGGCAATCTGCCGCGCGGATGACACGGAACTCAACCGGGCGCTCGTAAGCCGGCTTTCCTTTCTACAAAGCCAGACCGCAGACAAATAAATAGATTAACTAAAACTCACGTCCCGGAAAAAAACCGAAACCCGTTGGAAAAAAGGCGAAAACTGCGGCAGCCGGGCGAGGGCGCGGCCGCCGCCGGTGCGGATGATCACTCTGCCGGTTGCTTTTGCTCCGAATTCGCCGTTATCTCGCATCCGCACAACGGACGAAACGCGGGCTGCCGGCACGAAGCCACTCGGCGCCGGCAGTGGGACCGCCGGAGATAGGGAACAGAACATGAACGAAAAGGGCAACGGCTCTGTCACGCTTTCGATCGCGGGCACCAACAAGTCCGCCTCGCTGCCATTGCTGCACGGCACGATGGGTCCGCCGGTGATCGACATTCGTGAGCTTTACAGCAGTTTGGGTGTTTTTACCTTTGATCCGGGCTACGCCGCGACGGCATCATGCGAGAGCAAGATCACCTATATCGACGGCGAAGCCGGGATTTTGCTTTACCGCGGGTATCCGATCGAACAGCTCGCGGAACATTCAAGCTTTCTCGAGGTTGCGTATCTTCTGCTGAACGGCGAGCTGCCGAACAAAGCGGAGAAGGCGGAATTCGAAGGCGGGGTCATGCGGCATACCATGCTGCATGAGCAAATACGCAGCTTCTTCAACGGCTTTCGGCGCGATGCCCATCCCATGGCGGTGCTCTGCGGCGTGGTGGGCGCGCTCTCGGCCTTTTATCATGACACGCTCGATATCAATAACCCCGAGCACCGCCGCATCAATGCGTTCCGCTTGATCGCGAAGATGCCGACCATTGCGGCCTGGGCCTACAAATATTCCATCGGCCAGCCCTTTATGTATCCGCGCAACGATCTCGGCTATGCCGAGAACCTTCTTTATATGATGAACGCGGTGCCGGCCGAGCCCTATAAGGTCAATCCGGTGCTGGCACGGGCGATGGACCGGATCCTGATCCTGCATGCCGACCACGAGCAGAACGCCTCCACCAGCACCGTGCGCCTGGCCGGCTCGACGGGGGCCAACCCCTTCGCCTGCATTGCCGCGGGCATTGCCAGCCTCTGGGGCCCGGCACATGGCGGGGCCAATGAAGCGGTGCTGAAAATGCTGAGCGAGATCGGGCACAAAGACCGGATTCCGGAATTCATCGCGCGCGTGAAAGACAAGAATAGCCACCAAAGGCTGATGGGATTCGGGCATCGCGTTTATAAAAATTACGACCCGCGAGCCAAAATTATCCAGCGCACCTGTTATGAAGTGCTGGAAGAACTTGGTATTAAAGACAATCCTCTCTTCGACTTGGCCATGGAGCTTGAGCGCATTGCCTTGAACGACGATTATTTCATCAGCAAAAAACTTTATCCGAACGTCGATTTTTATTCGGGCATCATTCTCAAAGCGCTGGGCATTCCGGAGCATATGTTCACCGCCATGTTTGCGGTGGCGCGCACGGTGGGCTGGGTCAGCCAGTGGAAGGAAATGATCGAAGACCCCTCGCAGCGGATCGGCCGGCCGCGCCAGCTTTATACCGGCACCCCGCAGCGCGATTACGTGCCGCTGGAGCAGCGTGGCTGATGCCTGCTTTTTGAGGCGGAGTCGCGCGAGGAAAAATCGCGCTTTTCAAAAGTTCCACGCGCGAGCGCCGCGGGCGAAGACAGGGAAAGCCGAACGGATTCGGGCCCGGCATCGGTTGGTGCCGGGCCTTATGATTTTCGGCGGAGTCCGCCCCAAATCGCGAGCCGACAGGGCCGCGGGGTCGGAGGAAAGTATTCGCGGATTGTTAATAAGTAACATTAAGAATTATCCGCAATCGATTCCAATGACTCACTTTCTTTTCGAATATAAAAATTTTTGAGTAAAGAACAACGCGGCGTCGGGGGCAATAACTCCTAGCCGTTGGTATTGCCGAGCGGTTATCGCAGCTTTTCGGTGTGGAACCATGCCTTGATACTACCTACGGTTAATATCGTATTTACATTGCACGTTATTGGTGTTATTGAATGAGCATCTTAGGACGCAAAAAGCGCAGTCCGCTTCACGGAGGATCAAAAAATGAACCATTTTCAATCTCTGGACGCATTGGTTCAAAAGCGCCTGAAAACCTGGCCGCAAGAGCCCCCCGGATTGCCGGCCCGCTCACGGGGGCGGAGCGTTTGGCTGCGCGGCCGACCGGGAGATATTTTGACGTCCTCGCACCCGTTCTTGAAGCATCCCGGAAGCAATCTTCTTCGCACGTTGCCGGATGGTCTCTGGCTGAATTTCGGCGGCCAGCCGCCGGATCTCTTTGTCGATATTTTCGCCATAGAAGCATGCGCGAGCCTGGCAAACATGCTGGATAAGCGTGCGCGCTTCGCCCCGAGCACGCACTCGCTTTTGGCCGTCTGCCCCGTGCCGTGGCTGCTTGCCCCGGTCGTGCCGGGCGGGGATGTGCCGCGCTGGAAAGCAACCGGCCTCTTGGAAAAGGAGCCCACCACGCCGCTCGTGCTGCCAGTGCGCGACATCCGCGTGCTCTACGCCCTCAAGGCGCGGCACTACAAAGGCTTCGTGGAAAGCCAAGTGCCGTATCCCCACGAGTATTTCATGCCCATGGAGGCTCTGATCGCCGAGAACAGCCATCAAAATCCGGCGCTGCAAACGCTGCTTGCCCGCGCCAGCGCCTCGGCAAACTTTCTCGAGCTTACCTGACGATCTTCAGAACCGCCTGTTTAAGATGTTGAAGATCTTGCAGCAGGCATCGCGGGACAGCTGAAATCGCTTGCCTTCGGCCGGCATCTCTGCACTCAATAGACGCGCAACGAAGCGGCTTGATGCAGCGTGCCGGCCGTCCCGGCCCGCAGGATATATTTGGGAGATACGTCGGTGAACAACTCTGCAAATATCGAAAGAGCTCTGCAAGAAGGTCTGGAGCGCGGCGCCATTCCGGGCGTGGCGGCGTTTGCCGCAAACGGCAGCGAGGTTCTTTATGCGGGCGCATTCGGCCGGCGCGATCTTTCGCGCGCCGATGCCATGACACCCGATACCGTGTTTTGGATCGCCTCCATGACCAAGGCAATCACCACGGCCGCCGCCATGCAATTGGTCGAGCGCAAGTTGTTGACGCTCGATACGCCCATGGGCACGATTCTTCCGGAGCTAGCTAATCCGCAAGTGCTGGAAGGTTTTTCGGAAGACGGCAAGCCGCGGCTCAGGCCGGCACGAAGGCCCGTGACCTTGCGTTATCTGCTGACGCACACGGCCGGCTTTGCTTACGATATGTGGAGCAAAGAGATCGATCGGTATATCACTTACGCGGGCTTGCCGCGGATTATCTCCTGCCGGAATGCCGCGTTGCAGACGCCGCTTTTGTTTGATCCGGGCGATGATTGGTGTTACGGCATCAATATCGATTTTGTAGGCAAGGCCGTGGAAAAACTCAGCGGCCAATCGCTTGAAGACTATTTTCGCGAAAACATCTTCGCGCCGCTCGGCATGAACGATACGCGCTTCATTCTGCGCCCGGATATGCGCAGCCGGCTTGTGCGGATGCATCAACGCAGCGAAAGCGGCGTGCTGCCGATCGATTTCGAAGTGCCGCAACAGCCGGAATTTTTCATGGGCGGCGGCGGTCTTTACGGCACCGGAGAGGATTATATCAAATTCACGCAGGCGATCTTGAACGGCGGCATTTACAACGGCGAACGCATTTTGAAAGCCGAAACCGTTGCGGAGATGAGCAAAAATCAAATCGACGGGCTTTCCATGCACGTTATGAAAACGGCGATTCCGGCACTTTCGAACGATGTCGATATTTTCCCGGGGATGGAGAAAAAGTGGGGCTTCGGCTTCATGATCAACACCGAGGACGTGCCGGGGGCGCGCTCTGCGGGAAGCCTCGGTTGGGCCGGACTCGGCAACACCTATTTCTGGATTGATCCGAAAAAGCGCGTGACCGGCGTCGTTCTGACGCAGTTGCTGCCGTTTGCCGATGCCGGCGTGCTGAACCTTCTCGCTGCTTTCGAGCAGGCGATTTATCGCGCGCTTGGGCCGGATTGATCGGTCTTGCCGGCCGGTTTGAAGACATTGCTGAGGCTTGTTGCCATTTCGGTCGGAATCAGAACGGTCGCGCCGCGCTCTTTGTTCATCTCATAAAGCAGATTCATTTGCCGAAGTTGCAAGGCGACGGGGTCGGCGTGGTAGATTTCGGCCGCCGCCAGGACCTGGCGGGCGATATCGACTTCCGCCGAAGCAAGCAAAACCCGTGCGTCGCGTTCGCGTTCCGCTTGCGCTTGCCGGCTCATCGCATCTTGAAGCGCCGGCGGAATGGCCACATCGCGAATTTCCACCGATTGCACGGCCACGCCCCAACTTGCGGTTTTTTCCGCAATCGCCGCGCGCAGCCGTTCATCCACGGCGCGACGATCGGCGAGCAGACGCGACAGTTCCGTCGCGCCGATCATTTCGCGAAGCGATGTTTGCGCAACGCGTTCCACCGCTTCCCGATAATTCGCAATGTTGATGGCGGCGGCACGAGGATCCACGACGCGCCAAAACACGATGGCATCGACGCCGACGGCAACCGTGTCGCGCGTCAACGCCTGTTCTGCGGCAATGCTTACGGTGCGGATGCGCAGATCAATAACGGTGGTGACGATGTCCACAAGCGGGATCAGGAAATAAAGTCCCGGACCGCGTATGGAATGAAAACGACCTAGTCGGAGCACAACAGCGCGCGACCATTCATTGGCAATGCGACAGGTCAGCGCAAGAATGACAACGATCGCTGCGACGATCAAAACTATCGACATGCTTTCTTGCCTTTCAGGTTTTGGAGATTGTGTTTGCCGCAGTTGACCTTGGCGGCCATTGCCCTTAAATGAAAATCGTGTTGGAGGATCTGTCTGCTCGCTTTCAGAACAGCAAAACTTTTGCCGAGGTCGTGACAACGGCGCTTGCGGCGGCGGATCTCGATTTGAAACCGCTGCACGATGCCGGTGAAGCGCAAGGGCATTGCGGAGATACGCGTCGGCACTTCGAACGCTTTATGCTGTTTCGGCATGACCTTAACTATACACCGTTCGGCGAGCGTTTTCGGTTTTTCTTCAAGTGCTCCGACGCGGCGCCGCGCAAGGAACTTTCAGGCGCTGGGGTCCGCACCAAGCCCCAGGACGATTGAAGCATGGAAGCGCCGGCGCCATCGTCCGGAATTGCGGCAGAGGCACTGGCAGGCCTGACCGCCGAGCCCAAAACGTTGCCGGCAAAGCTCTTCTATGACGAAGCCGGCTGCCGGCTCTTTCTCGCCATCACCGAATTGCCGGAATATTACCTCACGCGCACCGAGCGAGCCTTGCTGCAAACCCATGCGCAAGAGATTGCCGCCCTCATTCCCGAAGGCGTCACCTTCGTGGAATTCGGCGCAGGCAACGAGGAAAAGGCGCTGCTTCTCTTGGATGCCTTGGCCGGCGTCGCACGCCCGGTGCGGTGCTACCTGCCCATCGATATCGCCGAGGCGGCGCTTTGCGCTTTGGCCGACCGGCTGAAGCGGAGCCGGCCGGAACTTGCCGTGCTGCCGCAAACGGCCGATTTCCTGCGCCCGCACCCGCTGCCGCCGGAGGCGAAGGGGCCTTTCTTCGGTTTCTTTCCGGGTTCGACGATCGGCAATCTGGAGCCCGAACCGGCGGTGGCGTTTCTGCGCGGGGTGCGGGAAGCGTTCGGCGCCGGGCAGCTGTTTTTGATCGGCTTTGACCTTCGCAAGCAGGAGGAGGTTCTGCTTGCCGCTTACAATGATTCGGCCGGGCTGACGGCAGCTTTCAACCGCAACTTGCTGGCCCGGCTCAATCGCGAAGCCGGCGCCAATTTTATGATCGACTGCTTTGCCCATCGTGCGATTTGGAACGCCGCCGAAAGCCGCATCGAGATGCATCTGGTCAGCCTGATCGCACAAAAGGTGCAGATCGCGGGCAGGGAAATTCTGTTTCGGGCAGGCGAGACCATTCACACCGAAAATTGCTACAAATACACTCTGGCCGGATTTACAGCGTTGGCGGAGAGAGCCGGCTGGGAAATCTTTCGCTTTTGGACGGATCCGGACGCGATGTTCGCCCTCGCATTGCTGCGCAACGGCCCCGCATGAAGCACATACTTCGGCTTGCCGCCCTATCCGGCCTGTTCGGCGCGCTGGCAGCCGCCGGCTGGGCCGCCTCTCCCTTCGGCGATTGGCGCCAGGACGCCCCGGGCGTGGTGCACCACATCACGCCCGCGGATATGCCGGAACCGTTCGCCACATCCTCGGCGGCAAATGCCCCGAGCGTGATTGCCCGCCCGTCCGGCGCCATGCCCAAAACGCCGCCCGGGTTTCAGGTGAGCCTGTTTGCCGAAGGGCTGAACGAGCCGCGCGCCCTGCGCGTGGCCCCCGACGGGGCCGTCTTCGTGGCCGAATCCGGCGCCGGGCGCGTGCTGCTCTTTCGCGGCGGCAAGCCGCATGTTTTCGCCGCGGGGCTTGATCTTCCTTACGGCATTGCGTTCTTCCCGCCGGGCCCGCAGCCGGAATTTGTTTATATCGCCGAAACCAATCGCCTTGTGCGTTACCCCTACCGTTCGGAAATGACGCGCGCGGCCGGCCCGCCCGAGGTGATTTTGAGCCATATCCCAAGCGGCGGGCACTGGACGCGCGATATCGCCTTCGCTCCCGACGGATCGCGGCTGTTTTTGGCCGTGGGGTCCGCTTCCAATCTGGCACAGGGAATCGGCGCGCCACCCGCGCCGCTTCCGGAATTCGAGGCCCACCACGGCCGCGGCGCGGCTTGGGGTTTTGAAGAAGGGCGGGCGCAGGTTTGGGTTATGGATCCGCTGGGGAAGAATATCCGCGCCTATGCCACGGGGCTTCGCAATTGCTCGGGGCTGACTGTGCAACCCGCAACCGGCGAGCCATGGTGCGCTGTGAACGAGCGGGACGCACTCGGCGACAATTTGCCGCCCGATTTCGTAACGCATTTGGAAGACGGCGCCTTCTACGGCTGGCCTTGGTTTTATATCGGCCCTCATCCGGATCCGCGCTGGCACGGGGAACGGGCGGAGCTTCGCAACGCCGTGCGCGTGCCCGATGTTCTCTTGCAGCCGCATTCCGCGCCGCTCGGCATTGTTTTCTACCAGGGCCAAAGTTTCCCGGCCGAATATCGGGGCGGGGCTTTTGTCGCTCTGCACGGCTCGTGGAACCGCAGCCTATGGACCGGCTACAAGGTGGTCTTTCTGCCGATGCGCAACGGCCGCGCCGTGGGAGATTATGTGGATTTTCTCACCGGGTTCGTGACTGAACAGGGGGTGTGGGGCAGGCCCGTGGGCGTTGCGGTGGATGCCGAAGGCGCGCTTTTGGTGAGCGAGGATGCGGGCGGCACCATCTGGCGCATCACGCCCGCGGCACCCCGATAGCCGATTCCCAGGCAGCGGCGGCGCTTAGTCCGGCTCGTCGATGATCGCCACCGCCCGCGTCCAGCCCGCGGACGCGGCCCGGATTTTCACCGGGAAGCACGCCACGGTAAAGCCGCTGGCCGGCAACGCCTCCAAATTGTGCAGCTTCTCCAGATGGCAATAGCCGATCTCCCGCCCGGCGCGGTGGCCCTCCCAAATGAGTGAGGCATCGTGCGTCTCGGCAAACCGCCGGGCGGTGTGGACGAACGGCGCATCCCACGACCAGCCATCGGTGCCGGTGACCCGCACGCCCCGTTCGGTGAGATAGAGCGTCGCCTCCCGCCCCATGCCGCAGCCGCGCGAAACGTAGTCCGGCCGGCCATAGGCGGCGCCTGCCGCGGTGTTGACAAGAACGATATCGAGCGGGGCAAGTTGATGGCCGATGCGGGAAAGCTCACGTTCGACATCGGCGGCGGTGGCGACGTAGCCATCGGGGAAGTGCCGGAAATCAAGCTTCACCCCGCGGCCGAAACACCACTCGAGCGGAATCTCGTCGATCCGCGCAGCCGGCTTGCCGCGATCCATGGTGGAGGCGTAATGCCAGGGGGCATCCAGATGCGTGCCGTTATGGGTGGACAGGCGGATCTCTTCGATCGCCCAACCTTCGCCATCCGGCAGATCCTCGGGCGTGAGGCCCGGGAAATAGCTACAGACCCGTTTCGCGGTTTGCTTATGGTCGAAATAGCTGATCGTAGGGCCGAAGCCCGGAGGGTCTGCAGCCACGTCGTTTTCAAGCGGGACGGAAAGATCGATAAAGCGTCGGGGCATGGTGAAACCTTCCTGATGGTGGATCCGCTCTATCTTCCAACGCGGGTGCGAGGAAGGCCAGAGCGTTTCTTTCCGCTCGCGTTCGGGGTTTGTGCTTCCGGCAGCGCGAAGTTCTGCTAACATAGCGCCGAGCAAGATTGGGTTGATCGACGAAGAGTGCCCGAAAGGGAGGTTTGCGTGCGGCTGCACGGGTATTATCGGTCTTCGGCTTCTTTTCGGGTACGCATTGCGCTGAACCTGAAAGGGGTTTCGTATGAGCAAATTCCCCATCATTTGCGGAAAGACGCGCACCGCGCGCCGGACTTTCTCGCATTAAATCCGCAGGGCTTCGTGCCGGTGTTGGAGGCGGACGGCGCGGTGCTGATTCAATCCCTGGCCATTATCGAGTATTTGGAGGAGAGATTTCCGGACCCGCCGCTTTTGCCTGCCGATCCTTTGGAACGCGCGCGCGTGCGGGCATTGGCCGAGATTGTGGCCTGCGACATTCACCCGCTCAACAACCTTCGGGTTCTGCGGTATCTGCGTAACGAACTCGGCCATGATCAGACGACCGTGGAGAAGTGGTATAATCATTGGATCGCCGAAGGGTTTCAGGCACTGGAGGCGATGCTGGCAAGCCAGCCCCAAACCGGGCGTTTTTGCCATGGAGATACGCCGAGCCTTGCCGATGTCTGCCTGATCCCGCAGGTGGTGAATGCGCAGAATTTTCAGCTTGATATGGCTCCATTCCCGACGATCCGACGCATTTTCACGGAGGCGCTGAACCTGCCCGCATTTGCGCGAGCCTTGCCCGCCAACCAGCCGGATGCCGAGTAGCCCGAGCCCGAGCCCCTAGCCGAGGAGCCGATACCCCTGTGAGCCACGAGGAAGACTGGGAAATTCCGCTTCAGCTTCAGCCGGATCCGGACGATTACCGCTTTGATCTGGAGGCGGCGTTGCGCGCGGTAGTCGGCGTGCGGGCTGCCATTCCGGCGGATGCTTTTACGGCAAACGCGCTCGGCACCGAGCGCGCCGGAAGCGGGGTGGTGATCGGGGCGGACGGTTTGGTGCTGACCATCGGCTATTTGATTGCCGAGGCCGAAAACGTCTGGCTGATTACCGCGCGCGGGGCGGTTCCCGGCCACGCGCTGGCCTATGATCAGGAAACCGGGTTCGGCTTGGTGCAGCCTTTGGGGCAGCTGGGGATTGCGCCGCTGGCTTTGGGCGATTCCGCGGGCATTGAGATCGGGTCTTCGGCGATTCTCGCGGCCGGCGGCGGAAGGCACCATGCGGTGGAAACCCGGATCGTGGCCCGGCACGATTTTGCCGGCTATTGGGAATATGTAATGGAGGATGCGCTTTTTGTCGCGCCGGCGCACCCGTTTTGGGGCGGGGCCGGGCTGATCGGGCCGGACGGGCGCTTGCTCGGCATCGGCTCGCTGGTGGTGCAGCAGACCGATGCGAAGGGCCGGCGGCTGGATATGAACATGGTGGTGCCGGTCGATCGGCTGGTTCCCATCCTGAACGATTTGCTGCGGTTCGGGCGGCGGCGCACACCGCCGCGGCCATGGCTCGGCCTGTTCGCCGGCGAAAACGACGATGCCCTGGTGGTGGGCGGCGTTGCCGAAGGAGGGCCCGCCGACCAGGCCGGGGTTCATGTGGGCGATCGGATTTTGGCGGTTGAAGAAGAGCCGGTGACCGATCTGGCATCGCTTTGGCGGCGGGTATGGGCTGTCGGGCCGGCGGGCGCGCGCGTGCGGCTTTTGCTTCTGCGCGAGGACGAAGAGCTGGAGGTGGTGGTGACATCGGCGGATCGGGCCGCTTTCCTGAAAGCGCCGAGGCTGCATTAGCGATGCCCGAAGAAACACCCGAGGCTCGCGGCGCCGCCGAAGAGGAGGAGCAACCGAGGGGCGAGCTTGCCACCCGCATCCTCGCCATGCCGAACAACACCAACCCGGCCGGAGATATTTTCGGCGGCTGGATTATGTCGCTGATGGATCTCTCCGGGGGCATCACGGCGGCGCGCATCGCCCAAGGCCGGGTGGTGACGGCGGGGGTTTCCCGCATGGCGTTTCTGCAACCGGTGAAAGTGGGCGATGTGGTCTGCTGTTATACCGAGCTCAGGCGCATCGGGCGCACGTCGATTACGCTGGATGTCGAGGTTTGGGTGCTGCGCCAAGGCCGGGGCCGGCGCGTGAAAGTGACCGAGGCCGAGTTTACCTATGTTGCCGTGGATGCCGAGGGCCGGCCGCGCCCGCTGCCGCGCGATGAGGCCTAAGGGGTCGGCGGGCGTTTGTCGGCCCAGGGGCAAGCGCGCTCGAACGCCGCGGCGAGGCGAAGCACGTTCGCATCGCCGCCCATCGGGCCGACAAACTGAATGGCAAGCGGCATGCCGTCGCGATCAAACCCCGCCGGCAGGCTGATGGCCGGATTGCCGCTCAAGTTGAACGGCATGGTGTAGGGATACCAAGCGGCGCGGAGGTTCTCGACCGGCTCGCCGTCAATCTCGATCGGGCCGAAGAAGTCTTGATCGATCGGCAAGGCGCTGCGCGAAAGCGTGGGCATCGCGACGATATCGCAGGCGGCGAACCAGGATTGGATGTGCCGGTAGAGGCGGGTGCGCTGGAAGATCGCCTCATAGAGCTCGGCGGCGGAGCAGTTGGCGATGCGGTCCATCTGCCGCACGAAGGTGGGGCACATGATCTCGCGATGGCGTTTGAGAAGATCGCCGAATTGGGCCATCCGGTAGGCGCCGTTGATGGTGAACCAAATCCGCTCGGGGTTTTCAAAAGGCTCGGTGAGTTCGGTGATCTCCGCGCCGAGGCCGGCGAGTGCCGCGAGCGCCCGCTCGCAGGCGGTGAGCACTTCGGCGGCGACTTTGGCATTGCCGAGCCGCGGCCGCCAGCCGATGCGGAGGCCCTTCAAAGAGAACTCGGCTTGCACAGCGGCGACAAAATCCGGCTTGCTGCGCCCGGTGGTGAGCGGATCGCGCGAGTCGGGCCCGGCCATAGCCTCCAGCATCAGGGCGGTATCCAGCACCGTGCGCGTCATCGGCGTGAGAAAAGCGATATTGCCGAAGCCGTCCTGGGCGTATTCCTGCGGCACCACACCAAGCCCTTGCTTGAACCCGACCACGCCGTTGCAGGCGGCGGGAATCCGCGTCGAGCCGCCGCCGTCGCTGGCCAGCGCGATCGGCACGAGGCCCGCGGCGACGGCCACCGCCGAGCCGCCGCTCGAACCGCCGGAGGTGCGGTCGGCCCGCCAGGCATTGCGCGTGCGGCCGAAGAGCGGTGCTTCGGTAAGGCTTTGCTGGCCGAATTCCGGCGTTGTGGTCTTGCCCACCACAATCGCGCCCGCGCGTTTCAGGCGCCGGACGACTTCGGCGTCCGCTTCCGGCACGTGATCCTTGTAAATGAGCGAGCCCCAGGTGGTGCGGATGCCCTCGGTGGGCACCAGATCCTTCACCGCGAGCGGCACGCCGTGCAGCGGCCCGAGCTCTTCGCCGCGCATGACGGCGGTCTCGGCCTCTTGCGCGGCCGCCATAGCCGGCTCCGCGGCGATGGTGATGAAGGCATTGAGCGCGGGCTGGCTTTGCTCGATGCGGGCAAGGGTGGCCCGCATGAGCGCGACCGGAGAGATTTCGCGATTGCGGATCAGCCGCGCCAGTTCGGCTGCCGGGGTGAAAGCGAGATCTTCCATGCCGTCGCTCATGCTGCTGCCCTGTGTGACGCTCTATGGCGGTTACTTGGCCCGACCGGCCTTCGTCGCTTCCGGAATTTCCACCAATTTTCCGGTTTTGACGTCGTAGAGGAAACCATAGATCGGGATGGAATGCGGAACCAAGGGGTGGTTGCGGATCCGCACGACATCATCGACAACGGCTTTGGCATCATCGGTGAAGGTCAGCCAATTGATGAAGTTGCCCTCCGTCGATCCCGGCCCCTCGCCCGAATTACGCCAGACGCCGTTTTCGAGGGTCGCCGGTGTGAGGCTGCCGGCGAGCAGATTGCGCATGACCTCGTCGGTAAACAACCGCATGCCGCAATCCGTGTGGTGGATGACGAACCATTCGCGCGTGCCCAGAAGTTTGTAGGAGATCACCAACGAGCGGATGGCATCGTCGCTGGCGCGTCCGCCCGCATTGCGGATGACATGGGCATCGCCTTCCGCAAGGCCGGCGTATTTGGCCGGATCAAGACGCGCATCCATGCAGGTGAGAATGGCGAAATGTCGGGCCGGCGGAAGCTGCAGGTTGGCTTTGTCGCCAAAGGTCGACGCGTATTTCGCGTTTGCATCCAGTACTTCATCTAAGATTTTGCTCATTTATCCATCTCCATTTCGTGTTTTATCGACGCGATGCATCATATCAACGTGCACAAAGGAGACAACTCCATAAATCACATGAATCGGTCGCACAAAGCGGGTGGCGGACGATGCGGCGCTTTTTCGCCTCAAGGCGCCGTCGGTGCCGGAGCATCGCCCAAGGGCGACGGGGGCGGTTCTTCGGGAGGCAGTTCCGAGCCATCCGATTCCGCCTCTCCGCCGGGCAACCAGCGCGCGAGACGTTCCACGCGGTCCAGCGCGCGATCCAGCGCCGCCATGGTTTTCGAGAGATCTTCGGTATGGTCGTGCATCCAGGCGCGCACGGCATAAAGCCAAACGCCGAGCAAGGCTTTTGCCCGCAGGCGGCCGAGCGGGCCGTGCGTTGCGACACCCGCCGCGTCCAAAAGCCAGCGCATGCTGGTGAGATTCGCGGCCGAGAGCAGAAGGGCAAGCTCCGGCTCCGCCGGCAAGGCCCGCAACAATGCCAGAACGCCGCCGCGATGCGCCTGCAAGACATCGAACCGGCGCATCATCATATCGAAGAGACGGTCCCGCACCGGCCCGGTGGCCGGCGCCTCGGCCAAGGCGCGCGCATCGGCCATGCGCCCGAACCGCACCAGCAGCACCATGCGGTTGGGGAAGCGCCGCCGCGCCTGCTCGAGCGAGAGATTGGCCTCGCGCGCCGCCGCGGCCAGACTCAGCCGGCGCCAGCCTTGGCGGGCGAGCTGCTCAAACGCCGCCTGAATAAAGGCACGGTCGAATTCAAGATCGTCCATGGAAACCTCCTCGCCGCGAGGCGCGTGCGTTGATGCCCTCGCGTGGTTCATTGAGCGTCGCGGCCGGTATTATTGCCATCTCTCTTCGCCTTCCCACGGGCGGGTCAAGAACCAAAGTCGGCCCCGCGCTATTCCGCGAGCTCGCGCGAGCGCGCCGTGGCGGCGGCGATCGCACGGGAAACCGCACGCGGCCAGGCATCCTCGGCCATCAAGACCTGCAGCGCCCGCTCCGTGGTGCCCTTAGGGCTGGTGACGGCGCGGCGCAAGGCGGCGGCGTCTTCATCGCTGGCCGCGAGCAATGCCCCGGCGCCCGCAACGGTTTCGCGCGCAAGCAAGCGGGCGAGATCCGGAGGCAGGCCTTGCTCGATGCCCGCCTTTTCCATCAATTCCGCGAGCAGAAAGACATAAGCCGGGCCGCTGCCGGAAACCGCGGTGACCGGATCGAGCAGCGCTTCTTCCTGAACCCAGGCGACGCGCCCGATTGCGGCCAGCAGCTCGTGACACAACGCCTGCTCAGCGGCGTTGACCCCTTTTCCCGCGCAAGCGACGCTGATGCCGCGGCGCACCGCGGCCGGCGTGTTCGGCATCGCGCGAACGATTTTGGCCCCCTCCCCTAAGAGGCGCTCCATGCCCGCAATGGTGCGGCCCGCCATGATGGAGAGAAAGACCGCATGCGCGCCAAAACGCCGATAGGCCGGCAGAACTTCTCCGGCCTGTTGGGGCTTGACGGCAAAAACCACCGCTTGCGGGGTAAATTCCGCCGGGATCTCTTCCGCCTTCTGCAGAAAGCTCGCGCCGGGCGGGCGCTTCTCCGGAACCGAAGCGAAAGGATCCACCACCACCGCGGCGGCCAGCCCCCTTTCGGCCCACCCGGCCAGCATCGCCCCGCCCATTCGCCCGCAACCGACAAGGAGGATCGGCGGGAGGGGATTCTTTTGGCTCACGCTTCTCCGGCGCAGTCAAGCATGGCCGCTTGCAGGGCTTCGGCAGGGGTTTTGCCGCCCCAGAGCACGAACTGGAAAGCGGGGAAAAAACGCTCGCACTCGCTCAAGGCGATATCCACCATATCTTCCAGGCTTTCGACGGAAGCCCCGTTGGCCCCGCGCAGCAGCACGGAATGGCGAAAGACGGGCATGCCGTCTTCGCTGTCCATGCCGAAATGGCCGATCCAAAGTCGCTCGTTGGCCAGCGCCAGCAGCTCGTAGAGCGCAGCGCGCCGGCGCGGCGGGATTTTGAGATCGAAGGCGCAGGTGAAGTGCATCGCGGCAATTTCCTGCGACCAGCTGAAATAGAGGCCGTAATCGCACCACTTCCCGGGCGCCTCGGCAGCCATTTCGGACTCGCTTCGGCGCTCGAAAACCCAGTCGTTGGCGGCAACGATTTGTTCCAACGTATCAAGGGGGTTGGGAGGTCGATCCTGGCTTGCAGGCGTCAGGATAGTCATGGCAGGTCTCCCGTGAAATGAAGGCGCGGGTGGCCGATTCTCGCAACGGCTGAGACTCGATCGGTCCGCGCCGCCTTACGTTTCACCCTAATCGGATAAGGGGCTTTGCTGCAAGTATTCCCGATGCGTGCGGTTGTTCAGAGCGCCGGGGGAGGCGATTCCGGGGCTGGGGGCTCCTTGCCGGAAAGCCGCTCTTCCAGCGCTCCGAGGCGCTCGCGCAGCGCCGCAACCTCATCCAAGAGCCTTGCCTGTTCCGACTGCATCGCACTTAGGCGCTCTTCGAGCACATCCACCTCTTCCCGGCGGACCAGGCTGAGCCGGCGCAAAGCTTCCAGCAATTTTGCCTGCAGCAGGGCATCGATTTCATCCCGAAGGCCCACCAGGGCGGAAAGAGCGCCGCCGGCAACTCCCGCCAGATCGTCCAAAATGCGCGAAGCTCCGCTCATGCGGCCTCTCCTTCGAAAGCATGGCTCTTCCCGAATCGGGTTTCGCCTTTATAAGCGAAAGCCATGATCCTCGTCACGGGCGGTGCTGGTTTTATCGGCTCCATCCTGCAGGCCGCTCTGGCGGCACGCGGGCAGGAAACGGCAGTGGTCGATCGGCTGCGGAGCGATGGCAAGTGGCGGAATCTTGCCAAGCATCCTCCGGATACGTTGATTGCGCCCGAGGATCTGGATGCGTTTCTCGCCCGGAAGCCGCCGGTTGAGGCGGTTTTCCATCTTGGCGCCATCAGCGCCACCACGGCAACCGACGGCGATTTGGTTTGGGCCACCAATGTGAGCTTCTCGCAGCGCCTTTGGCAGTGGTGCACCAACCAGAAAGTCCGGCTGATTTACGCGTCCTCGGCAGCAACCTACGGGAATGGCGAGCAAGGCTTCCGCGATGACAGATCCCTGGAATTTCTGCGTTCGCTGCGCCCGCGCAATCTCTATGGGTGGAGTAAGCACGCCTTCGATCTTTGGGTGGCCCGCCAAATCGCGGCGGGGGCGCCGCGCCCGCCGCAATGGGCGGGGCTGAAGTTTTTCAATGTCTTCGGCCCCAACGAATATCATAAGAAGGGGATGATCTCAGTGGTTAAGGTCTTGTATGACGAGGTCATGCAAGGCCAAAAACCGCGACTCTTCCGCTCGGATCGCCCGGATGTGGCCGATGGAGAACAGCGGCGCGATTTCGTTTGGGCGGAGGATGTGGTCGCGGTGCTGCTCTGGCTGCTTGAGACCCCGCATGCGGAAGGTTTGTTCAACGTGGGAACCGGCCAAGCGCGCACCTATCTGGATGTGGTGCACGCCATCGGCGCGGCGCTGGGCAAGCCCCTCGAGGTCGAGTTCATTCCCATGCCGGAGAAGCTCAAAGGGCAATATCAATACTTTACCCAGGCGGAGATCGACCGGTTGCGCCGCGCCGGGTTTCAGCGGCCTTTCACCACGCTGGAAGAAGGCGTGCGCCGTTACGTGCAAGATTTCCTCGCGACCCCCGACCCTTATATCTGACCAGCCCGCGTGATGCTGCCGGT
>JAIMBF010000059.1 GCA_023511585.1 Terriglobia bacterium
GGATTTGTTCCGATCATGCCATAGGCGACAAAATCGCTAAATTGCACATCCCAAGTGGTCCCGCCGTTCTCACAGAGAAGAATGGTGCCGACCTGATCGAATCCGGTGTTGGTTAGGCGTAAGATGGCGAGCGTGCCACCTTCGACTTTTATGCCGTAGCGCGGGCCGAAGACATAGTTGTTGGAACCTATGATGCCGCTGTTTTGGCAGGTGGAAACTTGTGTTGCGGTGCCATCGCCCGGAACCAAGAGCCAAATGCCGTTGTTCGCAGTATAAGGTTTGAGATAGTAGTTGCTTCCGGCTTTGGTGCCGCCACCGAAATAGTGGAGATATTCCGCCTCATAAACCCCGTAGCTGAATTGGGTATCGGAAATATAAACAGTATCCGGCACGTTCGGAAGCGTGAAACACGTGTTGATTGCGCAAATACGGCATCCCCGCACTGCCATGTTGGCCAACACCGTCCATTGCCCGGTCGTATATTGGCCGGTGGTAAGAACGTCATACGCATTTGTAATCTGCACATTTGAGAGAGTGATATTTACAATTTGAGTACTGCTGCCGGGTATTGCAGAGAACAAAGGCGGATAAGCAATAGGCGCGGAGGGTTGATCAACCTGATCCGGCCAAAAGAAATTTATTCCTTCGATCGTGACATCGGGCCCCAACGCGAATGGCGAGAGCGGATTCGCGAACCATACCAAGCTGCCTTGAGGAAGATCCGCAACCGTCGGAGCGCTCAGAGTAACAGTGGTTGAGCTGACCGCAGTAACCGTACAAGGCCGCGCAGTGCTGCTTCCTGAGGAGACGAGCATGCCGACAGCGATTCCGGTGGTAGAGGGAAGAGAGAGGGTGGTACTTCCTGCGGGGTTGTCGGTTGTGGTGGTTATGCTAAATGCGCCGCGGATCCAAAACTGGCTGCCGGTTTGACCGTAGGGGTAGCCAAAATCCGCTACGCCATCGCCGACAAGCGCAATATTTTGCAATACTATCTGTTGTGCCCCGGCGAGCAAAATAGGGCCCCCTGCCGGAACGTAAAGCCGCGCTCCACGTGCCGAAGCGGCTGCAACCGCCTTTGCAACTTTTGGGCTGTCATCGGTGACGCCGTCTCGTGCGAGGCCGAAATCATTGATGTTGACAACGTCTGAAAACCGCGCCGCGAGACTTCTGGGCTGAGCTCCCGACTCGGTTGCAACAACCGTCCCTTGCGAAAGATCCGCGATCGAAAGCGTGCCCCCGGCGCCAATGGAAAGACCCACTCCGGGAACGATTCCTCCCGGTGTCGTAGCAGTGGCAAGTGGGAAGCTTGCGGAAATTACGCCGCCGGAGATACTGATGTTTTGACCAGCGGAAAAAAGATTTTGCAATGCGGAAAGCGGCAGAAGGGCGGGTTGGCCTTGGTTATTCACCACAGCATAGTCTGCAAGCGACAGCGCTGAGAGAACCGGAAACGATCCTTGTTCAGCTCCGGTTGCTACCAGGGTGCCGTTTTGCAAGGCAAGCCCGGTGCCGATGGAAACTTGTTGGGGCGAACCGGCTGTCGAGGCCGTTCGTCCGAGCAGTGTCCCGCTCGCTACGGAAAGCAAAGGTTGCGTCGAGGAAAGCAACGTCTGAACCGTAACGGAATATGTCGTTCCCGACTGGTAAATGGCAAGTTCGTCCGTCGGGTTTACTGTGTTAGTAGGCGGTAATTGAGCAATAGTCGGCATTGCGCTCTTCTTTGGATAGGAGGAATGGAGACAAACGTCACCGCGATGCGCGGCGAACCGGCGCCGGATGAAAGTTCAAAGCTTGTCTGTCGATCAGCAGCTTTATGTGAAACGGGGCAAATACTCTAGAGTGCTGAAGTCAACACCAGAATCGGGTTGCCGTTTTGATCCACAATCGGAATGCCAATTGCTGCCATCAGTGCCGCTAACGTTTCCGGACCGGAAGAAAGAGAGTAGACAGGTAAGTTCACGCTTCGGACAATATTACGGCCTGATGAAAGTCCAACAGATATAGTAACCACGTAGTTCGTGCCCGACTGGCCCCCGGCAAGCCAAAGCACAACGCGAGAACCATCTGCCGCGGTGCTATTTAAGGAGAGATCGCCAGGGTTGTTGGGAATGATGGTGACATCGATGGTAGATATAACATCGCCACTATCTCCTGAAATAGCCGGGGCAATCTCTAACTGATAGTCCAACACATCTGCGGGGTCCTTAATCGGCCATACCAAAAGTGGCGGAACAACAGGGGCCGTGCCACGCGGAGTCGGCACGTCATCATCAAGCACAACCAAACGGCTAACAGACGCGCGCCAAAGGTGCTGCGCCGGAGTAGGCATGGATAAACTCCTTGCTCTGACTTACTAATAAATCTGCGGCGTGAGCAAACGTGTTACCATTCCACAATCACTAAACCCGGCGCCCCGGGGCCGCCGCTGCCGGCGCCGACCCCGCCCGAACCCCCGCCCCCGGGACCGTTTCCAGGCAAACCGTTGGCGTTAGTACCGCCCGGCGTAAACGTTGAAGCGGTTCCAAACGAACCACCGCCCATACCACCCAAATAGGCACCGCTCGCGAGCGCGAGCCCGTTCTGGCTGGGTGCGCCGGAAAAATTCGCCCCAGGACCGGAGCCAGTACCGCCGACGCCGGCTACGCCGACATTCGTTGAGCTGCCGCTGCCACCACCTGCGCCACCGGTCGCCGACACATATGTGCCGAAGCCCGATGACCCCCCTTGGGCGCCTGGGCTACCGCCGGCTCCGACGGTGATGGAGACTTGCGTCCCAGGTGTAAGCCCGGACAAATACGCTTCCGCATACCCGGCGCCCGCGCCACCCGCGCCCGCGGTGCCGCCGCCCGCGCCACCACCTCCGCCCCCGCCCCAGCAGCGCACTTTCACGCTCGTGGTAAAATTCGGTACAGTCCATTGCCCGGAGCTGGAGAAAGCCACCATGCGCGAGGTGCCGGGCGTAAGCATCGGTAGCTTAAACGGAACGACAGGTGCGTTCGGTATCTGAAAGATTCTGCTTTGGGAAATAGAGGTGTCCCCGTAATTGACGAGAATTCCCCAAAGCCCAATGTAGCCCGGGTCCGGTGAAGGCATGGTTTCCGACCCCGTCGTGGCCGACGCACCCGCCTTGACCTGCAATTGCACGCGCTGAATGCGCATCGTGTTCTGCGCCGTTCCGCTATTATTTGGGCCAGAAAACGGCTGGGACGGATTTGCTGCATTATAGTAAGGCAGAACAACAGGATCCGTGTCCTCTTCCAGAAATGCCGCCTCGACCAAATAGATGACGGACTGCCCTGCAGTCGTCGGCGCACTCAGCGTGAATGGGGTGGTGGAGAGGTTGATCCCCATTTTCATAATACTATCCGCGGTATCCGCCGCGAGCGAGCCATAGGCATTCGAATCCAGAGGTTCCCAAGCAATAATCGAGCCGGGGCCAACATTTACCGTCATGGACGCGGGTGAAGTCGCTGTGCAAGCCAATCCATCGGCGATCGTATTTGTACCGACGCACATCTGGATGAGCGCGCCAAGCGCAACCATGACATTGCGGTTGATGTTCAAGATGTCGGTATCCTGCGGGATCGCCCCTGGGTAAACGATGTTACGGTCCATTCAATCCTCTATTTTCTTCTGAGGCATTCGAAACATGTAGCAGTACGCTGTTCGCAGTTCCGTGAAGGTTGCACAAAGAGCGCTACGCCAAACCATGCATTGCCAAGGCTATTGCAAAAACTTCCACGTCATAGCGGTGCTAGAAGCAGTCGCTTATAAGGTTATTTTTCGTTTTAACTGTTGATACGCATCCAGGCGATGCTTGCCGCGGGCAAAGCGCTCACTACCGCAGCTATGATTTCCTCATCTGTAATTTCGCTACTAATCATGGTGAAATCTACGTATTCGGTAGGGCCCACGCCGTACCCTCCAACGCCGCCGTAGCCCGCTACACTGGCAACGCCGTTTCCGTATGGACGGAAGGCCGTAAGAAAGAATTGATTGGGAAGAGCAAGCGATCCCCAACCGCCGGCTTGACCATAAGCCAAAGCAGGGCCTTTATAACTGCCGGTATCAGCGGGGCGTGCTGGTTCGAATATTATCGGCTCGCGGCCCGTCATTTCCGTAAGTATGTTTGCCAGAGCCGCGCGTGTTGCTTTCGGGCTAAGAAGGTTGCGGAAAATACGTGCACGATATGCGGAATCCGGTTCGCCTTGCTTTCTTTGCAAGGCATTACCGAAAAAATCCTTTGCAATAATGTCAAGAAATACATCACTTGCGGTCTTGATACGTGTCTGCGCGCTTACATATTGGAGAAAACCGTAAAGCCAAGACCACGTAGCTCCCAAACCCGATAACAGCGCATCTAAAACCGGCGTTGTATCCGGAAACCATGTGCGCGGCAGCACCGCTTTGATGCGGGCTAGCATGTCGCTTTGATCGCCGACTGCCATTTTAGTTTATCGTAATATTACCGGCGACCACTATGCCGGTAGCGCCCGGATTAAGATCCACACTCTGCCCATTGATAGAAATGTTGGATACGTTCAAAATAAAAGGACTCGCATCCAACGCAAGCTGCGCGATCCGCGCGATCGGGAGAGCCTGCCCGATACCTAGCCCGCCTATATAACTGCTAATGGAGTTGGAAACTTGCGCGCTAACTTGGGCCGAATTTGTATTGGCTATTAATGTCAGAGAGAGTGAAACGTTGGCAACAATCTGCTGCGGCGTCTGCACGGCGAAACTTGTGCCCACCGGCCGCACCGCGTCTATCGCCGCCGAGACTTCGGCAAGCAGGCTCTCCGGTAGATTTGCTTGTCCGTTTGTCACGGTAACCACAAAATTTCCGGCCCGCGGATTCCCTGCCGTATCGACATTTTCTGCGATCGTATAGCTCAGGCCTTGCTGCAAGCTGGAGATCGCATAGCCAATCGCTGCCTTTGTTGCCTGCGTACGGCTGTTTATGTAGGCCACAAATCGAGCGCGAAATGCGGCATCGCTCTCCGCATCAGCGCCGCCGGTGAAGGCGGCGCTATTGGTAACGCTATCCACCCCAGGGATAGCACTTGCGAGTAGCGTTACGGTTCCCGCTTGCACGTTCCCGGCAGATCCGGGCGTCGTAGCGACTACGGGAACCAGCCCTGACGCAACACCGGCTCCGAGAACGTAACCGCTTTGGGTAGGGCTAAACAACGGATTATTCGGTGACGCAATTACTGCGAAGCTCTGAGTACCATCGCCGGTTTTGACCAAAGCGCCGACCGGGATCAGTGCGGAATTTATCGGGCTGAAACGGGAGAAGGTAACGGTTCCCATAGCAGCCACCGCCGGCAAGCGCGTAAGTGCGAAATCCGCCATCCACGAGTCCAGATCCGGTCCTTGGCTGGTAGCCGCTCGTGTATTGTTCAAGACCAGCAGCAACAGCCATTGCAACCAGAGGCCGATAGATGCATTAGCCTCCAAAACGGCCCGGAGTACGGAGCCAACGGAAAGATCCAGCAATCCGGACGCTGCGCCTTGTACAAAGGCGGCAGCATTTTGTACTAAGGAAGAAAAAGTCTGCAACGGAAGTTTCATGCAATGTTCGCTTCTCTGTCCATAGACTTTCCTTTAGGATGAGCTCGGGCTTGGCAGTGAAAAGCTTAGTATCTGAGGCTGTCCGCTTGCAGCTTCCGTATACGTAATCTGCACATACACCTCACTTCGACTATTTATCGAAACTTCAACCACCGGCTCAGGTGACCGTGCCACGCTCGCTTCCTTGAAGATCTGGCTCCGAATAACGGCAGCAATCTGATCAACGGTTACCGGCTGCCCAACAAAACCGCCAAGTCCCGCGCCATATTGCGGCTGCCAAATGTAATCGTTGAGATTCGTAAGCAGACGCCGTAGTAACCGTTGCATCGAAAGAACGCTGCCTTGTGCTAGTAACACGTCTCCGGAAGCCGCGGGAACCAGATCGGTTCCCCATTGATGAAAAAGATCCGACATGGCTCCTAAACCTCCGGCGTCGGCGGCGAGGTGGTCGCCGTGCCGGCCGTATGAACGTGTTGATCGTAAGCCGAGCGAAAGCCATCGAGCGTGCCGTGAGCACCGGACTTATCGGATATATCGCCCGTAACAACGAGATTTCCTGAAATCGTCACAACGGGAGCAGAAATTGCAACGCTGCCGTCACTTTGCAGTTTGAAGAAAGAACCGCTTTGATGCACCAGCCAAAATTCTCCAGCCGGTGCCTGCGGAGCTGGATTGACCGCACTAAAGGCTCCGCCAACTATCACGCCGTGCTCTGCATGACCCTCTTGCGCCAGCACCAATACCTGTGTACCCGGCACAAGCGGGGCGGCCAATCCCCAGCCGTTACCAAGCCAGGGTGTAAGTACCGGGAGCCAGCCCGAAAGCACACCCTCGGGCTCCATGGTGACACGGGCAAGATAACGCACTGGGTCAAAACTTGTGATTACTCCGAAACGCGCATGCCCGCGCGCGTAGTCTAACGCAGAGGCATATGCCTTCATTGCGTTCAGAAATCTGTCCATGTCCGTGTAGTGTTGCGATAAGCGCTACGAGAACGTTCGAAATTAAGAGCCAAATCTGCTATGCAACGGTGCTATTTTTTGCCCGAACACGCTGCGTAAAGCCGCCCCAATAGTCCAGTCGGCGTTCGATTGCTTCCACACTATATATCTGGTCGAAGGCAGTATTGGTTCCGACAAGAGCGACTTGACTCCGGGAGGTCAGCTGTAGCTCGCCCGGCATGACAAATTCGATCACGCGCTCGTGCTGCATGATCTCATTAAGCCTTCGCTGCGCCTGAGCCGCCAGCTGATCAGGTGTAAGATTCGGATGCAAATACACATAAGATTTCGGGGTGCCAATACCCCCTACGCCGGTAGCGGCCGCGGTCTCGACGTATGCTGTTTGATTGGCGCTGCTCCAGCTTTTCATGGTAACCGTGACA
The DNA here is from genome assembly GCA_023511585.1 of Terriglobia bacterium. Classification (GTDB taxonomy): domain Bacteria; phylum Pseudomonadota; class Alphaproteobacteria; order Acetobacterales; family Acetobacteraceae; genus JAIMBF01. The sequence continues at coordinate 6,959 of JAIMBF010000059.1, forward strand.
TTGCCGGCTAAACCCAGCTTGCGCTCCATGCGAAGACTTTGGACATTCGAGGTTCCGAAGCCCAATCCTGCATACACGACAAGATCGGGACTCGGATTTTCCGGCCTTGGCTGGAAAAATAGCGTATTATCTTGGACCCAAACATCGAAGCCTTCCTGCTCCGCAAGCCATACCAGTAAGTTCCATTCCGTAGTAGCGGAAGCAAACTGATTGAGTGTAATTTGGTCATACTCATTCCCGTAGTAGCGACCGACCGGCGTTGACGTTGAGGCGACTGCCGCAGAGAGATTGTGCCGAGCGGCCAGGTTTGCAGCTATTTCCGATGCAGTCTGATTCGTAAAGCTGCCCTCGACGAGCGTTTCAATAAAAAGAGAAGTGAAGTCACGCCCCTCTAGCCGCACCGTGCTGACAATAGGGTCAATAACCACGGTATCGACCTTGCCTTGGATAAGGCTTACCCAGGGCGGATCCAAGTTTTCCCCGGCAAAATCCTGTAAAAATCCAACGTCTATTTCGATAGTTACCGAGTTCGCTTCCGACCAAGCCAACGCAGTCCACTGAGGATCCGGTCCCAAAGCAATACTCACGTTAAATCGATTGGCGGCAAAATAATTGTTTATATACACTTCAGCTTCACGCACCCCCTGCACAGGGGCGCCATTCGCCAGAACGCGAAGCCGGGGGCGACGCGATACTCCGGAAAAAAGGGTTCCGCTCATTGGGGAGCGATTCCGCCGGCGGCGTTCGGATCGGCATCGGGAATACGCAATGTGACCAGCCCGGTAAGCATGGGATCGGAAAGATTATTGAGCTGGGCAATGCGAATCCATTGTGTGGCATCGCCCAGGTATTGGGCGGCGAGAGCAAACAAGTTACCTCCCGCAACGGTAATGGTTTGCACGAAACTCTCCTCCGCAATGCCTCTATGGACTTGCATTGAGAAAATTGATTACCGTGCGATTGATGTAACCTTGTGCGGCGGAGAGCTGCGCAAGCGTGCCAGCCGCGTTCGTGGCGTTCGAAAGCGCAGCAATGCCCTGATCGGCGTTGCCGCCGGAAAAGAACCCACCGCCGATATAGGAATCCAGTGTGCCTTCGGTCGTGCCGATGCCACCTGCTATGCTGCTCTGCACCGATGTGACGGCGTCGAGCGCAGATGTATAGGCATTAGTGCCAAGCACCGACGCACCCGGGGCCGACAGAGCGCTGGTAGCACTGTCTAAGGCAATATCGCTTCCTACGAGCAGACTTGCTGCTGTTCCTACATCTGCCATCGCCTGTTCAACCAGAGAAATTCCGGCCTGTATGAGTACTTCCGCTTCATCTCGCAAGACAGTGCAGGAAATAAAATAGGGTATCCAATTTTCCTGAACATAAGTCGCCCGAAATTCACTGATCACGACGGTATAGAAGAACGTGTCCCAAGTCAGCGGTAGCACCGCTCCTTGGACACGCAATAAATCCAGAGCGTGCGCACGTTCTGTTGCGTTGGGCCCAGAGAGTACACCGAACCAGATTATGGGAGCATCATCACGGCCGAGCGCGTCAATTACGCGCGCTCCTCCGGGCAGCTCGTGTACAGCGAGGCGTTGGCGTCCGCCGAAAATAATAGTCTCCGGAATCTCGAAGTCCTGAAACAGCACGGGGCCAAGGAATAATGCAATTTTCGGCATGGTATCGACAGTCGTGGGAAGATCCGATTCTTGGTGTTAACGGCGCGAATTGCGCGACTCAGTTTGCGATCGGCGGACCTGGCCAGGGAAAGCCGAGACGAGAATCAAACGATACCCTGGCACTTGGAGCACCCGCCGCTTCGTTCGCAAGATAGTCAGACACCCAACGGCCCACCAGCCGCCCGTCTAAATACACGGCGCCCATTTGCGGTACTCCTAAGGAGCGCTCCGCGCTTGGTATCATGACGATTTGAGCATCCTGAAAACTCAGTGCAGCGGTTGCTTTTGGCGCAAGGCTCGACGGAGTACTCGGGTTTTCGGTGGCTTGCTTAAAAGGGTATACCTTTGGCTGGTGAGCATCGCTCAGCGGTGCAGAACTACCGGACTTTGTAAATGCGCCATTCGGAGCCGCGGCAACCGTTCCTTTCAAAACCCCGGAAAGAACGTATTTCCCGTGCTGAGCAAACACACGCGGGCTAATGGGCTTTGCACTCTCGAAATTCCTTGTCAGCATAACCGGGCTTTGGCCGGAAGAACGTGAGCCGAACGGTCGAGACATCATCAAGGGAGCATGCGCTGCCAGACGCTCTGTCCTCATGCTTTTTCCATGCGCGGGTTTTATCGCTATTGGGTTCTGAGCGTATGGCTTATAGTTAGGCTCGCGGGCTTCAGGGAAAGGCGAGAAAGCCGAAGGAGAATCCGGCCGAAGCATGCGGCCACGAGGGGGCCACCCCGCGTAGCCAAACGCTTGTTTTGCTCTTGCCAGGCGGTGGATCTCTAAACCAGAAATAGGACTCCGTGCCTTCCCAATCAGGACTTTTTTGAGCGTTTCTTTTTCCTCGCTCGCAAGCAACGGAGAAATTTCCCGTTTCCAGGCCGCCACACGTGTGGGCGGTGGCCTTTCCCAAAAGCTGCGCTTCTCGGGCGAGCGGTATATCACGAATTCGGTTCGATGTCCGGAGAAGGCAACTTCTTTGGCGCTGCTGCGCTTCCGCTCCCTTAACCGAGCAACGCCGCTTCGGTAAACGTCGGTCCAACCTTTCGCGTTATAGCCGAAAAGTCCCTCGGGTAGCAGATTCGACCGTCGCGTTATCCCTTGCTCTCTGATCGGTTTAATCCGAAATTCGCGAAGCCCGGCTCTGCTCAGCGATGTGGTCCGATGCAGAGCTTGTAACTCCCGCTTAAGGGCAGTAACTTCGCGGCCAAGCCCGCCTCCAAGAACGACAGAAACATCGATTTCAAAACTTTGCTTCATCGCAATGTCTCTGCCGTTTGCTTAGGCGAATAATTCTTCGGCATGGGCTGCCAGTACGGCTGCAATCCCTGAGGCAAGGTCTTCCGCTTGTTCTGAAATGCATTCGGCAATAATGGGCCACGGCGGCAAGCCTGAAGCTCCAATCTCTCTAATCAGCGCTTGCTCCGAAACAATATGCAGTCTCACCTCGGCACCCTTTACTTCTGTGGAAAACGCCACGTCAGTGACCCCTTCCGACGCCATCCTGATAGAAATCGAATCACACAAGCGTTCTACGGCCTCCTTTAATGCAGCGCTCTCAATGGTCTCCCAACCGGCCTCCATTAGCGTTGATTCTCCGGCAAAAAACGCATGCTTTCCCAATCAAACAATCGTCCCGAGAGCGTGCCTATTATGACAACAAAGGCAAGCCTCTCATCAGGCGGTAGGCTAAAGGCAACGTCGAATGGCACCCCGTTCATTACCAAATACAAGCAATCGATAAGATCGGGGTGCTCGCTCAGTTTTTTGCCGAATCAATCGGGTTTTTCGTGGCGCCGGGGGCTCCCTCTTTGGTTTCTTCATCCATCCTTGCCAACACTTCTACCACTGCGGCCAAGCCGTCTTCACCCAAGCGTTGTACCGCTTGCTCAATTTGCCCCTCATTCACCGGCGGCGGAATAGGTAAGTCGTCAATAGCCGTAACGGAGTACGCTAGCAAAGCCATACCCAAATACGGTTCGTTCTGAGCAAGCTCCGGCCCGACAGCCTTATAAAGGCGGAGCTTGTCCAAAGCGTCCAGCCGTTTAATGGCAAGCTTGCGGCCGCGGACATCTTGCGTTTCAAATGCCCGCTGCGACGCCGCTATGATACGATCGCTTGGCGTGCTCATGGTCTCCTTATTCCTTAATTATCTATTACATACGCGTGCGCGTCGAAGCAAAGAACTCCAACCGCTGTTTTACCGGTGAATCGCCCCGCCATGCCCCTGCCGATGCCAGTCGGAAGACTACCAAATCGTACTGGTAAGTAGATGTGGAGCCGTCGGCTTCCTGAACGTACTGGTAAAGTGTACTTGTGGGCAACTGGCCTTGAACATAAAAGGCCTGTTCAATCGAAGCAATAAAATCGTCCACTTCCGACGAACCGCGCTCCAGCTCAAAGCTTCCTTCCCAACCTTTCGGAATCTCCGCCCCCATATGCACTCCATCCAGCCGATCAATGCGCACCGAAGCGGTGAGCTGGCGACTTTCAAAGCCGGTGACGTAAGTGAGGTCCACCCTACCTTGCGGTCCAATGACCACCAATTGGCAATTCCGGCCAAGGGAAAACTGTGTCGCTGGCACTTGTTTCTCCTTTGTCTTCGAACTCTGGCAACGGACAAATTAAATTTTTCAGGATCCTATTTGACCGGCTGGCAACGTTTGATGCTGAACCATAACAGTTTGTCCGCCTTCCACATTGACAATGAACTTCTCGTTTATCGAAAGGTATTGAACCTGGCAATCTGCTTGCACATAGCCAAGCGCTGTACGGGTACTCGGGTTGTTGGATGTATCGCAGATCACCTGAAATGGCACCGAACCGTCTGTGGAACCAAGCATACCCGCATTGAGCATGTTTTGGAAAAAGCCCGTTAATGTCGCGCGGATACTTTGAAACAAGGAAACGTTAATCACTTCGCCAACGTATTGCCCCATGCCGGCAGAGAGTGATGCGGCGATATAGTTGGTGAGCCTTGTATAGTTATCCCCGTTGGTTGCAGAATTAGAAGAAGAGTTATGGCCGCAGCGCACTCCCCAGAATGCGCCTCCGGGCTGGGGATTTGTGATCACATCTATCCCGGCGGAAAACAGTGTTTGTAAGTCGGCCTCCGAATAAACGCTGTTTTGTGCGGTTCCTGGGCTTCCGGATTTCTGACTGCCGACCACCCCGTAGAGCGGCTTGTTCAAGCTGGATTGTTCAGGCGAAAGATTGGCAAGCCGCCCAGCGACAAACCCCTGCGGGCTCACAAGCCTCGTAACCCCGTTGGCCTGATCATTCCACCAAATCCAATCCCCGAACATTAACTTCGCCGCGTAGCTATCGAGGCCTGCTGATTGCTTAGTCGCCACAGCGTTGGCAATGGTATCGCCGGAAGGACCGGTTAGGATCATGTAAACTCCCTCCGAGAGACCGAATGCGGCTTGTGTAACCCACTGCGTGGGATCATCGGCATCCGCAAGAAGCCCTATGGAGCAACCCTGCCCTCGAAGAGAGTACATGCCTTTTCTTGGCGTTACATCCTCCCCGATCAGCGTGGCGGCGGTTACATTTCCCGCGCCATCGCTGCCCGGGGTGCCGGAAGCAAAGCTAAAAAGACTCGTGGTGGGCGTAATGGTAAAAGTGTTTCCCAAAGACGCAACAACAATTTGCGACGGCCCCCTTTGTAAGTTCTGGCCGAAGTTAATTGCGTTTACGACATTCTGCCAAAAAGTTTGCCCGGTCCCGCCAATATTGTCGAATACCTCCGGAGCGAGCCCTGGAAGGGATATGCTCACCCGCCAAGTGTTGGGCTGAGAGCCGGGGCTAAAGGCACCCGAGATCTGGTTTCCGTAGCTTCCCGTGTAGCGCGCCGTTAGCGTCAAAGGGGTCTGCGTACCCGAAGCAAAGAGCGCAAGCTGGGCAGCGGTGTCGGTGCCGTCTGTCACGCGGACACAGCGAAAATTCTGCGCGCCTTGTTGCACCGCTGTAGCCATTTGCGTGCCCATATCGTATTTGCGAGCCACAATAGGCCCAAAATTCGCAGCGTAATCGCTCATGGAACTCGCAATTACCGGCTGATTTACCGGGCCCCAGCTTGCTGTTCCCACGATGCCAATAATATCCGTGGGAACACCATTTAACACAAGGTTCTGCGGCGGGACGATTTGTACATAAAGATCCGGCACGATCAGCGCTGTTGCATTAGCGCTTGCCTGCTGCAAAATAGGCATAGCTTATCCTCTATTTGTATGCGAGCTGTTGGTGGTGGGAAGCGGCCCCGACGCTACGCTGACGACATGGGCTGCATTTTCTCCGGATAAAATCCCAGTTATCTCCGCCGCATCGATAATTATTTCTCCCGGCGCGTATTGCGCAAACGAGCGTACGACAACGAGTTTCATTGGCATATTTCCACTACCCATAAAATCACCCCGTTAGAGTTCCAAATGTCGCAATAGCGCTTCCTATAGTTATGTTAGCAAACAACATAGTCGGCAATGTTTGGATACGCGTAGTCGGATATTCCACACTATAAAGCAGATCACGCCGATAAAGGCCCACAACTTCTGCGTTATCCAGTGCCGTCGAGGACTGAAACAGCAACCTTCCCAAGCTTCCGTCGGCAAGCTGCAAAAAATGCGCCTGAGCAAACTCCGCGTCGATGGCGCTTGCCGCTGCATCCCGCGTAAGAGGATCAGGGCACCATAGAGTTACCCGAAAATTCTGCTCTTGCCGGCGTGTTTGCCAAAGTGCCGGCTGCGGTGCCACTACGCGTCCGATAAGCCTGTATGCGCCGGGCACTGTCACGCTGGCGCCGTTTGTCGATGCTGGTTGCATACCGGCAACTTTGGCCGCCAAGGCAGCTGCCACGCTTGCCGGCGTATCGGTTGCCTGGACCAGGTAGACGAACGCGGAGTTGTTGACCAACAAACCGGCCAGTTGGCCAGCCTGAGCGGTGCCGGAAAACGTCGCCGTCGTTCCTGTAACATCCACTCCCAATGTCGGAGGTTGGTCGGCGAGCAACTGCCAAAAGTCCATATACCGCGTGGTGTTGCGCATGCCTACGCTGAGAGGGAAAACACTGATATTTACCCAACCGGCCTTCAGATCATTATCCAGTGCCGCCGAATCCGGCCAGCCGCGATAAATCCGACAGGGAGCGGAAATCACTCCGGGAAAGCCCGGCCCCTCAGGGTATATGGCCTGCGCGATGGCATTCACAAGCGCCGTTTCCACGTCCGATTGATCAGCCATCAGCTTGTTACCTCTCGCGCGAAAAGTCTCCAGCCAAGCTCAGAAAGTTCTGCTGTAGCAACTATAAATTGCCTTTCGAGATCATCGCGTACGAGATCGTCTGTTTTCAATGTAATATGGGATTCGGATGGGCCGGTTTTTCCCCGCGAAAAACCGCTTAATGCCGGCAGCAGAATGATAAAGCTTCCGGGCTGTGTATCGCCCGGAAGCTCCGATCGCGCACCCAACCGGTTGCCGCCGCCTCTTTCCGCAAGCACGCTCGCCGGCCAATTGGAAACCAATGGCATAAGCATTTCTCGGTTGACACCACTATAGAAATTTACGCCCGGCAACTTTGGCCTCGCTGGGCGATGAAGCCAAATACGTCGGTTGGTTTGTACCACCACCACTGGCAAAAGCGGCAATTGCGAAGCAATAAACCAAGTCCGCCCCGTGGCACGTTCGACCAAATAATCGCCCGGTTTAGTGTACGCAGCGTCTAATATTGCGTAATATACAGGTTCACCGTACTTCGCAGCACGGAAAAATTTTGGATCTTCCGCATTAAATGCAGCCTGCATGCGCAAAAAACGATTCTCTGGCGCAAGCGGATCGATCGGCCCCGAGGGCCGATAGGCATCGCACGTAACGCCGATTTTGCGAGCAGCAACCCCCATCCCCCGCGCGATAAGATCATTGAAGCGCGTTTCATTCATTGGCGAAGAGCAAATACGTTGTTAGACGATAATTTTAAATTCAGGTTCGCCCAAATCCGGCCCGGGCGGAAGCCCAAGAAAGCCGCATAGTCGTCTCCGCCAGTCATCAAACAAAGCGGTACGTTGCTCCACTTCGACTGGATTGTGTATCCATACCGATGCCTCGGCTGTATCCAAATTTGCGGCGGCAGCCGGAATGGCCGCTTCCAACGCGTAAAGTTGCGCGAGATATTTCCGGACAACCTGATACTCCGCTGGAGCGAGGTTGTTCATGCGGTATTCCAGCAGCCCATATGCTTGAAAAAATCTCCACCCCTGGAATCCTGAAGCCCCCCCGCCATATGCGGGGTATCCGCAGAAACGCCGAATATCGGTCTTCTCGGCATCACTGAAAGGAGCAGAAGAAAACACTGCCGAGCCGGACATGTCTAGTAAACCGTCCCATCTCCTCGAGTGAAATAAACGGCACCGGTACCGGCTGCGAGTACGGCTGCAGCGGTTTTTGCATAACTTCCCGCATGTACCAGCATCCGTCCCCCCGGGGGCAACGGCGTATCTGCAGTACTTGCGGCAACCGTACCGTCCGTTCCGAATCGGAAGAAAGCCGTAGCTGCCGCCGCGTTATAAACCAGCACCGCTTCACCTGCTCCGGGCAACGTTATGTTTGCGGAGGTTGTGGAAGCTGAAAGCGTCGCCGTTCCGGATGGCCTAAACGGCTGCGTTGCGCCGATTGACATTCATACTATCCTTCTCACTAGCCGACGTGCTCTATCATAACCGCTCGTTTAAAAGCGGCATTGGTTGCCGTCGGAATAGTGGTGGGCGTGGTCGTCGTGTCGCTTGGAGCACAGAAACCGCCAATCCAGTACCAGCTCTGAGCGATAATCTGCTGCAGCCGATCAATCGGCGGACGCGTAACCATGGCAACACCGTCGATAATGTTTACCACGGCGTCTCGCGGCGCAATGTCGTCGTCCGCCATGCCAGCGTAATCGCCTTCGATCAGCGCGCCCTTTCCCACCACAATCGGGCGGCGTACATAAATGCCGGGAAGAGAAGGATGCTGTTGCACGAATGCTTCGGTAGTCGGGTAAAAGCGAAGCCCAAGGAAATCATTAATCATGCCGCGGCGGAACACTTGGTTTGCCGACGTCGCCCCGCGGAATAGCTCCTTGAAATCCGGATCGGCAAACAATTGCCGGGCGGAAACAGGATCGAGATAACAATTATAGGCACCTTCAACTTCGGGCACCGCGTTCCTACGCAACGTCGCCACGGCGTCCAGCAAATTCGCCATGGTAAGCGTATCGCCCGCTTGCAGTTGCGCAGTGTTTGTGCGGCCGGACGGTCGCACAATCACGGAAGCCGTCGCCGCCTGGACCGTATTTCCGGCCGTTCCGTCCGCTACGCTAACGTTCGAGGAGAAGGTAAGTTCTCCTGAAATGCCTCCAGGCGTAGTCGAGACGTTGGTAGCATCCACGCTTACGCCGATCAAGTTATAAGAATCCGCTCCCACGGTTACCGTCATGGGATTAAAGGATGAAACCGGCACCTGCACGCCGTTTACAAAGACATTCTGAAAGCCGCGTACATCATCCACCTGAATGGTGGAACCTGCAGAAGTCAGCGTCGTAATCACGCGGGTATTACCGCCAAAATATGCCGCAAATAACGCATTGCGGGCGAGCTCATCTAAAGATCGTGCCGCCTGCTCACCGTTCGTGCGAGCATTCAACAAAAACTGCGGAGCAATCGCAACCCGGCTCGTAACCATATTTAGGTCGGTTGTAGCAGCATAGAGATTGATCGTCAGTGTGTATTGCTCCACCGAAAAATATAGAGGAGTTAATCCATTATCCAAATTGGTGTTGGTATTGGGCGCAAGTGGAGTCGTCACAGATGGTTTTAGGCCTGCACGTGTTTTGGTGAGTGTCTCACCAATACCGACGGCGAATTCCTCGCGATCGGCCACGTACCGATAAGCAAGCCGGGAGCGAAGCGCGTCCTGAAACTCTCTTTCTAGAAAACCTTGTTGAATAATCGGTTGCAAAGAGGGCGGAAAGTTGTCGATCGCCATAGTTATCCTCTCACTGACTTCTGTTTACATTAACAGACGTTGTCCTGCCTCACGCTGTGCGAGTAAGATCTGGGTGAAACCCTGAGCCGTGTATCTAGCGCCTGCGTAATAGCTCTGCTCTGGCCGCGCGATACTCCTCTTCCGTCATCTCCGTAGCGAGCTTCATCCGCGGCGGTTGTGCCGGCGGAGCAGAAGCCCGCGAAGAGGAGGATAGCGCGCGAAACAGCCAGGGCTTCTCACGTTTTGCTCGAGCAAACAACGCCTCTGTCCCGATCATATTGCCGTTTTCGTCTATTTCTATGGAAGAAAGATCGAGAAGCTTAAGCCCGTCTAGATCTAGCATGCCTGCCTGCAAGGCCGCCGCTTTGAGTTCCGCGAGCTTAATGCGCTCGCGCGCTTGCGCCTGAACTTCCTCCAAAGCCCTCTCTAACGTAGCAACACGTGTTGCAAGAACGTTGATTGATGTTTCCTCTGTTTCCGGCGCATCGGATGCTATGTCCTTTTCCACGCTCATACTGCGTCCCCCTCAACTTCTACATTGCGTAATTCCAGCGCGAGATCGGTAATATCATAGAAATCACGAATGGCTTTAACCGCTGTTTCTTTAGAGATGTGCCCAGCCTTGGATAGCTTTGCGAGAGCTTGCGCATCGGCCAGACGGTCCTGGGCGGTAGGCGGAAACCATCGCGGCCAGACTAATGACACCGGTGCATGCGTATCAAGCTTCGGTACTGACGCGCCACCAACTTGCAGCGGGTATACCTGCGCCGCTCGCAACACCATGCGCGCAAGCGGAAGTAGCGCGCCCTCTCCGTAAGAGATACGAAGTTTATCGGCAAGGGAAATGAGGCCCTGGCTCATCAGCTCGAGTGCGCGGCCCGACGCAGGAGCGGAAAGGCGCTGAGGGTCCGCTCTATTGCCATGGATCGCTTCTAACGCGAGTTCACGCAAAAATCGCACGTAGTCGATTACCGCAGTCGTTGCCGAACCGCCAATCTCTAAAAGCTTCGCATCGCCCTTCTCGGATACTACCAGAGCATTTCCGCCGCCTTTTATAAATTCCCCGTCGCGCGCCGCCGGCTCCTTGATAAGCAGGGTTGGATCAGAGCTATATTTCAAACCCCGGCCTGCTTGAGAAAGCTGGTAGTCAATTTCGATCATGCTTTCGATTGCCGGGCGGAAAGTCGAAGCTCCGTCGATGAAATCTCCGGTGGAGGAAGGCCCCGGCAAATTCTTTACCCACACTATGGGAACAAAACCCAAACCGTGCACGACACTGCGTGTCTTATCTATTGTGAGTCGCGCATCGGTTTCGGAAATCCGGTATGGATGATACCAGATTTCCCGCCACTTATCCCACTTGCGAGTGAACCAATAATCCGCATTTAGGTCGGGTATATCATAGCCACGCTCTACCAAAGAAAATCCCCGTACCTTATAGCGCTCGGTTACACTTTCCAATGTATCAGGGGCCTCGGAGTCCCACGCGGGCTGTAAGTAAAGGCTTTCGAGTACCGAGAAATATACACGGTTGCTGAGCACGCGCATGAGGATTGCGACCGAACCGACGGAGCCACGCAATGCTGCGTCGATCATCACCTCATTGAGGCGCGTCTCGCGAGCCACGGCGTCTAGAAAGCTCCGTACCTCGCGGTTTGGCGAGTCAATGGCAGGGAACCGCCCCTCACTGAACAACAAAGCAACGGAATCATCAACGACAATGCGGCAAAGATTGCTGCGCACGGAGGGCTTGCGATTGCGTAGTGGGATATACTCTCCACCGGGGCCTCGCTCCTCATGGAACTCGAACGGTAGGGCATCATAGAGAGTTCCATCCAAAACCCGACGCAGCAAATCGAGCTT
>JAIMBF010000060.1 GCA_023511585.1 Terriglobia bacterium
AGTTCTCCCCCGCTGAGTGCACCGCATATCTCAGGCACGCCGGATACGCTTCAGTGTAATCGGATCAGGCTCTAGCGCCCTCCGGTTGCTTCGCGCCTGTCACGCAGCTTGCTGAATGGCAGAGAGCAGCCAATTGCCGCCGGGCACACGCAGAAATGTCCAGAGTTCGGTGGCTTCCACCCGTTCGGTGGGGCTGCCGTCCACCACCCGCCCGGCCGCATCGACGGTCACGTCGATCATAGAAAAGCGCATCGCCACCGTGGCGTATTCGCGCCCACCTTCGGCCCATGCCTCGGCAAGGTCCCCGCGCTCCAGCCGCACATCGCGCACCAAATTGCGCACACCGCGGCTTTGCTGCTCAGCCAGCTGCTCGGCGAAATAGCCCACCATTTCCGGCGTGGCGAGGCGCTGCAGGGCATTGATGTCATGGGCGCTCCACGCGGCTTGCACCGCATAGAGAATGCGCTCGAAAGCCTGATAATCCTCCGCGGTGATCGGGATTGCGCCGGAAGCCGCCGTGCCGCCACCCCGCGGCATCGGCCCGCCGGCGGCGCCGCGCGCGAAGGCATTCAAGCCGGCAAAAACCGGCTGCGGGCCCAAAAAGCGGCGCATCAGCCAGCGCACCACCAAGACGATCAGAAAAATTTGCAGCAAGAGGCCGAGGAAACTTCCGAAGCCGTGGATGCCCCAGAAGAAACCGTGGCCGAACAGCAGCCCGCCAATTCCCGCCCCGATCAAGCCGCCCAGAAGCCCGGAGAGAAACCCGCCGCCATGGCCCATGCCGTATCCGTAACCGGGGGCATAACCTGGCATGGTTTGAGAATTGGGCGCAGGGTAGGGCGTCACACTCCGCTGCATCGGCTGCGCCGTATAAGGCGCGGTTGGCGTCGTGGGCGGCGCCACATAGGTGCGGCTGCCGCGGCTTCCCATGGAAGAGCCGCTCCCGGCGCGCGCCTCCGCCAGCGCCGGCGCGAGCGCGAGAACCAAAGCAAGGAGGATCGCCAGAAAGCGGCTGTTTCGGTGCATGGGTTTTACCAAATTGTGTTTCCTGAACGAAATATAGGCGCGCGCGGCGTTTCTTGCACGGGCTTATGCGCCGGCAAGCGTCATGCCCTCAATCCGCACGGTCGGCGCATCCGTGCCGCGGCGGAAGCGGAGATCATCGGCCGGGGTGAGCTCACGGAACATCTCATGCAGGTTGCCCGCAATGGTGCATTCCGCCACCGGCTCGGCACGCGCGCCGTTGCGGATCATGAACCCTGCCGCCCCACGGCTGTAATCCCCCGTGACCATGTTCACGCCCATGCCGATCAGCTCGGTGACGTAAAAACCCTCCTTGATGTCGGCCATCAAGGCGGCCGGCGTGAGCGGGCCCGGCGCCAGGTAAAGGTTGCTCGGAGCGGGGGAAGGGGGTGTTTGCGTCCCGCGCACGGCATGGCCGGTGGACGCAAGGCCAAGCTGGCGGGCGCTGCGGAGGTCTAAAAGCCAGCTTGTGAGTATGCCGTCGGCAATCAGTGTGCATGCGGCGGTGGGCGTGCCCTCGGCATCGAAGGGGCGAGAGCGCAATCCGCGCTTACGTCGCGCATCGTCGTGCACGAAAATGCCGGGGGCAAAAACGCGTTGGCCGAGCTTATCCTTGAGAAAGCTGGTTCCGCGCGCAATCGCCGCGCCGTTGATCGCGCCGGCGAAATGGCCAAGCAGACTTGCCGCGACGCGTGCCTCAAACACCACGGGGAGCTTGGCCGTGCGCGGACGCTGCGGATGCAGCCGCGCGACGGCGCGCTCTCCAGCGCTTCGGCCGATCGCGGCGGCGCTTTCCAAATCGGCAAAATGCACCGCGGTGGCATAGTCGTAGTCGCGCTGCATCGCGGTGCCTTCGCCGGCGAGCGCGGTCACCGAAACCGAGTGGCTAGTGCGCACATACCTTCCGGCAAAGCCGTTGGAACTCACCAGCACAATTTCGCTGCGCCCGAAGCCTGCTTCGGCGCCCTCCGAGTTGGTCACCCCCGGCACCGCAAGCGCCGCCTCTTCCGCAGCGCTCGCCTGTTCGATCAGGCGTTCCGTGGCGGGCTCGATCGGGTCTTCCAAGTCCAAAGCGGCGGCATCAGCGGGCGGGACGGGATTTTCGGGCAGGCCGGCGTAAGGGTCTTCCGGCAAAAGCCGCGCCATCTCCACCGCCCGTGCGGCGAGTTCGGTAAAGCGTGCGGGATCGAGTGTGCTCGCCGAGACAATCGCCGAGCGCTGGCCGACAAAAACCCGCAAACCTATGTCCTCGGATTCCGAGCGTTGCAAATGTTCGATCCGGCCGAGCCGGCGCTGCACGGCAAGCGAGGTGCCGGTGATCAGCACCGCATCGGCGGCATCCGCACCGCTGGCGCGGGCGCGGCGGATCAGGTCGGCGAGCAGGTCTTCCGGGTTCATGCCGCTCATGCCGCGAGCCGATCGACAATAAGGGGTAAGCCCGGCACCTTACTCACAGGGCCCAGGGCGGCCAGCGTCGGCGGAGCGCGGAACAGGCGGGCGGCGGTCCGGCACACGTCTTCGGCGGTGACCGCGGCAATCCGCGCGACGATTTCTTCGGTCGGGATCACCCGGCCGAAGACTTGCATCTGCCGCGCCAGTTGCTCGCAGCGGCTGGTCGTGCTTTCCAGCGACATCAATACGCTTGCTTTCACCTGGGCGCGTGCGCGGGCGAGTTCCTCCTCCGTTACGTGTTCCTGAACCTTGCGCACTTCTTCCAGGGTAAGCGGCATCAACTCCTCCGCTTCCTGCTCGCCGGTGCCGGCGTAAATGCCGAACAAGCCGCCGTCGGTATAAGGTGAGGTAAAGGAGTAAATGGAATAAACGAGGCCGCGCTTCTCACGGATCTCTTGAAAAAGGCGCGAGGACATTCCCCCGCCGAGAAGCGTGGAAAGCAACAGGCTCGGGTAATAATCCCGGTCCGCATAGCCAACCCCCGGAAAGCCCAGCACGATATGCACTTGGTCCAACGTGCGGGCTTGGCGGAATTCGCCGCCGTGATAGCGCGCCGGTTCGGCGGCCGGCGCCGGCTTGGCCGCAAGATCGGCAAAATGGCGCTCGACCAACTCCACGACGGCGTCATGATCAAGCGCGCCTGCCGCGGCAATCACCGTGTTCGTGGTCGTGTAATGCGTGTGCATGTATTCCATCAACGCGGCGCGGGAGAGCGCGCGGATCCTTTCTTCCTTGCCCAAGGTGGGCCAACCCATGGGCTGGCCGGGAAAGGCGGTCTCTTGGAAATAGTCGAAAACAATATCATCCGGCGTGTCGTTGGCTTGCCCGATCTCTTGCAGAATGACGCCGCGCTCCCGTTCCAGCTCGCGGGGGTCGAAGGTGCTGTGGGTCAGAATATCGCCGATAATATCCACCGCGAGCCCGATATTCTCCTTCAGCACCTTTACGTAATAAGCGGTGTGCTCGCGCGAGGTATAGGCATTGATATGCCCTCCCACCGCCTCGATTTCCTCGGCAATGCGTTGCGCGCTTCGCCGCTCGGTGCCTTTGAAGGCCATGTGCTCCAGAAAATGCGATATCCCGTTTTCCTCGGCGCGTTCATGTCGGGTGCCCGCAGCCACATAGGCCCCGAAGGAGACGGTCTCCACGCGGTCCATTCGCTCGCTCACCACGGTCAGGCCGGAAGCAAGGCGCGTGAGGCGAACAGTTTCTTGAGCGTTCATGCGGCATTTCCTAAAAATTTGGCTCGGATCGCGGCCTGAACGGCCGCCAAGTCATTCGGCAGAATGACGTAGTCTTCCTTCTTTTCATATAGGTCGCCGAAGCGCGCCGGCAGCGGCGGGCGGGTACCCGTGGCTTGGTTTATGGCATCGGGAAACTTCGCCGGGTGGGCGGTGGCAAGGGCAATCATCGGCACGCCGTGCCCGACGGGTGCGGCTTCGGCCGCCGCAATGCCGATGGCGGTATGCGGATCGGCCAAATACCCCGCGCGCGCGTGCACACGGCGGATTTCTGCAAGAATCGCCGTATCGTCCAGCCGGAAGCCGTGAAAGATCAACCGCGCGCGGTGCCAGGCATAATCAGGCACCGGCATGCGCCCGCTTTTGCGGAATTCCGCCACGATTTGCGCGGTCGCCTTGCCGTTGCGTTCGACAAGCTCGAACAACAGCCGTTCAAAATTCGAGCTGATTTGAATATCCATCGCGGGCGCCAGCGTCTGCACCGACGGGCGGATGCTCATATCGTTCCGGGCCAAGAACCGGGCCAGAATATCGTTTTGATTGCTGGCCACGAGCAGCCGCGCAATCGGTAACCCCAGCCGGCGCGCCGCGTAGGCGGCAAAGACATTGCCGAAATTGCCGGTGGGGACGGCAAACGCCACTTCCCGGTCCGGCGCGCCAAGGGCCAAGGCGGATGCGACATAATACGGGATTTGCGCGGCAATCCGCGCCCAATTGATGGAATTCACCGCCGCCAGGCGCATCTCTATGCGGAATGCGCGATCGTTAAAGAGGGCTTTGACCAAGTCCTGACAGTCGTCAAAACTGCCCTCGATCGCGATATTCAGAACATTTTCGGCAACAACCGTCGTCATCTGCCGCCGCTGCACTTCGGAAATGCGGCCATAGGGGTGCAGAATAGCCACGGAAAGGTGGGGTTTTCCGCGGCATGCCGCAATCGCCGCCGCGCCGGTATCGCCCGAGGTTGCGCCCACAATGGTGATGCGTTCGCCGCGGGCCGCCAGAACATGCTCAAAGAGCGCACCCAGCAACTGCAGCGCCAAATCCTTAAACGCCAGCGTCGGCCCGTGAAACAGCTCCTGAACCCAAAGCCCGGTCTCCAGCTGAACAAGCGGCACCACCGCCGGATGGTCGAAATCCGTCCATGCGGCATGGCAGAGCGCCTGCAGCGTCGCGAAGGGAATGCTATCGCCGACGAAAGGCGCAATCAGGCGCGCGGCAAGCTCGGCATACGGAAGTCCGCGCAGAGCGCGCCAGTCAGCGGGGGAAAAATGCGGCCAGCTCTCGGGGACGAAAAGCCCGCCGTCTTCGGCAAGCCCGGCCAGCAGAGCACCGACAAAGTCGCGTGCGGCGGCTTCGCCGCGGGTCGATATGTAACGCATGGGCGGCAAACTAAAGGGCTTTCCGCGGCCGCGAAAGGTCTCGCCTCACATCCGGCCTTGCAAAAATGGGGAAGAAGCCGAAGGTCGGGGCTAGCGTGCCGGCACCCGAGCGGCTAGGAAGATGGCGCGGTTCGCCTTAAAAAACAACGTGGGGGGTTGGATTCCATGAAGAAACTTCATCTGCGCGGACTTTTCTTTGGGGTTGCCGTCGCGGCGCTGGCTTCGCTCTCGTCCGGGGCGGCTTGGGCGGAAGAGGCTGCCCCGATGCATCTCGAGCTCAATAAGCTCGAGTCCTTGCCGCAAAACGGCGGCTGCCGCGTGTATTTCGTCATCAACAACCAAGCCCCCGAAACACTCTCGCAGTTCCGGCTGGATATGATCCTGTTCGGCAATGACGGGGTGATTCTCAAGCGTGTCGCTCTGGATCTCGGCCCGCTGCCGGCAAAGCGCACGGCGGTACGCCTCTTTGATTTGCAGGGCACCAAATGCGAGGATATCGGCCGCATGCTCGTGAACGACGTCCTGGCCTGTCAGAAAGCCGCGCAGGGTGGCGCTCAGCCGACCGAGATCGCGCACGACGCCTGCCTGGACCGCCTCTCCCTCAGCTCGCGGGCGAAAGCGGAGTTAAGCAAGTAACCGCGGCGATATCATTTTGCGTGTAGCATTTTGCGTGGCTCCCTCCCGTTGGTATTCTCCAGCACCTTCAAAGCGAGCCTGAGCAACCTGTCGGCGGTAGAGACGTAACCCGACCGGTCCGCATCTTGCGCCAAGGTCAGCAGGCGGTCTGCCAACATGAGGGGGCTGGTGAAATACGGGGCGCTCGGGGCGATCTTCGCATTCGCGCGCATGAGGATTTTCCTTTGCAGCATGACGCTTCCCACGCAGACCGGAGTATGTAGCGCGCTGGTTACCTAATGGTTAATCGCGCAACGCCGAGGCAGCTCGGCACCATATCAAGAATGCGAACGCACGAGCACGGGGATGAAAGATAGCGAAAAGCGCCGAATCTTTTTGCAGTTTTAAGCCCCCAGACATTGGTTTTCGACGAACGGAAGCTAAGTTTCATTGTAATCTTCAGCGCGTTTCGGGCTCGGAGGTGATACGGAGATGAAGGGCAAGCAGTTCGGTTCCTTCGCGTGGGTTCTGGCGGCAACGCTCTGCTCGACCCCCGCTTTTTCCCAGATTTCCAATTCGCCTGCACCCAACACGCCGGCTGATCCGGCTCCCGCGGCACCGGCCGCGCCGATGAGTTCGAAAACCTGTTGGCCGGGCAAATACGGCCGCACTCTTGAGGGCAACTACGCCTGCATTTTTCACGATCAATACAAAATCAAGCCAAAGGCGGTGACCTGGATTCCGCCTGCCGGGGTGCATTCTTTCCAAGTGCGGGCCTGGGGTGGCGGCGGTGCGTCTTTGTGGTTTTGGTATCATTTTCAATATGCCGGCGCGCCCGCTGCATTCAGCGGCATCATGACGGTGCCCGCGGGGGCTCGCGTGGAAATCGCCGTTGCCGGAAGTGCGGGGCCGGGCGGCCTCTATGCGCCGCAGGGCGGAGGCTATAACGCTTTCGGCTTCAACGGCGGCCGCGGCGGTTTTGCCGGCGGCTACAGTTATGCCGGGGGAGGCGGGGCGGCAACGGTGATAAAAATCAATTCAGAGCTCGCCTTGGTGGCTGCCGGCGGGGGCGGCCCCGGCTTGGCCTGCAACGGCATTGTCGCCGGAAACGCGCAAATCGCTTATGTTTCGCAAACCGGCAATGCCGCGATGCACGGCGAAGGCGATCCGCGCGCCCGTTTCGGGGGCGGGGGCGGCGGCGGAGGCATAAGGCCGGGCATCGGCGGCACAATGGGCAACGGCTCCTGCGCGTCGCCGTCCTCCAGTTTTGCTGGCTCCATCGGCGAGAGCTACGTGAATCCTCGGTTCTTTTCCAATTACGCATGGCAACGCCAAGCTTTACCCTGGCGCACCATTGACGCGATCAATGAATGGTACGACCGGCCGACCGGGGTTCCGGGGCTTGTCTACATTTCCTGGTAAAAGCGGGGCCGGGTGATCGCGCGAGAGTGCAGGGGTGAATGCCTAAACGTCGCGGCGGGTTTGCAGGGCCTCCAGCACGGCAAGGCGCAGCGCAGAAGCGAGGGAGCGGACAGGCTGCCGCCCTTGGTCAATCTTTGCCAAAAGCGCGGTAAGCTTTAGATTTTGGGCTTTCGCCATGTCTTCGAGCGCGGCCCAGAATTCCGGCTCCAACGCCACGCTCGTGCGATGCCCGGAGAGAGAAAAGCTACGTTTTTCAAGCATTTTCAAGCATCGGCAGAATTCCCGCCGCACCGCCCCCGGCTCAAGCCTGCGCCGGCGGGGCAAGCCCGAGGCCCTTGGCCGTCTCGACGATGGCAAGCCACGTCTCTTCCGGCAACGGAATGCCGTTTTTCAGCCGCTCCGTGCGCGTGCGCTCCTCCGGCTCGCCCGGAACCAAAACCTCGCCCCCCGGCACGGCCGGGCGCGAGGCTTTCACATAATTCACGTATTCCTGGACGGATTGCGCGAAATCCCGGGTGCCGAAAGAGCCGGGATCCAGATAGATGGAGAACATGCCGTTGGCGATCCGTCCGCGCGGCCCCGGCAGCGGCCCCGATGTGCCTCCGCCGGTGAGGCATCCGGCCAGGATTTCGCACATCAAGGCAATGCCGGAGCCCTTGTGCTCGCCAAAAGTCCGTAACGCACCCACGCCTTTGGAAGCATCCCGCGCCCGCGTGCCGGCGATGGGGCCGTAAAGCAAGCTCGGGTCGGAAGAAAGCTTCCCGTCAGGGCCGATCAGGGCGCCCTCGGGGACCGGTTTGCCGCCGTCGGCCGCCACCAAAACTTTGCCTTCCGCCACCAAGGATGTGGCGAAATCGAGAACAATCGGCCTTTTGCCTGCCATCGGCACGGCGATGCAAACAGGGTTGGTGGAAAAGCGGCGATCCACGCCGCCGAAGGGTGCCACCAGCTCACCCCCGAAAACATTAACAAAATGCAATGAGATGCAACCTTGCGCGGCGGCGCGCTCGCCCCAATCGCCGATGCGTCCCAAATGGCCCGAGTTGCGGAGCGCGATCGCCGAAAGCCCATGCTGTTTCGCCTTCGCAATGCCGAGATCCACCGCCTGCGGCCCGATGGTTTGGCCGAAGCCGAAATTCCCGTCCACCAGCGCATGCGTCGGCGTCTCGTGCACGATGCTGAGTTGCTGCCCTTTGCGCACATAACCCAAGCGGAGCCACTCGACATATCGGCCCACGCGGATCACGCCGTGGCTGTCGTGGCCGGCGAGGTTGGCGGAGACCAAATAATGCCCGATGCGGTTTGCCTCCTCGGCATCGCAGCCGGCGGCGACGAAGATTTTCGCCACGAAACCCTCAAGCTCTCCGGCCGGGATGGTGACGATGCCCTTTTTCTCCACGGGTCGATCCCTTTTCGCTTCAGAAACAGCTTCGCGCCTTCGCAAGCGCACGATCGATAAACGCCTCGGTGCTGCCCAGGTAGCGTGCCGGGTCCATCAGTTCGGCAATGGCTTGCCGATCAAGCTTGG
The DNA here is from genome assembly GCA_023511585.1 of Terriglobia bacterium. Classification (GTDB taxonomy): domain Bacteria; phylum Pseudomonadota; class Alphaproteobacteria; order Acetobacterales; family Acetobacteraceae; genus JAIMBF01. Next base: position 8,664 of record JAIMBF010000060.1, read on the forward strand.
CCTGCACCGCCGCATCTTGTGCAAGCGCTTCGGCCAGCGAAATCCGCTGGGCAAGAGCGCGATCGCACGCAAGCTTGACCCTGTGATGGGCCTCTTCGCGACCGAAATGCGGCGCCAGCCCCATCATCACCGCTTCCGCAAGAATTAATCCGCCCGTTATCTCCAAATTCTGCCGCATGCGCTCGGCATCTACAACCAGCCCTTCCGCCAGCGCCCGCGTGTGCAGCAAAGCACCATGGCTCAAGAGGAAAGCCTGCGGGAGCGCGAGGGGTTCGGCCTGCCAGGGACCGGTGCCCCGTTCGTGGTCTTGCGCCATGGCCCCTTGCATCAGCGGCACCAGCGCCTGCACGCCGCGCATCGCGGCAAGGATATATTCCGAGGCAATGGGGTTGCGTTTTTGCGGCATGGTGGAAGAGCCGCCACGGCCGGCTTCATAAGGCTCGGCAAGCTCGGCGATTTCGGTTTGCGCGAGCAAAATCACGTCGGTGGCAATTTTGCCGAGACTTCCGGTCAACAGGCCGAGGAAACTCACAGCCTCGGCCAAGCCGTCCCGTGCGACGTGCCAGGGCACGGGCGGCACCGCCAGATCAAGGGCTTTGGCGAGGGCTTCCATTACCGCGAGCCCTTGCGCGCCGAGCGAGGCCAGCGTGCCGGCTGCACCGCCGAATTGCACGCGGCAAAGGCGCGGGCGAAGCGTATCCAGCCGCTCGACGTGTTCCAGCAACGGGGTGAACCATACGGCGCATTTCAAGCCAAACGTCACGGGGGCGGCGTGCTGAAGGTGCGTCCGCCCGGCCATCACCGTTTGCCGGTGCTGCTCGGCTTGGTGGGCCCATGCGGCGATGGTGGCAACAAGATCGCTCCGGATCAGCGCCAGAGCATCGCGAATTTGCAAAACCTGCGCGGTGTCCAAAATATCCTGTGTGGTCGCGCCCCAATGGGTGTAGCGGCCGGCGCCCGGCGCAAGCGTCTCGGCAGCAGCCGAAAGCGCATGCACGAGCCCCACCACGGGGTAACCCACTTTGCGCGTGCTCGCGGCGAGTGCCGCAAAATCAAGATTTTCCACGCGCGCCGCCGCGCGGATGGCGCGCGCGGCAAAAGCGGGGATCAAGCCGAGCTCGGCTTCCACTTCGGCAAGGGTCGCTTCCACATCCAGCATACGCTGGAAAAAGGCGCGCTCGTCAAAAATCGCGCGCATGGCCTCGGAGCCGAAAAGCGCGCCGAAGACCGCGCCATCTGCCGGGTTGACGGGCATCAGATGTCCAAAAACACGGTCTCGCGTGCACCCTGCAGATGGATATCGATGACAAACCCGTCCTGTCCTGCGGGTTGCGCGATCAGGCTGGCACGCCGAAGCGGATCTTCGATCTGGTTCAGCAGCGGGTCGGTCTCGTTGGCCGGCTCGCCGGCAAAATAAACGCGGGTGAAGAGCGGTTTCAGCAAGCCCCGGGCGAAGATCGCCATGGCAAGATGCGGCGCCTGCTGCACATTGCCGCGCCCGGGCACCGGGCCCGGCTTCAAGGTGATGAAACGGAACGTTCCTTCCGCATCGGTGCGGGAGCGTCCGAAGCCGGGGAAAAGCTCGCTCGCCGGCGGATCCGCCTGCCAAATCTCCACTGCCGCGTCGGCCACCGGCGCACCGTCCCCGTCAAGGATACGGCCCGAAAGGGTTATCCGTTCGCCCTTCGCGCCGAAACGCGTCAAATCGGCCCATTCGGGATGCTCAATGATATGCCAGTAAGGGCCGATCGTCTGGCTTGGTGTCAGGCCGTGCATCAGGGGTGCTCCATCGGGGTTGCTGCCTTGCCGCGCAGTACGAAGTCAAACCGGAAGCCGAGCGCCCATTCCGGCTCGGTGAGCGAAAGATCGAAGCGGGCAATCAGACGCTCGCGCGCGGCGGCGTCCGGCACGGCAAGGAAAATCGGGTCAAGCGGCAAAAGCGGGTCGCCCGGAAAATACATCTGCGTAATCAGGCGTGCCGCAAACCCCGAACCGAAGAGTGAAAAGTGGATATGATGCGGCCGCCAAGCATTGGGGTGGTTGCGCCATGGATATCGGCCCGGCTTGATGGAGATGAATCGGTATTCGCCGGCCTCATTCGTGAACACGCGTCCTTCCCCGCGAAAGTTCGGATCAAGCGGTGCATCGTGCTGGTCGTTCGGATGATGGTAGCGGCCGGCGGCGTTGGCCTGCCAAATCTCGATCATGGTGTTGGGGACGGGCCGTCCGTTTTCATCCATGACTTTGCCGGCCACGATAATCCGCTCGCCCAAGGCTTGCTTGCCGTTCACCACCGAAAGGTCGGTGGTGGCGGGAAACCGCGCCGGGCTGAAATGCGGGCCGGTGAGCTCGGTGACGGTGTGAACCCAAGGCAGCAGCTTGTGCGTCGGATGGCGTTTTTCGGTGCTGCGATAGGCCGGGGCGTCATACGGCGGGTCGGCCTCCGGAGGGATGGGGCGGAGCGGGGCAAGCGCGGTCATGGTCTTATCCTCTTCTGGGTTCTTGGCGGCGGTTCCCGAAGCAAGCGAAACGCGTGGAAAGCATATTTTCGCCGACCGTGATCAACGATGCAAATATTCTATAGGCCGTCATGCTTGCAAAGCCGGGCACGCGCCGGCGCGGCGATCAGGCAAGTCCCCGGAATGCCGATCAGAACCAATGATCCACGCAACTTTCGTCTCGCGAATGGACGAGCTAAGCCACCAGAAAGCGGCGAAGTGCGGCGCTGACTGCCTCCGGCTGCTCCATGGTTGGAATGTGCGCGGCGTGCGGAATGATTTCGAGCTTGCCCCGATACGCCTCTGCCAAAGCTTTGGCGGCGCTTGGCGGGGTTGATTCATCGCTATCCCCCACCACCACCAGCGTCGGCAGGTGCACGCTTCGGGCCGAGGCGGTGAAATCGGCCCCGGCGATTGCCTCGGCTGCTCCTGCGTAACCCTCGGGGGCGGTCCGTTCCAACATGGCGCGCAGCCCAAGCGCCGGCGGGGCGGTGCGGAAGCCCGCGGTCACCCAGCGCGCGAGTACCGTCTCTACAAGCGCCTCCATGCCCTGCGCGCGCACGGTGGCGGCGCGTTGGTGCCACATCTCCGGCGGCGGAATGGCCAGCGCGGTATCGCACAAAATCAGGCTTTGCATGCGCTCGGGCGCCTTTTGCGCCATGGCTTGCGCAATCAGCCCGCCGATCGAAAGCCCGGCCACATGGGCGCGCGCGATGCCGAGCGCATCCATCAGCGCAAAAGCATCCTGCGCCATTTGCTCCATGCTGTAGGGTCCGCGCGGGACGGCGCTCAAGCCGTGCCCGCGGAGATCCGGCCGCACGACGCGGAAGCGGTCGGAAAGCGCCGCCGCCTGGGCATCCCAAATATGCAGCGTGGTGCCGAGCGAGTGCAGCAAGAGCAAGGCAGGCGCCTCTTGCGGCCCTTCCGCCAGCACATGAACATTAAGATCTCCGGCCCGAACAAACATGGCGATGATCTCCTCCCTCTGCCGCCGAATCTCGGTTAGAACGGCGCGAAGTCTTTGGCAAGTTCCGCGCGCACGTCTTCGGGAAGCACGGTCATGTGCCGATAGTTCGGATGCTGCAAACCCAAAACGATTTCCGTTCCCGGCGTGCAGAAATTTTGAATTTGCGGGCCGCTCATCCGAAAATGCACAAACTGCACCGAAGATGCCTTGCCCTCGGCGGTGGTGCGGTCGAGATCCTGTTCCGGATCCGCCATTATCGTCTCGCCGCCGAATTTCAAAAAGGCGGTGTTCTCGATGCCGCCCAATTGCATCAGCTGGCGCTTGCGCCGCTCGGGATCGTCGATCTCGATCATAAACGTGGCAACAAGTTCGTTTCCTTTCGGTATCAACGGATTGTAAGCAGCGAGCTCGTCGGGAATTTGCTCTTCTCCGCCCTTTTCCACAAAGAGCATTTCATGCACTTGGTACCACATGGTATCGTAATTCTCGAAGAAAAAGGTCACGAACGGGCCGACCGCCACGCGCCGCCTGCGCTTTATCTCCACCATCTGGCGGCGCTTTTCGGCGCGCACGGCGGCATATTCCGCCATAGACATGATATCCGAGGCCAATAATACGCGCTTGTGCTCCATCTCGGCTCTCCCGTTTCTTGCGCTTTAAGCGGCAATGCCGTAAGCGCGGGCGATGAGTTGAATAGGGTGCGTCAGCAACTCGGGTTTCGGCGCGGAGCCGTCGAGTTTTTCCACGCCCTGGAGAATATGCACCCCGGCAAGCGGGCATTCCGAGGCAAGATATGTCTTGCCCGCTTCGCGCACTTGCCGCGCGACCGGCCGCCCGACTTTCAGCGCGACTTCAAAGTGCCCGCTTTTGAAACCCCAGGCGCCGCCATGGCCCGAGCAGCGTTCAATCACCGTCACGTCGGCGTCCGGCAAAAGCCTTAACATTTCGGCTGCTTTTTGCCCGATATTCTGGGCCCGCGCATGGCAGGCCATGTGCAGAACAACGCCGCCCTTGATGGGGGAAAGACCCGGTGCCAGCCCTTCTTTGCGGGCAATGCTCACGATGTATTCGCTGATATCGAAGGTTGCGTTGGCCAATTGTTTCACCGCCGCATTTTCCGGCAAAATCAGCGGCCATTCAAACTTCAGCATCAACGCACACGAGGGAACCAGCGCAATCACATCGTAGCCTTGCGCAATCCAGCGGGAAAGTTCCGCGGCCGTGCGTTCCGCGTGCTTGGCCACTTCGTCAATCTTGCCCAGCTCCAAAAGCGGCATGCCGCAGCAGAGCGGATAAACCACCTCCGTCTCGACTCCGTTACGAGCAAGAACGGCGCGTGTGGCAAGCCCCACCTGCGGGGTGTTGTAGTTACCGTAGCACGTGGCGTAGAGAACGGCCTTGCGCCCGAATGCCGGAGCATCTTTGTTAAGCTCGGGCTTTGCCTTTGCCGCTGCAAGCAAGGTGCGGCCGGCATAGGAGGGCAGCTTTGCCTCCGGATCCAGATGGGCAACTTTTTCCAACAACCCCCGCATGCGTTTGTTGCCGGGATCGGTGGCCCAATTCGCAAGCGGCGCCACCGCGCTTGCCAGTTTTCCGTTGCGATCCGTCTTGGCAAGTTCGCGATCGGGAAACGATACTTTGCCCTCTTTGGCTTCTGCCGCGCGATAGCGCAGGATAAGGTGTGGAAAATCAATATTGAACGGATGCGGCGGAACATACGGGCACTTGGTCATAAAGCACATATCGCAAAGCGTGCACGCATCCGCGACTTTGGCAAAATCCTTGCTATCGACCTTATCCAATTCGCCGGTCGGCGATTGATCGATCAAATCAAACAGTGTCGGGAAGGAATCGCACAAATTAAAACAGCGCCGGCAGGTATGGCAGACGTCAAACTGCCGCCGCATTTCCGCATCGAGCTTTTCGCGGTCGTAAAAGTCTTCATCCCGCCATGCCAACGGATAACGCGTCGGCGCTTCCAAGCTGCCTTCCCGCATAGTGTCCTCGAAAATTTGAGAGAAGCGAGAGAGAGAAAGCTCTAAAACTTTCTCTCTCCGCGAAAACAAAAGATAACGTTTTATTTCAGTTCGTCGAGTGCACGCTGGAAGCGACCGGCATGCGAACGCTCGGCCTTGGCAAGCGTTTCAAACCAGTCCGCAATCTCGTCAAAGCCTTCTTCGCGTGCGGTGCGCGCCATGCCCGGATACATGTCGGTGTATTCATGGGTTTCACCGGCCACCGCCGAACGCAGATTATCCGCGGTCGAGCCGATCGGAAGGTTCGTTACCGGATCCCCGACCTTTTCCAAAAACTCAAGGTGGCCGTAGGCGTGCCCCGTTTCGCCTTCCGCGGTGGAGCGGAACACGGCGGAAACATCGTTATATCCCTCGACATCCGCCTTCTGTGCAAAATAAAGGTAACGCCGGTTTGCCTGCGACTCTCCCGCGAAGGCGTATTTCAGATTTGCTTCCGTTTTGCTACCTTTCAAGGTTGGCATCGCGTTCTTCCTTCCGCTGATGTTGCGACAAAAACATGAAACGGCTTGGGCGGAAAGCGCGAACATCCGCCGCATCCTGAAGCCGATAGAAGTATAAGCGCAAACCGCAATGCGGCAAGAGGGCGGGCCTCAAAAAAGCTCCAGCAACCTGGTTTTGTCGGAAAGCGCGGAAGGCGGTCCTTCAAAAATAATCCGCCCCGAACGCATCACCATGCTTCGGTCCGCCATGGCAAAGGCTTCGGCGATATTCTGCTCCACAAGCAGAATGGCCATGCCGCGTTGGCGCTGCAGCGCCCGCACGGGCGCCAGCAAATCCTGAAAGAGCTTGGGCGCAAGGCCGATCGAGGGTTCATCCATCAGCAAGATGCGTGGGCGGGACAGCAGCGCCCGTCCGATGGAAACCATCTGCTGTTGCCCACCGGAGAGCGTTGCCGCGCGCCTCTGCCAGAGCGGGCGAAGTTGCGGCAGCAAAGAAAGCACTTCCGCAATGCGCTCTTGCGCCGCCGCGCCTTTCAGGCCCAAGGAAAACAGTCCCAACGCGAAATTTTCCCGCACGCTGAGCGTCGGGAAAACGCCGCGCCCTTCGGGAAGATAGGTGATGCCGGCTTTCGCCATCCTCTCCGGCTCCGGGCGCACCACTGCACCATCCAGCCGGATGCTGCCGGCGCTCGGCCGATGCAGGCCGAAGAGCACCTTCAGCAACGTGGATTTTCCCGCCCCATTATGGCCGACCAAGCAAAGCACTTCGCCCGCGGCCAGCCGCATACTCACCCCGCTCAAGACCTCCCTGCCGCCATAGCCGGCTTTCAGCCCTTCGCAAGCCAGCACCTCGGTCATGCCCGCCGCTCACCAAAGTAAATCGCGGCCAGCGCGGGGTCGCGCAAAATGGCCTGCGGCTCGCCTTCGGCCAATTTGCGGCCTTGGTCGAGAAACACAATCCGGTCCGCAAGCGCGCTGACGATATCGAGGTTGTGCTCCACCAGGCAAATGGCAACGCCCTGCCCGGCGTGCTTGCGCAAAAGCGCGGAGAACCGGGCGCGAGAGGCAGGATCCAGCCCCGATGCGGGCTCGTCCAACAGCCAGATCTGCGCGCCGGTGGCAAGAATCCGGGCAAGCGAGAGAAACTTGCGCTCGGCATAGGCAAGCTCGGCGGCCAGCGCATCCGCAAGCGCGGAAAGCCCCGTCTCGGCCAGCGCCATCTCGGTTGCCTGCAGGCGTCGCGCGTGCGCCCTGCGCCCGCCCGGCTGCCAAAACCATGCATGCGGCTCGATCGCCGTCAGCACATTGGCCTGCACGCTCATGCTCTGAAACAGGCGCAAATCCTGAAAACTGCGCGCGACGCCGAGCCTTGCCATGCGCGCCGGTGTGCGCCGGGCAAGCTCTGTGCCCGCAAGCATCACGCGGCCGGTATCCGCTTCCACCGCGCCGGTAATGAGGTTGAAGAGCGTGGTCTTGCCCGCGCCGTTCGGCCCCACTAAGGCGGTAATCAGGCCGGCGGGCAAGTCGAGATCCACCCCCTGCACCGCGGCAACTCCGCCGAAATGCTTGGCCAGGCCGCGAACCGAAAGGATCGGGCTCATCGGCCGCCTCACCGCCGCCCTTCGGCGCGGCCGGCAATGCCGCCGGGGCGGAAAATCATCAAGAGTGTCATCGCAAGGCCGTAAATGCCCTGCTGCACCGCGCCGAGCTCCGTCGGCGGAATGCCGGGAAGAAACGAAAGCGCGGCCGGAAGCAAAAGCAGCAGCGCGGTGCCCAGCAACGGGCCGAGCAAAGTGCCGACCCCGCCGATAATCACCATAGCCATAATCAAGACAGACTGATCCAGCGTGAAACTCTCCACATTCACGAAGGACATTTGCAAAGCGAACAATCCGCCGGCAGCCCCGGCGATGATGCAGCCCAAGACCACCGCCAGCGTTTTCAAAATCGGCACGATCTTGCCGAAAGCCTCTGCCGCGCTTTCGGAATCGCGCACCGCCATCAACGAGCGGCCGAAGCTTCCCCGCATCAAAGCGTGCACACCGGCCATCACCGCGAGCAGGATGGCAATGCAGACGCTCAGAAAAAGCCGGGGCGAAGAGATATCCAGGCCGAACAGCGAGGGCGGGGGAATCCCCACAAGTCCGCCATAGCCGCCGGTAATCCCTTGCGCTTCGGTAAAGACCGTGGTGGCCACCATTTGCAAGCCGAGGCTGGCCACCACGAAATACTCGCCGCGCACGCGCAAGGCCGGTAATGCCAGGGCAAAAGACAAAACCCCGGCGGCAAGTCCGCCCCCGAGCGCGGCGAGCAGCACATCGGGGGCGAGATGCAGCGCGATCTGCGCGCCGGCATAGGCGCCTACGCCGAAAAAAACCGCATGCGCAACCGAGAAAATGCCGCCGTATCCGATCAAGACATTCAGGCTCAGCGAAAGCAGGGCAAAAATGGTGCCGAGCTCGGCCAGATTGAGAAGGTAAGCGCTCATCGCGCAACCGCCGTCCCGAACAAGCCGCTCGGGCGGAGCAGAATGAACGCAAACAAGACCACGAAGCCCGCGGCCTCGCTCCATTGCGTGTCCAAGACCGCCACCACGAGATTTTCGGCAATGCCCAACAGAAAACCTCCGAAGGCGGCGCCGCGCAGGCTGCCGATCCCGCCGACGACGGAAGCAGCCAAACTCACCAGCATCACGTGCGAGGCGACAACGGGGCTCAGGCCGGTCGTTGCCGCCCCCAGCACGGCGCCCGGCACGACAAGCGCGGAACCCAAAGCAAAAGCAAGCGCCGAGAAGCGCCGCGCGGAAAGCCCGTAAGCGCGCAGCAACTCGGTGTTTTCGGCCAAGGCCCGGAGTGCGATGCCGGAGTTCGAACGGCTGAGGAACCACCCCAGCGCGCCGAACACAAGCACCGTGACCGCAATGGCAACCCAAAAGACTTGCGCGAGATAAAGCCCCGGCAGGATCTGGCTGGCATGGGTCAGGGCGGAGCTTACGGCAATGAAGCTCCGGCCGAAGGTTATTTCCAGAGCGCTCTGGATGAAAATCACCACGCCAAAAGCGGCCACGAAAACCGTGAAAAACGATGCGCTGTGGCGCTGGATCGGCCGATAAATCGCAATATCGGTGAACAGGCCGAAGGCAACCGCAACCGCAAGCGCGATCAGGCAGCCGATCGGCCAGGGTAGGCCGGCATGGTCGGCAAGCACAAAAGCATAACCGGCCAAAGCATAAGTGGCGCCGTGGGCGAAATGGAAAAGCCGTGTGGCACCGAAAATCAAGGCAAACCCCGCTGCGGTCAGCGCATAAAGCGCCCCCGTCTGAAGGCCGGACGCAAGCAGTTGCAGAACAAGCATCAATTCTGCCGGGCGAGACTTAAGCCACTTTCACGATACGGCCGGCATGCACGGTATTGACGTCGATCGGCATGGAGAGATCGCAAAGATCATCGAACGTCCCCTCACCGCCGACCAACGGAAAGCGGCGTACGCGCAAGAGTTCCGCGCGCAGCGTATCGCCGTTGATGGGTTTGCCCGCTTGCTCCAGGCTTTGTGCCAACAACGCAAAGAGCCGCACGGCATTGTAATAATTTTGATGGTACGTCGAAGGCTGGCTTTGGTGCGTCTTGCGCCAATCCGCAAGAAAGCGCTGGGTGATCGGATCCTGCGAAGACCAAGCCGCCGCCTGTGCGGTAAACAAAAGCCCCTCGCTTTGCGGAAGATTGAGCACGGAAGGAATCGAAGCCCCGGAGTAGGTCACCAATTGCCGGTCGATCCCGTTATCGCGCAGTTGTTTGATAATCTGCGCCTGTTGTGCGCCGTAACTGGCGAA
>JAIMBF010000187.1 GCA_023511585.1 Terriglobia bacterium
CGCCGCGGCGGCGCATCCAGCCAATCGAAACAATGCTCGATCACTTGCATGCACACCTCGGCGCCGATCCCGGCGTAAGGCCACCCTTCTTCCACCGTGACCACCCGGTTGGTTTTTTGAACGCTGGCGACAATAGTATCCACATCCAGCGGGCGCAGAGAGCGCAGGTTGATAACCTCCGCCTCGATCCCTTCGCCGGCGAGCATTTCCGCCGCCTGCAGGGCAACGCCGACCATGATGCTGAGGGCAACGATGGTGACATGCCGGCCCGCGCGTTCCACCTTTGCGCGCCCGATCGGCAAAATGAATTCCTCATCGGTCGGGCACGGGAAAGTATGGCCGTAGAGGATTTCGTTTTCCAAAAATACCACCGGGTTGGGGTCCCGAATGGCAGCGCGCAAGAGGCCTTTGGCGTCGGCGGACGACCACGGCGCCAAGACTTTCAACCCCGGCACGTGAGCGTACCAACTGGCAAAGCACTGGCTGTGTTGGGCCGCTACCCGGGCAGCCGCGCCGTTAGGGCCGCGAAACACAATTGGGCAGCTCATCTGCCCGCCCGACATATAGCGTGTTTTCGCCGCAGAATTGACGATGTGGTCAATCGCCTGCATTGAGAAGTTAAACGTCATGAATTCCACAATGGGGCGGAGCCCTGCCATCGCGGCGCCGACGGCCATGCCGGTGAACCCGTATTCGCTGATCGGCGTGTCGATCACGCGGCGCTCGCCGAATTCTTCAAGCAAACCTTGGCTGACCTTGTAGGCGCCTTGGTACTGCGCCACTTCTTCGCCGAGCAGAAAGACCGTCTCGTCCCGACGCATCTCCGCGGCCATCGCATCGCGTAGGGCTTCGCGCACCGTGATCGGCTTGGTCGGGCCCCAATCCTTCTCCGGTTCCGGCATCGGCGCATGCGGTGGCGGAGCTGCGCTTGGCACAGATGCCGGAGGCACCGGCTGGGGCTGCGGCCGAGCCTCGGCCGCAGGGCGGGGCTCGGCAGGTGCAGTGGAGGGACTGGCGGGAGGGCTCGCGGCAGGAGCCGAAACGCTCTCGGCATTGCCTGCCAAAACGGCAATCGGCGTATTGACAGCAACGCCTTCTGTGCCCTCTTCCACTAAAATCTGGGCAATCTTTCCCTCGTCAACCGCTTCCACTTCCATGGTGGCTTTGTCGGTTTCGATCTCGGCAATCACGTCGCCCGGATGCACCTCATCACCCACTTTCTTGAGCCAACGCGCAAGCTTGCCTTCGGTCATGGTGGGGGAAAGCGCGGGCATTAGGATCTGCGTGGACATCGGACTAGCCCTCCGCGAGCACGTCGGTCCAAAGTTCGGCCGGATCCGGTTCCGGACTCTTCTGCGCGAATTCCGCAGCGTCTTGAATAATCTGCCTTATTTCATCCTCGATCGCTTTCAGCTTATCTTCCGACACGCCCGCTTGGATCAGGGCGGCACGTGCGTGGTCGATCGGATCATGTTCGGCGCGCATTTTCTGCACTTCCTCGCGTGTGCGATATTTGGCCGGATCCGACATGGAGTGGCCGCGATAACGATAGGTTTGCATCTCAAGCAGATGCGGGCCATTGCCGGCCCGTACATAGTCCACCGCCTGCTTTGCAGCCTGGTAAACGGCCAACACATCCATTCCGTCGACCTTTCGCCCCGGAATGCCCCAGGGGGCGCCGTTTTGCGAAAGATCTTTGGAAGCACTGGCGCGATCCACGCTGGTGCCCATGCCGTAGCGGTTGTTTTCGATTATGTAGAGCACCGGCAGTTTAAAGAGCGCCGCCAGATTGAAGCTTTCATAGACTTGGCCTTGGTTGGCCGCGCCTTCGCCGAAATAGGTGGCGCAAATCGCGTTGCTGCCGCGGTATTTGTTGGCAAAAGCAATGCCCGTGCCGATGCTGACCTGCGCACCGACGATCCCGTGCCCGCCGAAAAAGTTCTTCTCGCGCGAGAACATGTGCATCGAGCCGCCCTTGCCCTTGGAATAACCGTCGCGGCGGCCGGTCAGCTCCGCCATCACGCCGCGCGGGTGCATTCCGCTTGCGAGCATGTGGCCGTGGTCGCGGTAGCTCGTGATGACCTGATCGCCCGGCTGAAGCGCCATTTGCACACCGACCACCACGGCCTCTTGGCCGATGTAAAGGTGACAAAACCCGCCGATCAGTCCCATGCCGTAGAGCTGACCGGCGCGTTCTTCAAACCTTCGGATCAGCAGCATTTCTCGATATGCGTAGAGCAACCGATCGGTATCGAGCTGCAAATCTTTCTCCTTATTACGCTTTTTGTTTTCCACCGCTTGCGCCATGGCCTCCCCGCTCCTCATGAGGGCTTTTCAACAGAGGTAACCTTAGATGAGCCAAGCGGCAAGCGGCACCGGGTTGGCGCAAAAATCGTGCAAAAGAT
>JAIMBF010000061.1 GCA_023511585.1 Terriglobia bacterium
TCGGCGTAGACGTGCACCTTGATCCCGAACGAGCCGCCGACGTCCTTGCAGACAACGCGCACCTGGGCCTCGGCGAGGCCGAGATGCTTGGCCAAAATTGTCTGCATCATATGCGGTGCCTGGGAACCCAGATAGACGGTCAGGCGTTCTTCGCCGGCGTTCCAGTCAGCGAGAATCGCGCGCGGCTCCAAGGTCACGCCGGTATGGCGGCCGAAGACAAATTCCGCCTCGGCCACCGCATCGGCCCGCGCGAAGGCTGCATCAACCTCGCCGACTTCCAGTCTGCGCTCAAAGGCCAGATTGTCTCCGAGCTCGGGATGAATCACCGGCGCATCGGGCGCGAGCGCAGCCTCCATATCAGGCACGATCGGCAGCTGCTCATAGGCGACCTCGACCTGCGCCGCCGCATCCTCGGCCTCGGCGCGGCTGGTTGCCACGACGGCGGCAACCGCTTCGCCGACCCAGCAGGCGCGCTCGACCGCAACGGCATACTGCGGCGCGGATTTAAGGCCCTGCAAATGGCTCAGCACACCGATCCAGGGCGTGCAGACTTTGGCAAGTTCCGCGCCCGTAACCACCGCAACAACGCCCGGCGCCGCCTTTGCCGCGTGCGCATCGATGCGCACGATCCGCGCATGCGCGTAGGGCGAGCGCACGAAGGCGACATGCACCATGCGCGGCAGGCTCATATCGCTGACATACTGCCCGCGTCCTTGCAGCAACCGACCGAGATTGGGGCGCGGAACCGCACGGCCGATGTAAGAATTCGGCCGGTCGAGCGCGCTCTGACCGCTCATTGTTTCGCCTCCCTGCGCGCTTTCGCCGTCGCTTCCACCGCATCGATAATGGCCTGATAGCCCGTGCAGCGACAATAATTGCCGGAGAGATATTCGCGGATTGCCTCTCGGTCGGGCGCGGCGCTCTGCATCAGAAGCTCCTGCGCGGTCAGCAACATGCCCGGCGTGCAATAGCCGCATTGCAGCGCATTGCGCGCGGCGAAGGCGGCCTGCAAATCGGCAATCTCGCCGGAATCGGAGACGCCCTCGATGGTCTCCACGCGCGCGCCGTCTGCTTGCACGGCGAAAATCAGACAACCGCGAATAACGGCGCCGTCAAGCCGCACCGAACAAGCGCCGCAGATGCCGTGCTCGCAACCGATATGGGTTCCGGTCAGGCCCAGAGTCTCGCGCAGGAAGTCGGCAAGGTGCTGACGCGGCGCGACCTCGGCCTCGACCGGATCGCCGTTGACGATCATGCGCACGCGTTTTTTCATCGCAGAGGCTCCAACGTTTCGGCAAGGACGCGCTCCAGCAGAACACCCGCGAGATGCAGGCGCATCGCCGCGCTGGCATGGAGATCCGAAACGGGGTTGAGATCGGCTTGCAGCGCTGCACGCGCCTCGCGCATACTTTGCGTAGCATCCGGCTTGCCTTCGAGCGCCGCCGCAGCACGCACCGCGAGCATGGGGCGGTCTGCCACGCCGAAGAATGCCAGTCGCAGGTCGACAAGCCCTCTCCCACTTCGGCGCGCTGCAAGCGCCAGACCGATGATGGCGAAATCCCCCTGCCTTCGTGCAAGTTTGGCAAAGCCGTAGATTCGATCGGCGCTCAGCCCGGAAATCTCCACCGATGTCAGCACTTCATCCGGGCGCAGCGCCGTCTGATAGAGGCCGAGAAAAAAGTCTCTTGCCGCGATACGGCGCTCGCCGCCGGAGCTGCTCGCCACGATGACGGCATCCAGCGCCAGCGCGCAGGCGGGAAGCTCGGCTGCGGGATCGGCCTGCGCAAGGCTGCCGCCAAGCGTGCCGCGATGACGGATCGCGGGGTGCGCAATCTGCGCTGCCGCGCGGCTGAGCAATGGACAGCGGTGTGCGATCTCCTCCGAGCGTGCGAGATCGACATGGCGCGTCAGCGCACCAAGCCGCAAAACGTCATCGCTCGCGGCAATGAAGCGAAGCTCTTCAAGTCCATTGATGTCGACGAGCACCTCCGGCATGGCAAGCCGCAGGTTGAGTGCCGGCGCAAGGCTCTGGCCGCCGGCCAGGATGCGCGCACCATCGCCGCGCTCGGAGAGAATGTGCAACGCCTGACCAAGCGTCTCAGGCCGCACGTAATCGAACGCGGCCGCTTTCATGGCACATGCGCCCCGGTACCGGTCGTCGCCTCGCTCGTATCGAGCGCTAGGAGTGAAAGCGGCGCGTCCATATTCCTCCGACGGGTTGACGATTGATTTTTGTTTATCACCTGATCATTATCCAAAACACGGGGCTGATCAAGATGCTGCACGCAAAGGGAAGGAAACGGAAGTGATGTTAACAAGCGGCGCGTGGCGCTGTTGCACCGAAGCCGGCCCGGTGCGGCGCACCCTGCCCTGTTCGTGTCAGGTTCCATGGGATGGAGCCGAAATACCGGGCCGATTGAGATGATTCGCGCTGCTGTGATCGGTCTCGGCTGGTGGGGGCGCACGATCGTGCGCGAACTCGCTGCTTCCGAGCTCATCCGCGTCGTACTCGGCGTTGATCCCGAACCAGAGCCGCGCGCGGCGATGGCCGAGACCCTACCGGTGACGGCGGAATATACCGATGCGCTTGCCAGGCCTGAGATTGATGCGGTGATCCTCTGCTCACCGCACCGCTTCCACGCCGAGCAGATCATTGCGGCCGCGCGCGCCGGCAAGCATGTCTTCTGCGAAAAGCCGCTCTGTGCCACAGGGGCGGAGGCCGAACGCGCGCTGGAGGCCGTCGCGAAAGCCGGCCTGGTACTCGGAATCGGGCACGAGCGCCGCTTCGAACCTGCCATTCTTGATCTCCGCCGCAGGTTCGCCGCGGGAGAGTTCGGACAGGCGCTGCTCATGGAGGGCAATTTCAGCCAGGAGAAATTTCTCGCGCTGCCGCTCGACAATTGGCGCCTCTCGCCGGAGCTTGCGCCGGTGGGGCCGCTCTCGGCGACCGGCATTCATCTCGTCGACCTCGCCATCGCGCTCTTCGGGCAACCAAGCGAAGTCTGGGCGCGACTTACTGCGCATTCCCCGCGCTTCGCCAACGGTGACACGCTCGCCGTCTTGCTTGCCTTTCCCAACGGCGCGAGCGCGCAGATCAGCGCCATTTTGACGACGCCTTTCGTCGGTCGGCTCGCCGTTTACGGCGATGCGGGCTGGATCGAGGTGCGCGATCGCTCGCACCCGGAGACCCCTACCGGATGGGACGTGACCACCGCGCGCCGTGGCGAAGCAGCCACCACCGCCTTCTGGCCGCCGCACCCTGCCGTTCGTGACAACCTCGAAGCGTTCGCGCGTGCCGCAGCGGGCGGCGAGCCTTATCCGGTTACGCACGAGGAAATGCTTGCCAATGCAAAGACCTTCGAAGCCATCGTGCGCTCGGCGATGAGCGGGAAGATCGTGAGGGTATGATGTGCGCTCATGGCGGGATCGTCACGCCGTAGTGAGAGGCAAGCCCCGCCAGGAAGACATCAAGCGCGTTCGCGATCACGCGTGATTTATCCTCCTCAACCGGCAGTTCGAAAATGAATTTGCGCACGCCGTAGTAGAAGATGCCCCCTTGCAGCACCCAAGCGAGCTCGAGATCCTCGGGTGCCGGCGGATCCCGCGGGGCCAACCCGGCTTCGTGGCGAAATTCGGCGATCAACGGCTTGAGAATGCGCGTCTCCACCATCGCGATATACCAGCGGTTGATCTCGACGCCCTTCAGGCCGGAGAAGAAATAAATCCTGAGCCAGGCGCGATCGAAAATCGCGTCGGTGTAGGCTTCATAAAAACGTTGTAAACGCCGGCGGATCGGCTGCGTTCGGTCCTTCAGCAACGCATCCCACTCCGGCTTCCAGCGATCGAGATAAACGCGGCGATAGACCGCCTGAATCAGCTCTTCTTTACTGGGGAAATAGCGATAGAGCAGAGGCTGGGTCACGCCGAGCTTGGCGGCGAGTTCGCGCGTGCCGCCGCCGAAACCTTCCTCGGCAAAGAATTCGGTGGCCTTGCAGATAAACTCCTCGCGGCGCGCTTCAACCGTCAGGCGCTTACGGCGCGGCGCCGTGGGCGAGGGTTCGAGGCGCGTCATGGACGGTTCCCATTACTAACAAAAGTGCCGAACTGGCCGCGGCTGAAGAGAAGCACCTCGGCATCGTTGTAATCATAGGCCTCGATCGCGCCAAGGAAGATCACATGATCGCCGCCGTAATAGCGAAAAGCATTGCGGCACTGAAAATGCGCGACCGCATCGGCAATCAGCGGCGCGCCGCCCAGCCCTTCGCTCCAATTGACGCCTGCGAATTTGTCTTCGAGCGGTTTTGAGAATTGCAGCGCAAGCGATTCTTGGTTGCGCGCGAGCACGTTCACCGCGAAATGCGTGGCTTCCTGAAATGTCGGCAGGCTCGGCGAATGCGCCACAAGGCTCCAGAGCGCAAGCGGCGGATTCAGCGAGACGGAGGCGAAGGAATTGACGGTAAGCCCGACACGCCGACCTCCCGAGCCCCGGGCCGTAATAATGGTCACCCCGGTGCCGAAACAACCAAGCGCGTTGCGAAGGTCGCGCGGATCAAGCGGGCGCCGGGATTCCAACGGATCAACAGGGGAAGAGGGAACCGTCGCTTCGGTCATCTTTGCTCAGAGAGTAGGATTTTCAGACGGCAGTCCCAGCGCCACGCGTCCGTAATCGGCGCCGGCAGCGTCAAAGGAAAAGGCGATGTGCGAGTCGATCGCGTGCGCTTCGCGGAATTGCCGCTGCATCGCACCGGTGCGCGCAAGACCGCCGGCGCCGCTCGCTTTGAACAGGATATCCACCGCCTCGGTGCACAGGTTTACGGAAAAGGCCCCGTCGCGTCGGTAGGCAACGCGGCGTGCCATATCGGGGATGCGGCCGGCGCGCGCATCCGCCATCGCTTCCAGGCAGCAGCCGCGCATAATGCGCCGCGCCGCATCGATCCGTGCCCCTGCTGCGGCCACCCGGATCTGGATCGACTGAAAATCAGCCAGCTTGGCGCGGTTGTAGCTTGATGCGCGTGCGCGCGCGCTTGCCTCAAAATCTTCCAGGCAGGCCTGCGCATTGCCCAGCGCGCAGCCGGAAAGCACGAACGGGAAGAGTGCGAATGCCGGCAATTGGTAGAGGGGATTCGGATGAATGACGGAGCCCGGTGTCGGTCCGCCCGATAGGCTGGAAACGGCCACGGTCATCGCTTCGGGGACAAAGACATCGTTGACGACAACGTCATCCGAACCCGTGCCGCGCAGCCCGACCGCATCCCAGGTATCGAGGATTTCGTAATCCGAAGCAGGGACGAGGAAAATCCGCAACTCCCTTGAATCGTCCTCCGCAATCACGCTGGCGCCGAGCATGTTCCATTGCGAAGACCGCACACCGGATGAGAACGGCCAGCGTCCTTTCAACCGATAGCCGCCCGGGACCCGACGCGCCGTGCCCGACGGAAATACCAGAGAGGAGGCGATCAGCGCTTCCGGATTTTCGTCCCAGACCCGTGCCTGCGCCTCCGGCGTGAACATTGCCAGCATCCAATGGTGGCTTGCCAGATTGGCCACGTTCCAGGCAACGGAAGCATCACCGCGTGCGAGCTCTGCCGAGAAATCTACCAACGCCACATAGTCGAACTCGAATCCGCCGACAGTTTTCGGCTGCAAGATGCGAAAAAGCCCGGCTTCATGCAGCTCCTGCTCGGTTTCCGGCGGGAGCCGGCGCAATTGCTCCGTGCGTTCCGCACGTGCCCGCAAGACGGGGACCAAAGCACGCGCCTTCGCCAGCATCGCTTCATAGGCGTCGGTGGGCGATGGATTCCGTTCAGCGGCTCGGATCGCGGACATATCACCTCCCTGATCGGTCTCGCGCTTTGCCTCGGTTGGTCCTGCCGGCAGCGCGCGTTTATCACACGATAAACTAACCTAAGCCTGCCCCGCCGACAACGGTTTTTGCGACATCCATATTGACAAAGCATAGCACTTATTTTTCACTTGATAAACAACGGAGGGACGGAAGACGCCATGAGCAAACCGCTGACACGTGCGACGATCGAAGAGGCCGCTCGGGAGTTGTCGAACTGGGGCCGATGGGGGGCGGATGACCAAATCGGCACGCTGAACAATGTCTCGCCGGAAGACATTATCGCCGCTGCCAAATTGATCCGGAAGGGTAAGGTCTTCTCGCTCGGGCTTTCCCTGAAAGAGCCGATTCAAACCGGCCTGTTCGGTGGCCGCTGGAACCCGATCCACACCATGCTTGCGACGGGCACGGATGCCGTCGCCGGCGTGCAGGACGGGCCGCCACCTTTTCGCTATGCGGACGATGCGATCAACATGCCCTGTCAGGCATCGACGCAATGGGACGCGCTTTGCCATGTCTTCCTGAACGACAAGATGTACAACGGCTATGACGCCAAGCTTGTCGATGCGCGCGGCGCGAAGAAGCTCGGCATCGAACATATGCGCGACAAGATGGTTGGGCGCGGCGTGCTGCTCGACGTGGCGCGGTGGAAAGGGGTCGACTGGCTGGAGGACGGTTACGCCATCACCAGCGAGGACCTCGACGCCTGCGCCAAGGCACAAGGGGTCGAAATCCGGAAAGGGGATTTTGTCATCGCACGCACCGGCCAGCAGGAACGTTGCTTAGCCGCCAAAGATTGGACGGGCTATGCCGGAGGCGACGCGCCGGGTTTTGCGTTCGAGACGTGTTATTGGATCCGTCGGCACGATATCGCGGCCATCTGCTCGGATACCTGGGGCTGCGAGGTACGGCCCAACGAAACGCAGGATGTTATTCAGCCTTGGCACTGGGTCGTTATCCCCGCCATCGGGATTTCCATGGGCGAGATATTTTATCTCAAGGAACTCGCCGCCGACTGCGCCGAAGACCGCGTCTATGAGTTTTTCTTCGTCGCGCCCCCGCTGCATTTGCCCGGCGGCGCAGGTTCGCCGATCAACCCGTTGGCGATCAAATAAAGATCCCGGAAAAGGTCACGCAAGATGCGCATCGCCCTGATTCATGCGCTGCGACACTCCCCGCCGCCGATCGAGGCGGCGTTTGCCGCGCTTTGGCCGGAGCCGATCCTGATGAACCTGCTGGATGACAGCCTCAGCGCGGACCTCGCGCGCGAAGGGCGGCTTACCGAGGCCATGACGCCGCGCTTCCTCGCGCTGGCGCGCTACGCGGTGGAGACAGGTGCTGCGGCGATCTTGTTCACCTGCTCGGCCTTCGGCCCTTGCATCGACCGCGTGAAACAGGAATTCCCCCAGATTCCCGTGCTCAAGCCGAACGAAGCGATGATCGAGGAGGCGGTTCAACACGGCCATCGCATCGGCCTTCTGGCCAGTTTTCCGGCAACGCTCGTGACCATGCCCGCCGAATTTCCGCCGGGGGTCGAGGTGCGGCCAAAGCTTGCCGAGGGCGCGTTGGCGGCGCTCGATGCAGGCGATGCCGAGCGGCATGACCGTCTGGCGGCGGAAGCGGCCACAGAGCTTTCCGATTGCGACGCCATCGCTCTCGCGCAATTTTCGCTTGCCCGCGCGCGGGATGCCGTGGCTGCACGCACGGGCAAACCGGTTCTCACCACGCCCGACAGCGCTGTCCGCAAGTTGCGCACCTTGCTGGCCTGAGGCAGGGCAGTCGGAGCGCGCGAGATGATCGAACGTTTGCAAACAACCAAATCCGTCTCAAGGTGGGCCGATGCCGTCGGTGTTTTGATTGACGGCAATCGGACCCCCGAATACACTCAACAAAAAGGGAGGTTCGCATGCCGCTGACGAGGCTCGATCACTTCTCCGTCCGCACCGCCGATGTCGAAGGCACGAAGGCGTTCTATGAAAAGGTGCTCGGCTTGCGTAACGGGGATCGTCCGCAATTTCCGTTTCCCGGCGCCTGGCTTTACCATGGCGATCGCGCCGTGGTGCACATTATCGGCATTGACCCCAACGATCCTTCCGGCCTGCAGGAATATCTCGGCGACCGGGGAGGGAACGGTCAGGGCACCGGCAGTTTCGACCATATCGCCTTCGTTGCGAGCGATTTTGAGGGAATGCGCAAGCATTTCACCGAGCTCGGCGTACCCTTCCGCCACCGCAGTGTGCCGGGGATGGCGCTTGAGCAACTTTTCGTGACCGATCCGAACGGCGTAACGGTCGAGATCAATTTTCCGTCCTAGGGCCTGTTTACGGTCAGGATTTCCAAATCTGCGGAATTTTGATTCAAGGCCGAAAGAACCAGCCTTGATATCCGATCCGTGTTGCTGCCAAGATCGGTGATCTTGGCGGCACTGCGCGTGATAACCGTCGCCTCATCGCGGCGGTTCTTTGGATTGTGCGCGCGGGCGCATCGGGGTGCGAATTGCCGGCCCTAGGAGAAAACCGTCATCTGCTTCGCGGGCTTTATCGGCCTTGTGGCTGTTTTCCGGGCAATCGGATGGCGGTGAGCAGGCTGGACGGGGGTGGTTTTGGTTGCGGGGGGAGGATTTGAACCTCCGACCTTCAGGTTATGAGCCTGACGAGCTACCGGGCTGCTCCACCCCGCGGTGGGGTTGTTGTGTGTGGTGTGGGTGTGGGCGGGCGGGAGGACCTGGCGGCGACCGACTCTCCCGCGTCTTGAGACGCAGTACCATAGGCGCAGGGGTTTTTCACGGCCGAGTTCGGGATGGGATCGGGTGTTGGTCACCCCGCTATGGCCACCAGGTCTTCGCGCCCGCCCTCGAGGTGTTGGGGGGCGGGTGGCCGAAGGTCTGAATCGTTGGACCGGCATTTTGGTGGATGCCGTCCCCTTCACTAAAAATGCGCTTGTTCGCGGATCAACAAATTGATACACTTTGATATCAAAGGGGTTAACAGGAATAATTGGGGCAAAATCACCATGAGGCATTAGCGGATTGAATGCTTGAGCCGGCTAGCCAGACACTACTTCGTGATGAGATCGTACGCCAGATCCGAGAAGATAAATGTCTTCTCGATCAACTGCGAGGAGAGGTTCGGCTGCTGGCTTCACAGACGCGGCGGATTTCGCCCCGATCGACGACATCAATTTCTCTCGTCGCTACTGATGGTGGCAACAATCAACTGCGATTCGATCCGTTCCTCGTCCAGCTCCTTCGGGTTGTCGACAGCAGCAACAACGAGTACTGCCTAGAGGTGGTTTCGCCGACGATGAGCGTCGCCGCCCTCTCGGCCCGCCAGTTTGCCGATCCTGAGCACCCGACCGCCCTTGGGCGTCTCATGCAATATCTGGGTGTCGAGGAGCTGTCGGCGCTCAGTCACATGATCCGTTCCGACGACAGTGCGCGGCCAAACTCACCGAGCTGGGTGCAGGTCTACCGTGAGCTTGTCGAGTGGGCGATTCTCTTTGCTATCGTGCGCGAGAAGGACTTCGCCACCGACACGCTGATCGTCTTCGACGGTTTCCTACGCAGCAAGGTGTTTGCAAAGGATTTATTCCAGAGATACCGAGCCGGTATTCAGGAGGGCATCGACCGACAGTTTAACGCCAACAAGCGCCGCATCTACCTCGTCGGAGTAGCCAAGCACAGCAAGGTCCTTTCCCGCTATCGGTTGGCCATGGCGCTCGAAGGCGTGATGCAATCGCCATTCCCCTGCTACGTCGAGATTCCGCGGGAGCTCGAGACAAAGGCTTATGTCTGGTCCGAATACGCGCGTGGGGACGAAAATGTCATAGAAGGCGGCGAGATCAACAAGTTCGTTGCCGGGAAAATGTTCTTCGTCAAATTCGGTAGTGGTCCACGGGACCCCGTGTGGCCGATCGATATCTTTCTCTCCCAGTCCAACGACCACGCAACGATCTTCGGTTATTTGCTCAATGACGCCATAGAGGGGTTCCCGGTGCCGCTCTATCCGCGGTCCCTGCAGAAGGCCCACGAAAACGCTGCCCTTGTCGATTTCGACATGGACATCCTGCAGGACATGATTTTCAGCGGCCTACGCACGACCCTTGGGAAAGAGGCTCCTGCCCTCGACGTGTTCCGATTGCAGGATGCCGACCCCGCGTCGCGCAGATATGAATAGGCGGAGGAAGGCATGGAGCTGTTTCCCAGGCAACAGGTGGTCGGCGTCTTCCGGGGGTTTCGGGAAGGAGGCCTGGAGTTTCATGCCGATCTGGCATTGCCCTATCGAAACGACTTCCAACGCATCCCCATGCACGGGCAATTCGTCCTCGTCCAGCTCGAGACGCCCGAGGAAGCAGTGTTGGGGCGCATCGCGTCATTCTCGTCGGAAGGCAAGCTGTCCTACGGCAGTGGTGAAGAGTTCAATATTCGCGCCGTCCAAGAGCAACGGCCAATTCCCGAGGATCTGCGGGAGCAATATCTGAAGTACCGCGTCAACATCCGCGTCTTGGGGGTGCTCCGGAACACCGGCGGCAACACGTTGACGTTTGTGCCGTCGCATCGCCGGCTGCCCCATGTGGGAAGTGCTGTCGCGTTTCCGTCGGGGGAAGTGCTCAAGGAGGTTTGCGGGCACAACATTGAAGGGGCCGAAATCGGTCACTTCGCCCTGGGCGAATACATATACGCGCAGGGCAGCCGGGCGACGCAGATCCATTCCTGGATGCGGGTCGAGTCCCCCGAGATCATGGTCCGGTTTCCGGTGTCGAGCCTGGTCGCCCGCCGCAGCTTCGTCTTCGCGCGAGCCGGCTTCGGCAAATCGAACCTGAATAAACTGCTGTTCAGCAAGCTCTATGAGAAGACGCCCACGGTCACGAAGCGGGGAGGCCGCGAGGAACCCGTGGGCACGATCATCTTCGATCCGGACGGAGAGTATTTCTGGCCCGACGACAAAGGCCGCCCCGGCCTATGTGACGTTCCGCATCTTCAGGATAAATTAGTCGTCTTCACGGCCCGCAGCGCCCCGAGCCCTTTCTACGGATCTTTTATTGCCGGCGGCATCAGGCTCGATATCCGGCAGCTGCGGCCGAGCGACGTTATATCGATCGCTCTACCGCCGGAGCGCCAGGACCAGCAGAACGTCGCCAAGCTCCGCGCCTTGTCACCAGAGATGTGGAGACAACTCGTCGATCTCATCGATCGGGATAGAGGTGGTGCCGACCTCAACGAAATTGCAAAGATTATGAATCTCGACGCAATCCGCCAGGAAGCCGAGGCCGTAGCCGCGCGGTCGAATATGACCAACGTCGTCGGGATGCTTCACGACAGGAGCAGCCAGTTTATGGGCCTTCTAATGAAAGCACTGGAGGCCGGCAAGATCTGCGTCGTGGACGTCTCGCAAATGCGTGGTACACAGTCCTTCATCCTTGCCGGGATTATTCTTCGCCGAATCTTCGATCGCAATCAGGAGGAGTTCACCAAGGCGGAACCGCGGACTATACCCGTGATCGCGGTGATCGAAGAGGCACAGGCAGTGCTGAACGAACGCGCCGCGGCGGCCGAGCCCTATATCGCCTGGGTCAAGGAGGGGAGGAAATACGATCTCGGTGCGCTTCTGATTACTCAGCAGCCCGGGTCGATCCCGAACGAGATTCTGAGCCAGGGCGACAACTGGTTCATATTCCATCTGCTATCTTCGGGTGACCTCACGAACGTCAAGCGCGCGAACGCGCATTTCAGTGACGACTTGCTCAGTTCCCTCCTGAACGAGCCTATCCCCGGTCAGGGGGTATTTTGGAGCTCCGTTGGTGGCAAACCGTATCCGGTCTCGATTCGCGCACTGTTATTCGAGGACATCTACAAGGCTGCCGATCCGACATATTCCCGCACAGCGGTCATAACATTCGCAACAGAACTTCGGCGTGAGATGAGCAACGTGATCGATCAGGCTCGTGCCTCGATCGATCAGGCCAGGAAGACGGCACCGCCAGAGGCGACTGCCCAGCCATCCAGCGACCTGTTCGGTGGGCAGGCTGACGATGAACCTCCTGATTTGGAGGTGTACTATCAACAGCTAGCGAAACGTGCCGTGGAACAGAACGACGAACTAATGGGCAAACTGCGAGAAGGTGGCGCTGCATGGGGGTACGTGAAGAGTGTCATCGCGGGAGCTCTCCCTGAGACGCTGGATGGCCGAGATCAGAAGGCGTTTCAACTGGTCGCCCCAACCATGACCGCAATCTTCGGGCCACAAGGACAAGGCTGGCACACGTTTAAACAGGGGCCTAAGCAGACAAGATACATCGCTTCAGGTCCGGGAGGTCGAGATTGAGCGCGGCCTCGCAAGTGGTTTCGGCAGAAACCATACGGCTCAACGCCATTTGCCCCTACTTCACGATGTTCCCCTTGGACTTTCCTCTCGACATCCTGAGGGAGCACGCGAGGCCGAATGCACGCGTCCTCGACCCTTTTTGCGGTCGCGGAACCACAAACTTCGCCGCGCGGCTGCTCGGCTTACGAACGGTCGGTATCGACGCATCGCGGGTGGCCACAGCCGCCACCCAAGCGAAGCTCGTCGCACCGACACCGGGAGAGATTGTCGATCTGGCGAGGGTGCTCCTCCGCCGACGGCGAAAGGCCGTCAAAATCCCCGAAGGAGAGTTCTGGAGCCTAGCGTATCACAGCGATGTCTTGCGAGATCTCTGTCTGATCAGAGATGCGCTGCTGAAGGATACAATAGCGGCGCATGTGGCCGCGGCGCTCCGAGGCATTGTCCTAGGCGCGCTGCACGGCCCGATCGGTCGGACCAAGCATTCCTACTTTTCGAACCAGTGCCCGCGAACCTATGGGCCGAAGCCCGCATACGCGGTCAAGTTCTGGACTAAGCGAGGTTTGTTGCCTCCTCGCGTCGATGTTCTGGCCGTGATCGCCGAACGAGCGCATCGGTACTACGGAAACACCTCACCAAAAATCGTCGGCGCGGCAATAGAGGGAGACAGTCGGCAGAGATCGACGTTGGACGAAGCGCGCGAGATCATCGGCAAGTTCGATTGGATCGTCACCTCGCCACCCTACTACGGACTGAGAACCTACTTGCCCGACCAATGGATTCGGAACTGGTTTCTCGGTGGACCTGCATCAGTCGATTACACGTCGGAAGGGCAGATCTCACACTCTGGCCGTGACAGGTTTGTCGCCGACCTTCGAGAGGTATGGGCGAATGCCGGGGCACACTGCAGGCCCGGAGCCACATTGGTCATTCGATTTGGGTCGATTGGAGATCGCCTGGTCGAAGATCCCGCGGAGCTTATCATGGCCTCCCTTGAAACCACAGGCTGGGTGGTGATGGACATTCGGCACGCAGACAATGCGGCTCGAGGTAAGCGGCAGGCGGATACCTTTCACAGAAAGCGCAGCGCACCGTGCGATGAGGTAGATGTTTGGGCTAAATGGCAGCCATAACCAAAGGAAAATGTAAGTCACATTTAAGCGGCATTGCCCTGCCGCGGAAGGCTTCGCGCCCTTGAAATGCTTCTGCAGGCGCGATGCGGCGATAAGGCGCGGAACAAAACGCCACTCACTCCTCAGCTTCGCTGGTGGCTGGTTGCGGGGGGAGGATTTGAACCTCCGACCTTCAGGTTATGAGCCTGACGAGCTACCGGGCTGCTCCACCCCGCGGTGGGGTTGTTGTGTGTGGTGTGGGTGTGGGCGGGCGGGAGGACCTGGCGGCGACCGACTCTCCCGCGTCTTGAGACGCAGTACCATAGGCGCAGGGGTTTTTCACGGCCGAGTTCGGGATGGGATCGGGTGTTGGTCACCCCGCTATGGCCACCAGGTCTTCGCGCCCGCCCTCGAGGTGTTGGGGGGCGGGTGGGGATGGGTTTGGTTGGGGGGAGTGGGGCTGATGCATGGTGGGGGAGAGAGAGCCTATTGGGCGATTAGGACCGCTCGGCTGCATGCGTTACCGCACGTTCACCTGCGGCCTATCGACGTGCTGGTCTGGCACGGCCCTTAGGGAGACCTGGTTTTCAGGAGGGTTTCCCGCTTAGATGCTTTCAGCGGTGATCCCGTCCGCACATAGCTACCCGGCGATGCCGCTGGCGCGACAACCGGTGCACCAGAGGTGCGTCCATCCCGGTCCTCTCGTACTAGGGACGGCGCCTGGCAAGTCTCCTTACACCCACGGCAGATAGGGACCGAACTGTCTCACGACGTTCTAAACCCAGCTCACGTACCACTTTAATCGGCGAACAGCCGAACCCTTGGGACCTGCTTCAGCCCCAGGATGTGATGAGCCGACATCGAGGTGCCAAACCTCCCCGTCGATGTGGACTCTTGGGGGAGATCAGCCTGTTATCCCTAGAGTACCTTTTATCCGTTGAGCGATGGCCCTTCCACGCGGGACCACCGGATCACTATGGCCGACTTTCGTCTCTGCTCGAGCCGTCGCTCTCGCAGTCAGGCGGGCTTATGCCATTGCACGCAACAGCCGATGTCCGACCGGCCTGAGCCCACCATCGCGCGCCTCCGTTACCTTTTGGGAGGCGACCGCCCCAGTCAAACTGCCCGCCATGCAGGGTCCCGGACCGGGATGACCGGCCGCGGTTAGACACCAGAAGAGCTCAGGGTGGTATTTCAAGGTCGGCTCCCCCGGAGCTGGCGCCCCGGTTTCACAGCCTCCCACCTATCCTACACAGAGCCCTCCTGATGCCACTGCAAAGCTGCAGTAAAGGTTCATAGGGTCTTTCCGTCTGACCGCGGGTACCCCGCATCTTCACGGGGAATTCAATTTCGCTGAGCCGATGCCGGAGACAGTGGGGAAGTCGTTACGCCATTCGTGCAGGTCGGAACTTACCCGACAAGGAATTTCGCTACCTTAGGACCGTTATAGTTACGGCCGCCGTTTACCGGGGCTTCGGTTTGGGGCTTGCACCCCGCCCCTTAACCTTCCGGCACCGGGCAGGCGTCAGACCCTATACGTCGTCTTGCGACTTCGCAGAGCCCTGTGTTTTTAGTAAACAGTCGCTACCCCCTCTTCTGTGCCACCCCGATCCGGTTGCCCGGACCGAGGTCCCGCTTCTCCCGAAGTTACGCGGGCAATTTGCCTAGTTCCTTCGGCATCGTTCGCTCAAGCGCCTTGGTATGCTCTACCAGTCCACCTGTGTCGGTTTCGGGTACGGTCTATACGCTGGAGCTCTTTCCCGGAACGCTTGGCAAGCCCGGACAATCCGTTAAGCCCGGACAGGCGGTCGCGTTCGTCATCTTCCAGCAGGCCGGGGAATGTTCGCCCCGTTCCCATCGACTACGGCTTTCGCCCTCGCCTTAGGGGCCGGCTCACCCTGCGCGGATGAACCTTGCGCAGGAACCCTTGGACTCTCGGCGACAGGGTTTCTCACCCTGTTTCTCGCTACTCATGTCAGCATTCGCACTTCCGATACCTCCAGGGAGGGTCGCCCCATC
Organism: Terriglobia bacterium; assembly: GCA_023511585.1. Classification (GTDB taxonomy): domain Bacteria; phylum Pseudomonadota; class Alphaproteobacteria; order Acetobacterales; family Acetobacteraceae; genus JAIMBF01. The sequence goes on from JAIMBF010000061.1 coordinate 15,294, forward strand.
CCCTTCACCGGCTTACGGAACGCTCCGCTACCACCCAGAGGGCCGAGACCCTCTGCATCCGCAGCTTCGGTACGCGGCTTAAGCCCCGTTACATTTTCGGCGCAGGATCTCTCGACCAGTGAGCTATTACGCTTTCTTTAAAGGGTGGCTGCTTCTAAGCCAACCTCCTGGTTGTTTTCGAAATCCCACATCCTTTCCCACTGAGCCGCGATTTCGGGACCTTAGCTGGCGGTCTGGGCTGTTTCCCTCTCGTCCATGGACCTTAGCACCCACGGACTGTCTGCCGCGCTCGCACTCCTCGGTATTCGGAGTTTGGTTAGGTTTGGTAGGCCTTTGGGGCCCCCTAGCCCATCCAGTGCTCTACCCCCGAGGGTGATACGCGACGCTCTACCTCAATAGATTTCGCGGAGAACCAGCTATTTCCGAGTTTGATTGGCCTTTCACCCCTAGCCACAGCTCATCCCCGCCTTTTGCAACAGGCGTGGGTTCGGCCCTCCAGTGGGTGTTACCCCACCTTCAGCCTGGCCATGGCTAGATCACCCGGTTTCGGGTCTGCTACCGGCAACTCAACGCCCTCTTCAGACTCGCTTTCGCTCCGCCTTCGCCTAACGGCTTAAGCTTGCTGCCGACAGCAACTCGCTGACCCATTATACAAAAGGTACGCCGTCACCCGAGCCTCTCGCGAGGCCCCGGCTCCGACTGCTTGTAGGCATCCGGTTTCAGGTCTCTTTCACTCCCCTCGTCGGGGTGCTTTTCACCTTTCCCTCACGGTACTCGTCCACTATCGGTCACCAGGGAGTATTTAGGCTTGGAGGGTGGTCCCCCCATCTTCAGACAGGATTACACGTGTCCCGCCTTACTCAAGGACCCAAACCAAACCGTCGCATACGGGGCTGTCACCCGCTGCGGCCGGCCTTTCCAGACCGTTCTGCTGGCTTGGCTCGGGCCACTGGCCTGCTCCGCTTTCGCTCGCCACTACTCGCGGAATCTCGTTTGATGTCTTTTCCTCCGGGTACTGAGATGGTTCAGTTCCCCGGGTTTGCCTCACCTTCCTATGAATTCAGAAGATGATCCCCCAAAAGGGGGGGGTTGCCCCATTCGGAAACCCACGGATCAACGCCTGCTCGCGGCTCCCCGTGGCTTTTCGCAGCGTGCCACGTCCTTCATCGCCTCCTGGTGCCAAGGCATCCACCGAATGCCCTTCTCTTGCTCTTTCTCCAAGGCCGAACGCATCCCTTCCGGCATGCGCCCGACCCCTCCCACCATGCAACAGCCCCACGCCACGGCTTTCCACCGCAGCCGGGCCGCCACATCGGCAGGCCACTCCGGAGCCCCAACCCGCCAACGCGCGCCGGAGCCCCTTTCCACGTCCCGGAACGCCGAAGTGCACGGCAAGGCATACCTTCTTGCCGGTCAGACATCGCACCTCGCGCCTCCCGGAGACGCAACCAAACCCATATTCACCCTGACAAAGAACCCATACCACCGCCGCGCTTGCGCGCAGCCATCGCAAACCCTTCGCGCCGCCTCGGCCAGACCCAACAGAGCCAAGCCCTGTTCGGTTCAAGACCCCCCAGGCCAGCCTTTCGGCCCAAAACCCTCCAGGCCAGCCGCCGCGCGCGCCGAAGCCTCGCATGCCAAGCCCCCGGGCCTTCCCAGGCCCCGGCGCCGGTGGAGGTGATCGGAATCGAACCGACGACCCCCTGCTTGCAAAGCAGGTGCTCTCCCCTCTGAGCTACACCCCCGCAGAGGATGCCCAATCCGCCTCGCCTCCGGCTGGTGGGCCAGGGAGGATTTGAACCTCCGACCCCACGCTTATCAAGCGTGTGCTCTGACCAGCTGAGCTACTAGCCCCGAACCCCGCATGCTCTCGGAAAGCCCCCCAAAAACCCTAGGCTTCTCCAAGCCCGGTCCCCGGAAACGGCTCTCGGTCGGAAGAGATACGCTGGCGGTGCCGGCGGCCTTGCCGGCTTGCGGACGGATGCCCCCGCCAAGCTCCAGCTCGGCAGAGTTCCTTGAAAGGAGGTGATCCAGCCGCAGGTTCCCCTACGGCTACCTTGTTACGACTTCACCCCAGTCGCTGACCCGACCGTGGACGGCTTCCTCCCCAGATCGCTCCAGGGTTGGGACACCGGCTTCGGGTCGAACCAACTCCCATGGTGTGACGGGCGGTGTGTACAAGGCCCGGGAACGTATTCACCGCGGCATGCTGATCCGCGATTACTAGCGATTCCGCCTTCATGCACCCGAGTTGCAGAGTGCAATCTGAACTGAGACGGCTTTTCGGGATTTGCTCGGCATCGCTGCCTCGCTTCCCATTGTCACCGCCATTGTAGCACGTGTGTCGCCCAGGACATAAGGGCCATGAGGACTTGACGTCATCCCCACCTTCCTCCGGCTTGTCACCGGCAGTTCCTTCAGAGTGCCCGGCCCAACCCGCTGGCAACTGAAGGCGAGGGTTGCGCTCGTTGCGGGACTTAACCCAACATCTCACGACACGAGCTGACGACAGCCATGCAGCACCTGTGCGGGAGGTCCCTTGCGGGAACAACCGATCTCTCGGCCCAGCCTCCCCATGTCAAGCCCTGGTAAGGTTCTGCGCGTTGCTTCGAATTAAACCACATGCTCCACCGCTTGTGCGGGCCCCCGTCAATTCCTTTGAGTTTCAACCTTGCGGCCGTACTCCCCAGGCGGTGCGCTTACCGCGTTAGCTACGACACTGAACGGCTAAGCCGCCCAACATCCAGCGCACATCGTTTACAGCGTGGACTACCAGGGTATCTAATCCTGTTTGCTCCCCACGCTTTCGCGCCTCAGCGTCAGTTGCGGACCAGGTCGCCGCCTTCGCCACCGGTGTTCTTCCCAATATCTACGAATTTCACCTCTACACTGGGAATTCCACGACCCTCTTCCGCACTCCAGCTCCCACGTCTCGAACGCAGCCCCCAGGTTAAGCCCAGGAATTTCACGCCCGACGCTGAAAGCCGCCTACGCGCCCTTTACGCCCAGTCATTCCGAG
>JAIMBF010000188.1 GCA_023511585.1 Terriglobia bacterium
ACCGTCACCACGGCCGACTGCACGGCGCCGACCTCGCGGGAGACGAAGGTTTGCAATTGTGTCACCAGGTTCGCGGCGGCAACGATGGGGTCGATGGCGAATTCCGGGTGCGCCGCGTGGCCCGAGCGGCCATGAACGGTGAGGTCGAAGGCATCGGCCGCCGCCATCGCCGCGCCCGGCACATAGGCAAAGCGCCCGCAGGGTATAGTGGGGATGTTGTGAAAGCCGAGCGCCATATCCACGTGCGGCGCCTCCATCACCCCTGCGGCAATCATTTCCTTCGCCCCGCCCAGGATTTCCTCGGCCGGCTGAAACACCAGCTTCACCACGCCGGCCAATTGCGGGGCCAATTCCTTCAGCACGGCGGCGACGCCGAGAAGGGTTACGGTGTGCACGTCGTGCCCGCAGGCATGCATCAATCCCGGCCGCGTGCTGGCGAAGGGAAGCCCGGTGCGCTCCTCGATGGGCAGCGCATCCATATCGGCGCGAATGGCAAGCACCGGGCCGGGCCGCCCGCCCTCGATCAGCCCGACCACCCCGGTGCGGCCGACCCCCGTCTGGCAGGGAATGCCCAAGCGCTCCAATTCGCGCGCAACCACGCCCGCGGTGCGTTCTTCCTCAAAGGCAAGCTCGGGGTGTGCGTGGATATCGCGCCGCAGCGCAATCAATTGCGGCTCGATCCGTTCGGTGAGCTCCTGAATAGAACGGCTGGGGTCGTTCAAGCGTTGGGGATTGGCGGACATCGTGCGAGCCTTTCGTGTGAAATACCAAACTTTGCCATAACAATTTCCTGCAAACCTGCCGCCTTCGCCGGCGTCTGGCAATGCTTTCGCCGGCAGGAAAGTTTCCCGGATTCATAATTTCTTTTCATCTGGGCCGCGCTTGTGTCATTCTTGCGGCCATCAGCCCCAGCACGGTGGTAAAAGCACGGAGCGAAAATGTCCTCTTCCTTTGCGGCCCCGCCCTTTTCCTCCTCTGCTTCCAAGCCGTCCATTGTGCCGGTGATTCTTTCCGGCGGCTCCGGCACGCGGCTTTGGCCGGTCTCTCGCAAAAGCTTTCCCAAGCAATACTGGCCGCTTGCCTCCGCCCGCTCGCTCTTGGAGGAAACCGCTACCCGGGCCAGGGGCGCGGGTCTCGCCCCGCCCATTGTCGTCTGCAATCACGAGCATCGCTTTCTCGTGGCGGAACAGCTTCGCGCGGCCGGGGTGGAAGGCGCGCGCATCCTGCTGGAGCCGGAAGGCCGCAACAGCGCGCCGGCCATTGCCGCTGCGGCGGTCTTGGCGGCGGAGGAGGACCCCAACCTCGTGCTTTGGATGATGGCGGCCGATCACAGCATCGGCGATGCCGCGGCGCTTTTCAATGCGGTGCAGAAGGCCGTGCAGGCGGCACAAGCGGGCTGGTTTGTCACCTTCGGCATTCGCCCCACCGCGCCGGAAACCGGCTACGGCTATATCGAGCTCGGTACCGAGCTTCCGGAAATCCCCGGTGTGCATGTGGTGGCCCGGTTCGTGGAAAAGCCGGATGCACAAACTGCCGCCGCGCTCTTGCAGACCGAGCGCCATGCCTGGAACTCCGGCATGTTCGTCTTCACCGCCGCGACATTGCTGGAAGAATTCGCGCTCTATGCGCCCGATGTGTTGGAGGCGGCCCGCGCGGCGGTGGCCAAGCGTCGCCAGGATCTGCATTTTCTCCGGCTGGAACCGGAGGCCTTCTGCCGCAGCCCGAATATCAGCCTCGATTACGCCATCGCCGAGCGCACCAGCCGCGCGGCCGTGGTGCCGGCTGCGTTCGATTGGTCTGATGTCGGCAGTTGGGCGACGATCTGGGGGCTCGGCGCCAAAGACGAAACGGGCAACGTGGCGGTGGGCGATGTGGTTTTGGAAGGCGCGCGCAACTGCTATGTGCGTTCCGACGGCATGCTGGCGGCGGTGGTGGGCCTTTCCGATGCGGTGGTTGTGGTGACGGAGGATGCCGTACTCGCCATGCACCGCGATTCCGCCCAAGACGTGAAAAAAATCGTGGATCGGCTGCAGGCCGCCAACCGCGAGGAGGCGATTGCCCATCGGCGCATCTATCGGCCTTGGGGCTTCTATGAAAGCCTGATCAAAGGGGATCGGTTCCAGGTCAAGCGGATCGTGGTTTTGCCGGGGGCCAGGCTGTCCTTGCAGAAGCATTTCCACCGCGCCGAGCACTGGGTGGTGGTCAGCGGCACGGCTTTGGTGCGCCGCGATGAGGAAGAAATTCTGGTGCGGGAGAACGAGAGCATCTATTTGCCCTTGGGCGCCGTGCACCGGCTGGAGAACCCGGGCCGCGTGCCGCTGACGGTGATTGAGGTGCAATCCGGCACCTATCTCGGCGAGGACGACATCGTCCGGCTGGAAGACAC
>JAIMBF010000189.1 GCA_023511585.1 Terriglobia bacterium
GCAAGCACCATGGCCGAAGCCCAGCTCGAACTTCACCTTCCTGCGCCGCCGGTGAGCGGCGATACGCCGCTCATTCCCGCGCGCATGGTCAATGAGTTCGTCTATTGCCCGCGACTTGCTTACCTTATGTGGACGCAAGGCGAGTGGGCGGAAACGGGCGATACGGTCGAAGGCCAGCGCGTTCATACGCGCCTCGACAAGCCCAATGCGCCGCTGCCCGCGCCGCAGGCCCTCGAAGGCGATGGTGCGCCGGAGGCCGAGAAGATCGTCAGCCGCTCGCTCACGCTCTCTTCCACGACACTCGGCGTTATCGCCAAGCTCGATATCGTCGAGGCGGAAGACGGCGCCGTCACACCCATCGATTACAAGCGCGGCAAACGCCCGCACGTGGCGCAAGGCGCGTATGAGCCGGAGCGCATCCAGGTCTGCCTGCAGGCGCTGCTCTTGGAAGAACACGGCTACCGCGTCGCGGAAGGCGCCATCTATTATGCCGAAAGCCGTGAGCGCGTGCGCATTGTGTTGGACGATACTCTCCGCGCCGCGGCGCGCGAGGCGGTCAACGCGCTGCGCTTGACGGTTTCGCAAAGCCGCATCCCGCCCCCGCTTGCCGACAGCCCGAAATGCCCCCGTTGTGCGCTCGTAACGGTCTGCCTGCCGGATGAGGTGCGCGCACTTGCGGGCTCCTCTCTCGCGCCGCGCCCGATCGCTGTTCCTCCGGACGAGGCGCTGCCGCTCATCGTGCAATCCCAACGCGCCCGGATCAGCAAAGAAGGCGAGGTTCTTAAGATTACCGATGAGGAACAGGGCGAGACGCAAGTGCGCTTGATCGATATTTCCGATGTCGCACTCTTTGGCAATGTCTCGATCACCACGCCGGCGCTTGCGACGCTGCTCGAGCGCGAGATTCCCGTTAGTTTTCACAGTTACGGCGGTTGGTTTCGCGGCCTTGCCCACGGCATCGGCCATCGCAATGTCGAGGTACGCACCGCGCAATACCGCATGAGTTTCGACGAGGCCGCCTGTCTCAGATTTGCCAAGGAACTAGTGGCGGCGAAGATTGCGAACCAGCGAACCATCCTTCGCCGCAACTGGCGCGGGCCGGCGGAAGAGCGCCAGGCGGTGCTTGATCGGCTCTCGGCCGCGCGCAGATCTGCGGAAGGTGCAACACGGCTTACGCAGCTGCTCGGCGTGGAAGGCGATGCGGCATCGGTTTACTTCCGCGCCTTTGCAAGCCTTTTGAAGCAGCCGGAAAACAAGCAAGGAGCCGAAGCCTTGGCGCCGTTCCGCTTCGAGGCGCGCAACCGCCGTCCGCCGACGGATCCGGTGAATGCGATGCTCTCGCTGGCCTATGCGATGCTTACCCGGCATCTGACCATTGCGCTGGCTTCTGTGGGGCTTGACCCCTATCGCGGTTTCTACCACGCGCCGCGTTATGGCCGCCCGGCGCTGGCGCTGGATCTCATGGAACCGTTCCGACCCATTATTGCCGATTCCGTTGTGTTATCGGTGGTGAATACCGGCGAGATAGGGCCGAACGACTTCGTTGTGGCGGTGACTGGCACGGCGCTGACGCAAGCGGGCCGCCGCCGCTTTGTTGAAGCGCTTGAGCGCCGGCTTTCGCAGGAAACCACGCACCCGATTTTCGGCTATCAGCTGAGCATGCGGCGCATGCTGCTGGTGCAAGCGCGCTTGCTTTCCCGCTTCCTGCTTGGGGAATTGCCGAGTTATCCGCATTATCTGCCGCGTTGAGTGCTGCCGATGACGGAAGGACGATGACAGACGAACGTTTGTTTATTGTCACTTACGACATTTCCGAACCGAAGCGGTGGCGACGCGTCTTCAAGATGATGCAAGGCTATGGCGAGTGGCTGCAGCTTTCCGTGTTCCAATGCCGCCTGACGCGCCGGCGGCGCGCCGAGCTTGAAACCGAGTTGCGGCGATTGGTGAAAAACGGCGAGGACCATGTTCTGCTGATTGATGTCGGGCCGGCGGATAAGATAGAATTGGCGGTGGCGAGTATCGGTAAGACGTTTTCCAAAATCGAGCGTCGTGCTATAGTGATATAGCAAGTCGCTTGGGTCGGCCGGAATTGCGTAGGTTAAGAAGAGGAGGGGTGGTGTCCGGTTTGGCGATGGTTCCTCTCCGCCGAGTGGTTTCGAGCGGTGATGTGGCGCATAACCCCCCTACCCCGCTCGAATCTCGTAAGGCTTTTGAAATTCTTGGGTTCTTTGATATTGTCGATACGGATGCGCTACGGAGTACGGCGGTTCTGCGCCCCTGTTTGGCACCACCGTTTGAAAACGGCGTGGGATTGCTTTTTTCTCCAAGGGGTTGTAGGGTTGGGAGTTATCCGAGGCGTACACGCCTCGGCCTCATTGAAGCTT
>JAIMBF010000062.1 GCA_023511585.1 Terriglobia bacterium
AGCTTGGCGCGCGGGGCGAAGGCAGCCGCGTCGGCCTCTTCTTGCGCCGTGCCCACCGCCTCGAGCAGCGCGCCGATATGCGCCTCCAGAATGCCGGCAAGCAGGGCCGCTTTGTCGGGGTAAGCGCGACGGAGGCTCGCGGGAGAAATCTCCATATGCCAGGCGATGCGCGCAAGCGAGGTTTGCACCACGCCGCGCGCGGCGAAGAGCGCAAGCGCTGCTTGGCGCACCTTCTCCTGCCGCTCGGCACGCGCCTGGGCGAGCCGGTCTTTGCGGAGTGCCTCAAAATAGGCCGGGCCGTCATGGATGAGGTGGTCGTAGCGTTTCCAGGCGGGCTCTGGCTTGCGGCGCGGCTTGACCAGCGCGGCGGGCGTATCCTCCGCCGGCGGTACCGGTGGAGTTGGTCTTTCTAACAAAGACGGTTCTGAACCGATCGCGGTTGTATCAGACATCATGCCGCGCATGATGCCACACTTCCTAACAAAAAGCAAGAGAAATGTTAGAGTAATAAACGAACGCGGCTGCGCACGACGCCGCAATTACCGTCCGAGCTCATCATCGCCGATCGCCGAAAGCGGCGGGGCCACGTCTTCCAAAGCGGCTCGCTCGGCCTTGACGCCGAGGACAATCGCGACGGCCGCCCCCGCAACCATCAAACAGCCGCCGAACACATAACCTGTGAAAATGGCAACACGCGAATGGGTATCGCTCAACGCGCCGAACATCGCCGGACCTGCGACGCCGCCAACCCCGGTGCCGAGCGCGTAGAACAAGGCAATCGCCACGGCACGAATCTCGAGCGGGAAAATCTCCCCGATGGTGAGGTATGCGGAACTCGCGGCGGCGGAGGCGATGAAGAAAATCACCGTCCACGCCAGGGTCTGTTGCATTGCATTTAGCGTGCCCGTGAGGAACAGCCAGCCGGTGAGCGCCATTAACAGGCCGGAGAGCGCATAGGTGCTGGCAATCATCGGCCGACGCCCGACGGTGTCGAACAATTTTCCAAGCACCAACGGGCCCAAGAAATTGCCCAGCGCGAAGGGCAGCATGAACCACCCGACCTGATTGGGCTTAACGTTATAGAAATCCACGAGAATCAGGGCATAGGTGAAAAACACCGCGTTGTAAGCAAATGCTTGCGAGGCCATCAACACCGTGCCGAGAACCGTTCGCCGTGCGTAAAGCGTGAACAGGGCGCGCACGCCGGTTGCAAACCAGGAGCGGACATCCGTCCGCAGCCTGAGCTTGCGTTCCGGCACCGGCGGTAAGGGGGCGCCGGTTTCGCGCTCCACCTGCTGCTCGATTTCGCGCACCACGCGCTCGGCTTCGTCGGGCAAGCCGTGGGTCATCAGCCAACGCGGGCTTTCCGGAATCCACCGTCGCAACAGCAGCACGATCACGCCGAGCACGCCGCCGATGGCAAAAGCGACGCGCCAGCCGATTTCGGCCGGCATCACCCGCGGGTTGAGCACCGCCACCGCGCCCGCCGCTCCCGCCGCCGCACCGAGCCAAAAGCTGCCGTTCACGACAAGATCCGTAAAGCCGCGCCGGCGTGCCGGAATCAGCTCTTGGATCGCCGCATTGACCGCGGCGTATTCGCCGCCGATCCCCGCGCCGGTGAGAAACCGGAAGAGGGCGAGCGAGGCGAAATTCCAGGAAGCGCCCGATGCCACGGTTGCCACCGCATAGATCGCAACCGTGAGGGTAAAGAGCCGTTTGCGGCCGAGCCGATCCGTAAGCCAGCCGAAGAGCAGGGCGCCGGACACGGCGCCGAGGAGGTAGACACTCGCCGCCAAGCCAATCTCGGCGCCGGAAAGCCGAAGCAGCGGGCTACGCGCCAGCGCGCCGGACAGCGAGCCGACCAGCGTGACTTCCAACCCATCCAGAATCCATGCCACCCCGAGCGCCGCTACCACCAGCCAGTGAAAGCGGCTCCATGGCAGGCGATCGAGCCGGTAGGGTACATCGGTTTCCACGACCGCAGCCGCGGCCACCTCATCTGTTGCCGGCATTCCTCTCCGGCGCACTCCTTCGCTCTGCTAAGCGCCGCGCGCGGGCTGCGGCGGAAGGCGAGCGGGCGCTAGGGGAGCGGCGCGAGCCCTTCGCGAAAACGCGCGGCCAGGTTCACGTAATGGCGGGCGACGCGATCGAACGCCGCGCGCTCTTCGGCGCTCATCACCCGCATGAGCCGCGCCGGCGAGCCTGCCCATAGTTCGTCGCGGCCGATGCGCTTGCCGGGCGCCAGCAGCCCGCCGGCCGCTAGCATGCCACCTTCTTCGATGACCGCACCATCGAGAACGGTGGCGCCCATGCCGACAAAGGCGCGGTTCTCGAGCCGACACGCATGCACGATCGCGGCATGGCCGATGGACACGTCATCACCGATCCAAGTGGCGAAGTCCGCGCCTTCGTTGATGTGAATGATGGTGCCGTCTTGGATATTGCAGCGGGCGCCGATGCGGATGGAGTTGGTATCGCCGCGCAAGACGCAATGGAACCAAACGCTGGTTTGCGGGCCGATCTCCACATTGCCGATGACGGCGGCGGTGGGCGCAATCCAGGCATCGGGCGCGATGCGCGGGCTTATCCCGGCGAACGCAAAAAGCGGGCCATGGCCATGGATCGCGGCCGCTTCTCGCAAAGGAGGACGTTCGTCAGGCATGGACGGTGTCCTTCTCGGGAACGGATAAAGCGATGCGGTCGGGCAGCCCGAGCATGAGCAGCGCGTTTTGCACCGCGGCCCCCGAAGCGCCTTTGCCGAGATTATCGAGCCGCGCCACCAGTACGGCTTGGCGGCGGGCCTCGTTGCCGAAGACGAAAAGTTCCATCAGGTCGGTATCGTTTAGGGCTTGCGGCTCCAGCCGCCCGCTTGCCTCGGCGGGCACCACGCGCACGCGCTTGGCGTTGCGATAATGGGCGGCCAGGGCGGCGGCGAGATCCGCGGCTTTCGGGCGCGCGGGAAGAGTGTCCAGATGCAGCGGGATGGACACCAGCATGCCCTGCCGAAAATGCCCGACGGAGGGAAGAAAAATCGGCCGACGGCTGAGCGGCGCATAGCGCTCGATCTCGGGAAGGTGTTTGTGCTCCAGCCCGAGCGCATAGAGTTCGAAGGCCGGACCGCCCGCGGCTTCGTGCGCGGCGATCATACTCCGCCCGCCGCCGCTGTAGCCGCTGACCGCACTGATGCAAAGCGGATGCGAAGGCGGCAGCAAGCCGGCGGCAATGAGGGGGTGGAGAAGCGCGATCGCGCCGGTGGCATAGCAGCCGGGGTTGGCGACGCGCTCGGCTTTCGCGATTAAGGCCTCTTGGCCGGGGGAAAGCTCGGGGAAGCCGTAGACCCAGCCGGGAGCGGTGCGATGGGCGGTGCTGGCATCGAGAATTTTGGGCCGCTCGGGGCCGAGCGAATCCACAATGGCAACCGCTTCGCGGGCCGCCGCATCGGGAAGGCAGAGCACCACCAGCTCGGCCGCGCGCATGGCCGCCGCCCGCGCCTCCGGGTTTTTGTAGTGTTCGGGGGGGACGTGGCAGAGCGCGATATCCGGGATGGCTTCCAGGCGCGCACGGATGCCAAGCCCGGTGGTACCGGCTTCGCCATCAATGAAAATGCGCCGTCGCATAGGCTTACTCCTTGCCCCCATGAAAGGGGAAAGCAACGTGCCGCACAAGCCCTGATGAGGGGCAAGCAGGCGCGGAATTTCGCTTTCGGCGTCAGCGCTTGCTGAATTGGAAGCGCCGGCGCGCTTTGCGGCGGCCGTATTTCTTGCGCTCGACCACCCTGGGGTCGCGCGTCAAAAACCCGGCCATTTTCAAAATGCTGCGGAGTTCCGGTTCGTAATTGCACAATGCCCGGCTGATGCCGTGGCGAAGCGCACCGGCTTGGCCGGAAAGGCCGCCGCCGGAGACCGTGCAGTAGACATCGAACTGGTTGTAACGATCGGCGACGAGGAAGGGCTGCGTGATGAGCATGCGCAGCACGGGGCGGGCAAAGTATTGGGCGGCCTGGCGGCCGTTCACGATGATTTCGCCTTTGCCGGGCTTGATCCACACCCGGGCGACGGCATTTTTGCGCCGGCCGGTGGCGTAGGCGCGGCCCAGCGCATCCCGCTTCGGCTCGCGCTTCGGCGGCTCGACCGGGGCGGTGACGGCGAGTTCTTTCAAATCAGCCAGAGTGCGGGTTTGCGTTCCGGACATGGCGGAGCCTCAGCCTCTTTTGTTCTTGGGGTTCAAGGCGGCGAAATCGAGCGGCTTTGGGTTTTGCCCCGCATGGGGATGCTCGGGCCCCGGATAGACATGCAGATTGCGCATTTGCCGCCGCTGCAGCGGGCCGCGGGTGATCATGCGTTCCACCGCTTTTTCGACGACGCGTTCGGGGTGTTTGCTCTCAAGCCGCTGGCGCAGCGTGCGGCCCTTGATGCCGCCCGGATAGCCGGTGTGGTAATAAAAGACGGACTGATCGAGCTTCTTGCCGGTGACGCGCACTTTCGCGGCATTGATCACCACCACATGATCGCCGCAATCGACATGCGGCGTGAATTGCGGCTTATGCTTGCCCCTGAGACGAGCGGCCACGAAAGCGGCCAGGCGACCGAGGACGACGCCCTCGGCATCGATGAGCACCCAATCTTTTTTGACCTCTGCCGGTTTGAGCGAAAGAGTGGCTTTCATCCTCGGGTCCTTTTCGAAACGCGGGGGCAGTTCTGGCCAAAAAGCGGGATGTCGTCAAGTCTTTCCGTACGCGGTAATATGATACCGCATACGTGGCCGTCGCTCATGGTCTGCTTTCCCGGGCCTAGAGTTCCTCAACCGCCTCGACGCCGGGAAGCATCTTCACCGCGTGGCGGAAGCGGGGGGAAAGAGCGTAGCGACCGGGCAGGGCGATTTCCGCCGAGTGATGGGCATCGAGCCGGGCAAGCAGAACCACGCGCCCGCGCCCGCCGGCTTCTTTCTCCAAAATCGCACGGAGCTGCGGCACCGCGATGGGGGCATTGAGTCGCAGGCGCAATCCGGAGGCGGTTTCTGAAGCGGCTTGATCGAGCGCGGTAAAATCCTGGGCGGTGATGCGGAGCGTTTCGCCTTCCAGGCGAACCTCGGCCTGAATGAGCAGGCTCATGCCCGCCGCCAGCAGGCTTTCGGCACGCGCGAGGGTTTCGCTGAAAGCGGTGACCTCGTAGGTTCCGGCGAGATCCGAAAGCCGCACCCAGGCCATGCGGCTGCCGGTGCGGGTGTTGCGGGTTTTCACCGCGATGACGGTGCCGGCGAGCGCGACCTTCGCCGGCCCGGCGGCGGCGCGGGCAAAGAGCTGGTTGCTCGGCACCACGCCGAGGCGGCGGAACAAATGGCTGTAGGCATCGAGCGGGTGGGCGGTAAGATGAAAACCGATGGCTTCGGCCTCATAGCTTAAGGCTTCCATGGGCTCCCATTCCGCCGCCTCGGCAAGCCGCAAGCGCTCGGTCTGTTGCTCGGAGGCGAACAAGCCCATCTGCCCGCTTGCGCGCTCCGCGGCGGCGGCCTGCGCCCGGCGCAGAATAAGCTCGGCGGAGGCAAACACACGCGCGCGGTTTTTCTCGAGCGAATCGAAGGCGCCGGCGCGCGCGAGGCTTTCGAGCTGCATGCGGTTGAGCGCTGTGGGATCGATGCGGGCGGCGAAATCGGAAAGATCCCGAAACGGCCGATCCCCGCGCGCCGCCACCACCGATTGCATGGCGGCAAACCCCACCTTCTTGATCGCGGCAAGCGCGTATCGAATGGCAGGCCTTCCGTCCGCTTGCGTTTCGATGACGAAATCGGCGCCGGAACGATTGATATCCGGCGGCAAGACGGCAATGCCGAGCCGGTTTGCTTCCTGGCGCAAGAGGGCGAGTTTGTCGGTATTGTTGATGGCCAGCGAAAGACAGGCGGCAAGGAAAGCAACGGGGTGGTTCGCTTTCATCCAGGCGGTTTGATAAGCGACCAACGCGTATGCCGCGGCGTGAGATTTGTTGAAGCCGTAATCGGCGAATTTTTCCATCAGGTCGAAAATTTCGCCGGCCTTTTCCAGATCGATGCCGCGCGCGACGGCGCCTTCGACAAAAACGTTGCGTTGCGCTTCCATCTCGGCGCGGATTTTCTTGCCCATCGCGCGCCGCAATAAATCCGCCCCGCCCAACGTATAGCCGGCAAGCTTTTGCGCGATTTGCATCACTTGTTCTTGATAAATAATGATTCCGTAAGTTTCCTCGAGCAATTCGCGCAGCGCCGGATGCGGCGGCTCCCAGGGCTCGCCGTGTTTGCGCTGACAATAAGCGGGGATGTTCGCCATAGGCCCCGGGCGATAAAGCGCGACCGCGGCAATGAGATCTTCAAACCGATCGGGGCGCATCTGCCGCAAGACATCGCGAATGCCTTGGCTTTCAAATTGAAACACGCCGGCGGCATCGCCGCGTTGAAGCATTTCGTAGGTGCGCGGATCATCAAGAGGGATATGGGCAAGATCGACCTCGGTGCCGAGCGCCTTTAACAACGCAACCGATTTTTGCAAAATGGTGAGCGTGGCAAGCCCCAGAAAATCGAATTTCACGAGTCCGGCCTGCTCGACATACTTCATGGAATATTGCGTCACCAGAAGCTCGGAGCGCGGATCGCGATAGAGCGGCACGAGTTCAATAAGCGGCCGGTTGCCGATGACGATTCCCGCCGCATGCGTGCTGGCGTGCCGATAGAGCCCTTCGATTTGCAAAGCGATTTCCAAAAGGCGCCGAACCGATTCGTCTTCGTCACGGAGTTGTTGCAGGCGCTTTTCGCCTTCGATCGCCTGTTGCAGGCTGACCGGATGCGCCGGATTGTTCGGAATAAGCTCGGCGATTTTGTTGACTTGCCCATACGGCATGCCGAGCACGCGGCCGACATCGCGCACCGCCGCGCGCGCCTGCAGCTTACCGAAGGTGATGATTTGCGCAACCCGATCGGCGCCGTATTCGCGGCAGACATAGGCGATCACTTCGTCGCGCCGTTCTTGACAAAAATCGATATCGAAATCCGGCATGGAAATGCGTTCCGGATTCAAAAACCGCTCAAACAGCAAATTAAAACGCAAAGGATCCAAATCGGTAATGCGGAGCGCCCATGCCACCAAGGAACCCGCGCCGGAACCGCGGCCGGGCCCGACCGCAATGCCTTGGGATTTGGCCCATTGAATAAAATCCGAAACAATCAAAAAATAGCCGGCAAACCCCATCCGCGCAATGACACCGAGCTCATACTCCAGCCTTTCGCGATAGCGTGCTTCGTCTTCGCCTTGGATGCCGACGGCGCGCAGCCGGAGCGCAAGCCCCTCCCGCGCCATTTTCCGCAGCGTTTCTTCCTCGCTCTCCCCTGGCCGGACTTTGGGCGATGCGGGCAAGACCGGCTTGCGCGGCTCCGCCATCACGGCGCAGCGTTTGGCGATGGCAAGAGTGTTGTCGCACGCTTCCGGCAAATCGGCAAAAGCGGCACGCATCGCCTCTTCCGGTTTGAACCAATGCTCCGGGGTGACGCGGCGGCGATCGGGATCCGAAAGCAGCTTGCCTTCGGCGATACAGAGCAGCGCATCATGCGCCTCATACATCGCAGGAGAAGCGAAATAACAATCGTTGGTCGCAACAAGGGGAACGCCGGCAGCATCGGCAAGCGCGATCAAAGCCGGTTCCACGGCGCGTTCGGCGGCAAGCCCGTGGCGTTGCAACTCCATAACGGTGCGATCGGCAAAGCGTTCGCAAAGCGCCGCAAACAGCCGTTCGGCTTCCGCCTTTTGGCCTTCGGCCAGCAGGCGGCCGAGCGGGCCGGAGGGACCGCCGGTGAGCAAAATCAAGCCGTCGGCATATTCCGCAAGCGTATCAAGGCCGATCTGCGGTTTCAGGCCCGCTTCCGTGTTGAGGAAACCGAGCGAGGAAAGCCGCTGCAGATTGGCAAATCCCTGTTCGTTTTGCGCAAGCAACACGAGGGGATCGGGCGGTAGGCGCGGGTTATCCTGACGCGTGAGCGCGATTTGGCAGCCCAAGATCGGCTGCACCCCTTGATTGGCGCAAGCTTGGCTGAATTCCAAGGCGCCGAAGAGATTCCCGCTATCGGTGATGGCCACCGCCGGCATATTGGCCGCGCGTGCGAGCGCGGGGATTTTATCGGCCTTGATGGCCCCCTCGCTCAACGAGTACGCCGAATGCACACGAAGATGCACGAAGCGCGCATGCGGCATGGGCTAAAACTCCTCGATCTTGCCTTCGATCAGCGTGACGCGTCGATCCATTCTCTGCGCGAGTGCCGGATTGTGTGTTGCGATCAGCGCGGCAACGCCTTGCGCGCGCACGATGCCCAACAGCGCTTCAAAGACGACATCGGCGGTATGTACGTCGAGATTGCCGGTCGGCTCATCCGCTAACAAAACCGCCGGCGCGTTGGCCAAGGCGCGCGCAATGGCGACCCGTTGTTGTTCCCCGCCGGAAAGTTTGCCGGGAAGATGGTGCAACCGTTCGGACAGGCCGAGCATGCTTAAGAGTTGTGCGGCTCTTGCTTTGGCCTCGCGGCGCGGGCGGCCTGCCGCCATTTGCGGCAACATCACGTTTTCCAGCGCGGTGAACTCGGCAAGCAAATGATGGAACTGATAGACAAAGCCGATTTCGTTGCGTCGGATCGCGGTGCGTTCATCATCGGAAAGCGCGGCGGCGTCGCGGCCGTTGACATAAACATTGCCGCCGTCGGGCTTTTCCAAAAGGCCCGCGAGGTGCAAAAGCGTGGATTTGCCGCTGCCGGAGGGGCCGACAAGGGCGACGATTTCGCCTTCGCGCAAGCAAAGGTCCGCCCCGCACAACACTGGCAGCTCGCCGGCCTCGGTGCGATAGACGCGCCAGATCCTTTCCAGCCGCAGCGGTTCATTCATGCCGGAGTGCTTCCACCGGATCGGTCCGTGCGGCGCGCCAGCTCGGGTAAAGCGTTGCGATGAAAGAAAGACCGAGCGCCATGAGGATGATTTGCAGAACTTCATGCCAATCCAGCCGCGCCGGCAAATGGGTGAGGTAATAGACCTCCGGGTTGAAAACCTGCGTGCCCGTTGCGGCTTCGACCCAATGCTGGATGCTTTGGATATTGCGGCAGAAGACAATGCCGATGACGGTTCCGATCAGCGTGCCTGCCACGCCCACGGAGGCGCCGCACATAAAGAAAATGCGCATAATGGCGCCGCGTGCCGCGCCGATAGTGCGCAGCACCGCGATATCTTTGGTTTTATCCTTGACCATCATGATCAGGGACGAAACCACATTGAAGGCGGCAACAAGGATAATGAGCGTGAGAATCAGGAACATCACGTTCTGTTCTACCTGGACCGCGGCAAAGAAACTATCGTTGCTGTGCTGCCAATCGATGATGCGAACCGGCAGATCCCCGAGTTTTTCGCGGATGGCCGCGGTGACTTCCGCAACCCGCAGCGGATCCGCAACCCTGACCTCGATTTGCGTAATGGCGTCTTTCTGTTGAAAAAACACCTGCGCGGCATGGAGCGGCAGAAAAACGTAGTTGCTGTCGTATTCATTCATGCCGACTTGGAAGATCGCAACGACGCGATAGGCCCGCACGCGGGGAACGGTGCCGAACGCGGTGGCCGCGCCTTGCGGGGAAATCAGCGTGAGATTGCTACCGATCGCAAGGCCGAGATGGTTGGCAAGACCCACGCCGACGGCAATGGCGTCATCGCCTTCAAAGTTCTGCAAAGAGCCGCCGCGGATGTGATCGCTGACCGCATGGAGCGCGCGCAGATCCTGCGGGCGTATGCCGCGCACGAGGCCGCCGACGCCGCCGCCTTCCTCAACGGTGAAAAGCGCCTGTCCGTCCACCACGGGCACGGCGGAAACGACGTTCGGGATTTTGCGGATGCGCGAAACCAGTGGTTCATAATCGCGCAGCGACGTGCCTTCGGCAAAAATGCCGAGATGGCCGTTGAGGCCCAAAATACGGTTGAGCAAATCCACTTTGAATCCGCCCATCACGCTCATGACGATGATCAGCGTCGCCACCCCGAGCGCGATGCCGATCAAGGAAAAGCCCGCGATAATGGAAACGAAGCGTTCACCCCGTCGCGCCCGCAAATACCGGCCGGCGACCGCGCGTTCGAAAGCGTTAAACATTCTACCGATACCGATCCCGATGATCGTTGCTGCGGAAGGCGCCCTTGGCTTTGGGCCGCCTGTGTTGATGCCGCCGCTTCTTACGCATGCGCAGCGAGTTTTTCCAGCGCGGATTGCAGCGACAGCTCATGCCGCTCGCCGCCGGCGCGGCGCTTGAGTTCTACCATGCCTTGCGCCGCCGCGCGCGGCCCGACGATGATCTGCCACGGATGGCCCATCAGATCGGCATCCGCGAATTTCACGCCCGGGCGTTCCAGCCGATCGTCATAGAGTGCCTCGTTGCCAAGCGCGGCATAGCATTTTTCGCAAAGTTCGGTGCAAGCGGCATCCTCGGGCTTGAGGTTTAAAATCGCAGCCTTAAACGGAGCGACCACATCCGGCCAGATAATGCCGTGATCATCGTGCGAGGCCTCGATAATGGCGCCGACCAGCCTGCTCACGCCGATGCCGTAGCTTCCCATTTCCGGATGAATGAGTTTTCCGTCGGGCATGGCGATGGTGAAATTCATCGGCTTGCTGTACTTGGTGCCGAAATAGAAAATATGGCCGACTTCGATTCCCCGCCCCTCGCGGCGCCGCTCGCGCGGGACGGAGGCAAAGACGTCCGGGTCGTGTTTCTCGTCGGTGGCGGCATAGTGCGTGGTCATCAAGGCGGCAAAGCGGGCAAGGTCGGCATCTTGGGTGTGGTCGAAATTGCTTGCCGAATAGTCGATGTCTTCAAAAGCGGCATCGTAGAAGACCTGGCTTTCCCCGGTCGGGGCCAGGATAATGAATTCGTGGCTGAGATCGCCGCCGATCGGCCCGGTTTCCGCCTGCATCGGGATGGCTTTTAAGCCCATCCGTTGAAAGGTGCGCATGTAGGCCAGCATCATCTGCCGATAGCTGCGCAACGCGCCGGCGTAATCCAGATCGAAACTATAGGCGTCTTTCATCAGGAATTCGCGCCCGCGCATCACCCCGAAGCGGGGCCGCACCTCATCGCGAAACTTCCACTGAATATGATAGACGATCTGCGGGAGCTCCCGATACGAGCGCACCGATTGGCGGAAGAGGTCGGTGATCATCTCCTCATTGGTGGGCCCGTAGAGGAGCTCGCGGTCGTGCCGGTCGCGAATGCGCAGCATTTCTTTGCCGTAAGAATCGTAACGCCCGCTTTCGCGCCAGAGTTCCGCCGGCTGGATCGTGGGCATCAGCAGCTCCTGCGCGCCGACGGCATCCTGCTCTTCCCGCACGATCTGCGCGATTTTTTGCAAGACGCGAAAACCGGCCGGCAACCAGGCATAAATGCCGGCCGAGGTTTGCCGCACGAGCCCGGCCCGGAGCATCAGCCGGTGCGAGACGATCTGGGCATCTGCTGGGTTTTCCTTGAGCGTGGGAATCAGGGAGCGGGAAAGACGCATCGGAACAAAGATCCAATTTCGAAAAGGGCATCCGGCACCCCTACCCTAGCCGGATGCGCGGGCGATCGGAAGCGGGTTTTCCGAGGAGATCGGGTTATGCGATGGTCCAAAATGTTGCATAGCACAATAGTTTTTTTATGATTTTGTCGTTAAACCGAAGTTTTCTTAATGACAAAGCTCGCGAGTCGTGCCAATAAATCTCCGGCCCTACCGAGGCCGCAGAAGAGAGGCAAAGCCTTTTCGGCAAAAACAACCGCCAGGTTTGGGGAGGAAGGGGTTTTCGCTCGGCGAGGGAGGTTAAGAAGACTTCTTTGCCGAGCGAAGCTTCAAGCGGCGGTTCTGCTCCCGGCGAACTGAGCTTCTATTTCACCCGCGCCACCCGCAAGGCATTGGTGGTGCCCGCCTGGCCGAACGGAATCCCCGCAACCACGACGATTTCATCGCCCGCGTTGGCGAAGCGCTCCTGATGCGCCACGCGCAAGGCGCGCGCAACGGTCTCCGACATCGAATGGGTGGGCTGCGTCACTACCGCATGCACGCCCCAGACCAAGGCGAGCCGGCGCGCCACCGCGGCCTCGGTGGTGAGGCCGATCACCGGGCCTTCCGGCCGTTCGCGCGCCATTCGGAGCGCGGTCGATCCCGAAGAGGTGAACGCCGCAATCGCCTGCGCGCCGATCACATGCGTGACCTGCCGCGCGGCCGCGCAAATGGCATCGGCGGAGGAGCGTTCCGGTTCCGGGCGGGAGGCGTCCATCAGCGCGCGCCAGCCGGGATCTTGCTCAACGCGTGCGATGATACGGTCCATCATGTTCACCGCCTCATACGGGTATTGCCCGGCCGCGGTTTCGGCGGAGAGCATGACGGCATCGGCGCCATCGAAAACGGCGGTGGCGACATCGGAGGCTTCCGCACGGGTCGGCGAGGGGGAATTGATCATGCTCTCCAACATTTGCGTGGCGACCACCACGGGCCGGCCGCGCTGACGCGCGGCACGCACGATGCGTTTTTGCGCAAGCGGCACTTCTTCCGGCGGCAATTCCACGCCGAGATCGCCCCGCGCCACCATCACCGCCTCGGAGAGCGCGAGGATCGCATCCAGATTCTCCAAGGCCTGCGGCTTTTCCAGCTTGGTAACGACCCAGGCATGGCCGTTGATGAGGGTTTTTGCCTCTGCCACATCCTCGGGGCGCTGGACAAAGGAAAGGCCGATGTAATCGACGCCGTGCTCCAAGGCGAAGGCGATATCCTGTCGATCTTTCTCCGTCAGCGCCGGAATCGGCAAAACCACGTCCGGAACATTGACGCCTTTGTGGTCGGAAATCGGCCCGCCGACCAGAACCTCGGCTTCCAAATGGTCATCGCGTTGGCGCACCACGCGCAGCCGGAGCTTGCCGTCATCGATCAGCAAAGTGGTGCCGATTCCCGCAGCCCGGATAATTTCCGGATGCGGCAGGTTCACCCGCCGCGCATCGCCCGGCGTGGGGTTGAGGTCGAGCCGGAAGATTTGCCCCGTTTGCAAATGCGCCCGCCCGCCGCGGAACTGACCAACCCGGAGTTTCGGGCCTTGCATGTCGGCCAAAATGCCGATGGGGCGGCCTTCCCGTTCTTCGATTTGGCGGATGATTGCGATGCGCTGGGCGTGCTCGGCATGGGTGCCGTGGGAAAAATTGAGGCGGAAGACATCCGCCCCGCCGTGAAAAAGCCGCGTCAACATTTCCGGCGAAGAGCTCGCGGGCCCGATGGTCGCCACAATTTTTGTATGCCGGCGTCGGCGCATCCGGATACGCGTGCTCATGCCAACATCCTCACTTGGATTAAGCTATCAGAATAGCGCGCATGTCGTTGACGTTGGTGAGGGTGGGGCCCGTGCGGATCAAGTCATCCAACGCCTGAAACACCGTATAACTGTCATGGCGGGTGAGGAAGGCGCGGGGATCCAACCCGAGCGCGCGGGCGCGGGCGAGCGTGTCGGGGGTGATGACGGCACCCGCGGCATCGTCGGTGCCGTCGATCCCGTCGGTATCGCCCGCTATGGCCCAGATGGCGGGCGCCTCGGCCAGCGCGATCGCCAGGCTTAAAAGAAATTCCGTGTTGCGCCCGCCGCGCCCGGCGGGCCCGCTGCCGATGCTCACCGTGGTTTCGCCGCCCGAAAGCAGGACCGCCGGCGGCGCGAGGGGGTGGCCATGGCGGCGCACGCACTGCGCGATGCCTGCGAAAACGATGCCCATCTCGCGCGCCTCGCCTTCCAGGGCATCACCCAAAATGAGCGGAATGAGGCCTTCCGCGCGCGCTTTTTCCGCGGCTGCGGCAAGCGCCATCATCGGGGTTGCAATCAAACGAAACTCCGCGTGCGGAAGGCTGCCGGGCTTCGGCGTCTCATCTTGCGCGGCAGCAAGATGCGCCGCCACTGCCGGGGGCGGGGTGATGCCGTATCGGGCAAGGATCGCGCGCGCCTCGGCAAAAGTGGTTGGGTCGGGCACCGTGGGGCCGGAGGCGATGACCGCCGGATCATCGCCGGGGACATCGCTGATCGCGAGCGAGAGCAAACGTGCCGGGGCGGCGGCCGCGGCGAGCCTTCCGCCCTTGATGGCGGAGAGGTGCTTGCGCACCGTGTTCATCTCCGTGATGGTCGCACCAGAGGCCAGCAAGGCGCGGTTGACCGCCTGCTTGTCGGCCAGCGTCAGCCCGGGGGCGGGCAGGGCCATCAGCGCCGAGCCGCCGCCGGAGATCAGCGCGAGCACGAGATCCTCGGGGGAGAGCCCCCGCACCGCGGCAAGAATTTGCCGCGCCGCATTCTCGCTTTGGGCATCGGGCACCGGGTGGCCGGCTTCCAAGACCCGAATCCGCTTTGTCGGCACCGCATGGCCGTAGCGGGTGACCACCACACCCTCCAGGTGCACATCCGGCCAGGCTTCTTCCACCGCCGCCGCCATGACCGCGGCGGATTTGCCGGCCCCGACGACCACCACACGGCCTTTGGGTTTGGGGGGCAGGTAGCGGGCCAAGATTTGGCGCGGGTTCGCGCTGGCGACGGCGCCATCAAACATCGCGCGAAGCAGGCTCCGCGCACGCAGGTCATCCCATGCCATGATGCGTTCCTCAAAGGGGTATTCTCGGTAAAGTATGGCGAAAAGGGCAAGGCTGCGCCATGTAAAGCTTTGCCGAGAGGGACGGGAATCAGGAATTAAGGAGAAAACCGATGGCTGCGCCCACGATCGACCCGCAAATCCGAACCGAGCTTGAGGCCGCGGCGTTTCGGCGGCTTGTGCAACATCTGCGCGAACGGACCGATGTGCAGAATATCGATTTGATGAATCTGGCCGGGTTTTGCCGCAACTGCCTTTCCCGCTGGTATCGGGAGGCGGCGGAGGCGAAAGGCCTTGCGCTTTCCGATTCGGAGGCCCGCGAGATTATTTACGGAATGCCGTATGCGGAATGGCGCGCGCGCTACCAGAAAGAGGCAACGCCCGAACAAAAGGCGGCTTTCGAGAAGGCGCATCCGGGTCATTGACGCCACCCGAGCGCACTCGCTATGCCCGCGCTCCCGATCATGGGAAGGAGGGCCGAGCGAATGGCGCTGGATGCAACCGAAAAGCATGGCAAAGTGAGCGAAACCGGCGGGATTGCCGCCGAGCGGCTGCGCAGCATCGTCGAGCGGATCGAGCGGCTGGAAGAGGAGCGCAAAGCCCTCGGCAACGATATCAAAGACATCTACGTGGAGGCGAAGTCCGCCGGCTTTGATGTGAAAGTGCTCCGGCAGCTGATCCGTCTGCGCCGGCAAGAGCCGCGGGAAGTGGAAGAGCAGGAAACCTTGCTGGAGGTCTATCGCCGGGCGCTCGGGATGTAAAACGGGCTTGCTTCGGGGCGGCGATGGCGGCCAAAACGGACGGAGACGGCGCCGTGCTCTTTCCGCCGGCTTGCCTACCGCTTACATGCACGAAGCGCTTTTCTTGAAGACGAGGTTTGCCCGATGCAGAATTTCTCGCGGTTGCCCCTTCGTGCTCCGGAAGGGCAGGCCGCCGCCGCAGAGCCGCTGCCCCAGTGGGATTTGACCGACCTCTATGCCGGCCCGGAAAGCCCGGAAATCACGGCCGATCTTGAGCGGGCGGAGGCTTCCGCCAAAGCCTTTGCAGACACCTATGCTGGACATCTCGCCGCGCTTGGGCCGGAGGAACTCGCCGCGGCGATTGCCGAATATGAACGAATCGAAGAGCGGCTGGCGCGGCTTTCCTCGTATGCGCAATTGCTGTTCGCGAGCGATTCGACCAACCCCCTCTACGGCCGATTTTATCAGACGATTACCGAGCGGACGACCGCGATCAGCAGCCGGTTGCTGTTTTTTACCTTGGAGCTCAATCAGCTGGACGATGCGGCGCTTGCCGCGAAGCTTGCGCACCCTGCGCTGGCGGCCTGGCAACCGTGGCTGAGGGATGTGCGGCTCTTTCGTCCGCATTTGCTTTCGGAGGAGTTAGAGCGGCTTTTGCACGAAAAAGAGGTGACCGGCCCCTTGAGCTGGATGCGCCTGTTCGACGAAACGATTGCCGGTTTGCGCATTCCCGTTGCGGGAGAAGAACTCACATTAAGCCTTGCTTTGGATCGGCTCTCCCACCCCGAGCGCGCGGTGCGCGAAGCGGCCGGGCGTGCCATCGGCGAGACCTTTCAACGCCATATTCGGCTTTTTTCGCTGATTATCAACACGCTTGCCAAGGACAAGCACATTGTTGATACCTGGCGGCGCTACTCCCGGCCGGTGAGCTATCGCAATCTTTCCAATGTGGTGGAAGATGAGGTTGTGGATGCGCTGGCCGAAGCCGTTGCCGCCGATTACGGACGGCTTTCGCACCGTTATTACGCGCTGAAGGCGAAATGGCTGGGTTTGCCCAAGCTTCAGCATTGGGATCGGAACGCGCCGCTTTCCGCGCAAGAAGATCGGCACATTTCCTGGCAAGAGGCGAAAGAGCAGGTGCTTTCCGCCTATGCGCGATTTTCCCCGGTGATGGCGGAGATCGCCGAGCGCTTCTTTACCCGGCCCTGGATCGATGCCGCTCTACGCCCCGGCAAGGCCTCGGGAGCATTTGCGCACCCCACCGTGCCTTCGGCGCACCCTTATGTGCTGTTGAATTATCACGCACGGGTGCGCGATGTGATGACGCTTGCGCATGAGCTCGGCCATGCCGTGCACCAAACATTGGCCGCGGAGCAAGGATATTTGCGCGCGTCAACGCCGCTCACTCTGGCCGAAACCGCGAGCGTCTTCGGGGAAATGCTCACCTTCCGCGCCTTGCTGGATGCGGAGAAGGATCCCGAGCGGCGGCGGGTGATGCTGGCGGGGAAAGTGGAAGATATGCTGAACACGGTGGTGCGTCAGATCGCTTTCTACCGCTTTGAAACCTGGCTGCATGAAGGGCGCCGCGCGAGCGAATTGTTGCCCGAAGAGATCGGCGAGCTCTGGTTGAAAACACAACGCGAAAGCCTTGGCCCGGCCTTCGAGTTCACGCCGGAATATGCCGTTTTCTGGGCATATATTCCGCATTTTATCCATTCGCCGTTTTACGTTTATGCCTACGCGTTCGGCGATTGTTTGGTGAACGCGCTCTATTCGCTCTATCGCCAAGGCCACCCCGGATTTGCGGAAAAATATCTGGCCATGCTGCGCGCCGGCGGCACCAAGCGGCACAAAGAGCTGCTGGCGCCGTTCGGTTTGGATGCGGCTGATCCGAAGTTTTGGAAGATGGGGCTTGATGTTATTGCCGGCTTCATCGACGAGCTTGAAGGGGCGGAGGCGTCATGAGCGGGGTGGAAAGCGAAGAGGGCCGCGCCTCGTTTTTCGGTGAACTTGTCCGTATTGCGCGCACATCCGGGGCGGTGGGCGGCATTGCCGCGCGCGTTGCCGGAGAGCGGGTTTTCGGCTTGCGCACCAATCGCGCAAGCCATGCCGCGGATTTGAAATCCGTCCTCGGCGGGCTCAAAGGCCCGCTGATGAAAGTGGCGCAATTTCTCTCTACCGTTCCCGATGCGCTGCCCGCCGAATACGCCGCGGAGCTGGCGGAATTGCAGGCCAACGCGCCGCCCATGGGCTGGTCTTTTGTGCGCCGGCGCATGAGCTCGGAGCTTGGCCCCGACTGGCAAGCGCGGTTTGCGGAATTCAGCCCGACGGCGGCGGCGGCCGCCAGCCTCGGCCAAGTGCATCGAGCGCGTTTGCTTGACGGCACCGAGGTGGCCTGCAAATTGCAATACCCGGACATGGCGAGCACGGTGGAAGCGGATTTGCGTCAGCTGCGCCTGGCCATGGCGATTTATCACCGCATGGATAATGCCATCCAGCAGGATGAGGTTTATCAGGAGCTGGCCGAGCGCTTGCGCGAAGAGCTCGATTATTTGCGCGAGGCGGCGCACATGCGGCTTTACGGGTTGATGTTGGCAAACGAGCCGATGATTCACGTGCCGCGCCCGATTGAGGGATATTGCACGCGCCGGCTTTTGACCATGACATGGCTAGACGGCCGCCCGTTGCTGCAAAGGCTGAAAGAGGATCCGCCGCTTGAGGAGCGCAACCGGGTTGCCGAGGCATTGTTTCGCGCCTGGTACGTGCCGTTTTACCGTTACGGCGTGATCCATGGGGATCC
>JAIMBF010000063.1 GCA_023511585.1 Terriglobia bacterium
TGGGCGGTGCAGTTCGGCCAACCGCGAATCGGCGAGATGGATACCGAGCTCTTTGAAGAATTTTTTCGCGCCCTGGCCACAAACGGTTTGTTCACGCTGCATTTGACACAATATGCTGGGCGTAATACCCACCACGTCGCGGAAGCGTGCTTCAAGGCTGCGGCGCGGGCATTGTGTGCCGCGGTGGAGTTTGATCCGCGCCGTGGAGGAGACGTACCCTCAACGAAGGGGGTGTTGTGAGGTTCTACGCTGCGTATTTGCACCCCTCTCGCCCGCCGGTATTGGTGCATCAGGGTTTTAGCTGGTGGGCAGCCATCTTTGGGCCGATCTGGTTTTTTGTGCATGGGGCGTGGATTGCCGGCCTTTTCGGTGTTGCCGTGAACGTGCTGGTCGCGGCGCTCACACCCCCGGCTTTCCGGTTATTAGCGGCCGTGGGTTTGGCTTGGCTTTATGGTCTCTTCGGCCAAGAGCTCCGAGAGTGGAACCTGCGATTGCGGGGGTATTACCTGGCACACATCTTGGCAGCACGCGACGATGAAGCCGCTTATGGCCGACTTCTCGCCGCTCGGCCGGAATTGGCGGCATCCGCACTGCGATGAAAGTGGTTGTGGTCGACTACGGAAGCGGAAACCTCGCATCGGCGGCGCGGGCTCTTGCGGTTGCCGCGGAACGGGCGGATCTCTCCGTCACGGTGGAGGTGAGCGCGGCGCCCGAAGCGGTGCTGAACGCCGACCGGATTGTGCTTCCTGGCCAAGGCGCTTTTGCCGACTGCGCGGAAGGGATTCGCGCCATTTCCGGTCTTTGGGAAGCCATTGCCGAACGCACCGAGCAGGGCGCTCCGTTCTTGGGCATTTGCGTGGGCATGCAATTGATGGCCGAGCGCGGACTGGAACACAGGATAACGCCGGGCTTCGGATGGATCTCCGGTGAGATTGCGCGCCTTGAAGGGCCGGGCCTACGCCTGCCGCATATGGGCTGGAATGAGCTGCTTTTCGAACCGGGCAGGCATCCGTTGTTAAACGGGCTCAGGCCCGGCGATCATGCCTATTTCGTGCATAGCTACGCGTTGAAAAACGCCGAAAAAGACCAAGTTTTGGCCTATACGGATTATGGCGGCGCGGTGATTGCCATGGTGGCCGCCGGTAACCGCGCCGGGACGCAGTTTCACGTCGAAAAGAGCCAAGAAGTCGGTTTGCGCATTCTGCAAAACTTTTTGCAGTGGAGCCCGTAACGCCCGTGCCAGACACCTCTTCTGCTCCTCTCACGCGCGCGGTGGAACGCGCCGATACCCTTTCCGATGAGGATCTCGCCGCTCTCTGCGAAGCAGCGAACTCCGCCATTATTGAGGGCGGCGGTTTCGGGTGGGTTCACCCGCCCGGGCAGGCCGCGCTCGAACGCTATTTCCGAGGCGTGCTGCTGGTGCCCGAACGGGATCTGTTTATTGCGCGGCTGGACGGCGTGGTGGTGGGATCCGCACAGCTTGTTCGTGCGCCACGCAACAACGAAGCGCAGGCTTTTGCAGCAACGCTGATGCATAGCTTCATTGCGCCTTACGCGCGCGGGCACGGGCTTGCGCGCTTGCTGACATTGCGCGTTGAGGAAGCCGCGCGAGCGATGGGCTTTCATGTCTTGAACTTGGATGTGCGGGAAACTCAGGAAGCGGCCATTCACGTTTATGAATCGCTCGGGTATATCCGATGGGGGATTCATCCCCATTATGCGCGTGTTGGAGGCAAGACATTGCGAGGGTTTTATTATTACAAATTGCTGCAGCCGAGCAGCCGCATTACGCCTTGAAGTCCCTTACGCTCTATCCCGCGATCGACTTGCGAGACGGACGTTGCGTCCGCCTTCGTCAAGGTGCCATGAACGCGGCAACCGTCTACGCGGAAGACCCGGCAGCCCAGGCCGAGGCTTGGCAAGCGGGCGGGTGTCGGTGGCTGCATGTGGTGGATCTCAACGGCGCCGTGGCCGGCCGCTCGGTGAATGAGGCAGCCGTCAGAGCTATTTTGCAAGCCGTGCGAATTCCGGTGCAGCTGGGCGGCGGGATTCGCAACATGGCCGCAGTGGAACGCTGGCTCGCCGCCGGGGTGCAACGGATTGTGCTGGGAAGCGCCGCCGTAAAGAACCCAACGCTTGTCGCCGAAGCATGCCGGGCTTTTCCCGGCCGCATCGCGGTGGGGATCGATGCGCGGAACGGTTTTGTCGCCACGGAAGGCTGGACGGAAAGCTCTACGATAACGCCGCTCGACTTGGCAAAGCGTGCCGAAGCGGAAGGAGCCGCCGCGGTGATCTATACCGACATCGCCCGCGACGGCATGCTGGAAGGACTTAACATCGAGCAGACGCAAGCTCTGGCTTCGCAGCTCTCGATTGCGGTGATCGCGAGCGGCGGCGTGAAGAGCTTGGACGACCTTCGCGCCTTGCGCAAAGCTGCGCAAAAAGAGGAGGCCGGAAACATCGAAGGGGTGATTGTCGGCCGCGCGCTTTACGAGGGACGGATCCGACTTGAGGATGCGTTGCGTGTCACCTCTCGCTAGGGATTGTTCCGGGGAGTCCGAAAGTGTGTTGAAACTGCGCATTATCCCTTGCTTGGATGTGAAAGACGGCCGCGTGGTGAAGGGGGTTAACTTTGTTTCGCTGCGTGATGCCGGGGATCCCGTGGAACAGGCCGTGCTTTACGACGCCGAGGGCGCCGATGAGCTGACTTTCCTAGACATCACCGCAAGTCACGAAAACCGCGACACGATGGTGGATGTCGTTGCCCGCACGGCCGCGCGGATTTTTCTGCCGTTTACCGTCGGGGGCGGGATCCGCAGCATTGCCGATATGCGGAGGCTGCTGCTTGCCGGCGCCGATAAATGCAGCATCAACTCCGCGGCCGTGGCCAACCCGGACTTGATACGCCAAGCGGCGGAGAAGTTCGGCAGCCAATGCGTGGTTGTTGCGGTCGATGCCAAACAAACCGGCCCCGATCGGTGGGAAGTGTTTACCCATGGCGGCCGCCGTGCCACCGGGCTTGATGCCATCCGCTGGTGCCGGCAAGTGGCCGAACTTGGCGCCGGCGAAATTTTGCTGACCAGCATGGATCGCGACGGCACCGGCGAGGGCTTCGATCTGCCGCTTTTGGAAAAGGTGTGTGCGGCGGTCTCCGTGCCGGTGATTGCCTCGGGAGGGGTTGGGAAACTCGCACATTTTATCGAAGGGGCACGGGCCGGCGCGACCGGCCTGCTTGCGGCCAGCGTTTTTCATTTCGGTGTGTTTCGCATTGACGCCGTGAAAAAAGCTTTGGCCGAGGCAGGCTTGCCTGTGCGCCGTGTTCACAGAGCGGCCTGAAAGAACTGGCAATGGCAAAGACGGTCAAAACCATCAAAAAGATCAAAAAGGTTTTAAAAAAGCACGCCAAGCCGGCGAAATATGCAGCCCATCCGGGCCAAGTCATCGGAGGGGAAGCGCAAGCCGAAACGGCGGCTGCTCCGCCCGCCTTGAGTGGCGCTATTTTGGACCAACTTTTCGAGGTGGTGACAAGCCGCCGAGACGCCGACCCCGCGGTGAGCCATTCCGCGCGTTTGTTGGCGCGCGGCGCGGCAAAGGTCGCGCAAAAATTCGGCGAGGAAGCGGTGGAGTGCGTGATTGAGGCGGTCAGCGGCAATCGTGCCGCCTTGATTTCGGAAAGCGCCGATGTGTTGTATCACCTGATTGTGCTCTGGGTGAGCGTGGGCGTGCGCGCCGAGGAGGTATGGGCGGAGCTGAAGCGCAGGAAAGGAACCAGCGGCATTGTCGAAAAAGCCATGCGCGCCGCCTCTTTTCCTGCCTCCGAAAGTGGGGAGATGAAAAAATTACCCTGAACAAAGAGGAGAACGAAAAACATGCCGACCGGCGGGTCCGATCACTATGATGACCAAAATGTCTTCGCGCGCATCTTGCGCGGAGAAATTCCTTGCAAAAAAGTCTATGAAGACGAGTTTGCGCTTGCCTTTCACGACATCAACCCGCAGGCGCCGGTTCATGTCTTGGTGATTCCCAAAGGCAGATATATCTCGTTTGCCGATTTTACGCAGCAAGCAAGCGAAAAGGAAATTGCCGGGTTCTTTCGTGCCGCGGGAGCGGCGGCTAAGGCGCTCGGGCTTGAACCCGACGGCTATCGGATCTTGAGCAATGTCGGGCATCATGCGCATCAAGAAGTGCCGCATTTTCATCTTCATATCTTCGGCGGCCGTCCGCTCGGGCCGATGCTGGCACGTCGCTGACCGTGCGTGCGCGGCCTTTGGTTTGTGCGGTGGCTTGACAGGCGGGGCATAAAGCACGACCTTCTGCACATCCGAGGGGAGCCCCGATAGGGGGCTGAGATACCGTCGGCCGCTGAGGCGGCAACGCGGTGACCCTGCGGGGCGCGGCAACGCACATGCGGAGCGCGCCTGAGGAACCTGATCCGGGTTATGCCGGCGGAGGGACGGGATGCAGCAGCCGAAGACGCTTCCTCCTTGCTCTACCCGCCGGTAATGCCCGCGTGGCCAAGGAGGCGTTCATGAACGTTCAAGCAAAACCCGCCGTGGTGACCACCGGCCCGATTGCCGGCTCTCGCAAATCCTATTCGAGCCCACCCGGTCGGCCGGACCTGCGGGTTCCCTTCCGTGAAGTCACATTGGCCCCGGAAGCGGGGGAAGCGGAGGTGCGGCTTTACGACACCTCCGGCCCTTATACCGATCCCGCCATACAAATCGATTTGGCGCAAGGGTTGCCGCCCGTGCGCGCCGCCTGGCTGGCAAAGCGTAATTTTGAGCGCGTCGATCCTCGCCCGGTTCGCCCGGAGGATAACGGCAATCTGCCCACGGATCGCGCGGTTCCGCCTTGCCCTGCGCCACACCCGGTTTATGCCGGAAAGCCCGGCCAGCTTGTGACCCAGCTTGAGTTTGCGCAGGCCGGCATCATCACCGAAGAGATGATCTATGTCGCGCACCGGGAAAATCTGTGTCGTGAAAAGATGTTGGAAGGGGCGCTCGAGCGCCGCGCGGACGGCGAGGATTTCGGCGCCTCCATCCCGCCGTTCATCACGCCGGAATTCGTGCGCGCGGAAGTCGCGGCAGGGCGCGCCATTATCCCGGCGAACATCAATCATCCGGAACTGGAGCCGGTGATCATCGGCCGCAATTTTCTGGTGAAGATCAACGCCAATATCGGTAATTCCGCGGTGACTTCCTCTGCGGCGGAGGAAGTGGAGAAGATGGTTTGGGCGATCCGATGGGGAGCGGATACCGTGATGGATCTCTCCACGGGGCGCAACATTCATAACATTCGTGATTGGATTCTGCGCAACGCACCGGTGCCCATCGGCACCGTGCCGATTTATCAGGCCTTGGAGAAAGTGGGGGGCGACCCGGTCAAGCTCGATTGGGAAGTCTTCAAGGATACCTTGATTGAGCAGGCCGAGCAGGGAGTGGATTATTTCACCATCCACGCCGGCGTGCGTTTGGCGTATGTGCCGCTGACCGCGAAGCGGGTGACGGGGATTGTCTCGCGCGGCGGTTCCATTATGGCGCGTTGGTGCCTGGCGCATCACAAGGAAAGCTTCCTGTACGAGCGCTTTGACGAGATTTGCGACATCATGCGCCGCTACGATGTTTCGTTCTCGCTCGGCGATGGCTTGCGCCCCGGTTCGATTGCCGATGCCAACGATGCGGCGCAATTTGCCGAGCTCGAAACGCTGGGAGAGCTTACCAAGATCGCATGGGCGAAGGGCTGCCAGGTGATGATCGAAGGCCCCGGACATGTCCCGATGCACAAAATCAAGGCGAACATGGAAAAGCAGCTTGAGCTGTGCCATGAAGCGCCGTTCTATACGCTCGGCCCGCTTACGACGGATATCGCACCGGGTTATGACCACATCACCTCCGCCATCGGCGCGGCGATGATCGGCTGGTTCGGCACCGCCATGCTTTGTTATGTTACTCCGAAAGAGCATCTCGGGCTTCCCAACCGCGATGATGTGAAAGCGGGAGTGATTGCCTATCGCATTGCCGCGCATGCGGCGGATTTGGCGAAGGGGCACCCGGCGGCGCGGTTGCGCGATGATGCGCTTTCGCGCGCGCGCTTCGACTTCCGCTGGCAAGATCAGTTCAATCTTTCGCTTGACCCTGAGACTGCACGCGCCTTCCACGACGAAACGCTGCCGAAAGAAGCGCATAAGGTTGCGCATTTCTGCTCTATGTGCGGACCGAAGTTCTGCTCGATGCAGATCACGCAGGATTTGCGCAAAGAGGCAGAACGGCTGGCGGGGATGGAGCAGAAGAGCCGGGAATTCGTGGAAAAAGGAAGCGATATCTACGTTCCCTTGCCGGCGGCGGAGTAGCGGGTGGCAAACGCCGAACGAAAGCAAAGCACGGAGACCGATCGAACATTGACGAAGGATCCCGATGGCGCCTCTTAACGTCGCCGTGCAGATGGATCCGCTGGGATCCATCAATATCGACACGGACTCTACTTTCGCTCTGATGCTTGAAGCCCAAGCCCGTGGGCATGCGCTGTGGCATTACGAGGTGCGTTACTTGACGCTGGAAGGCGAGCGCCTCACGGCGCGGGCGCACCCTTGCGTCGTGCGGCGCGAACGCGGCAATCATTACAGCTTCGGCGCCGAGGAAATTTTAGATCTGGCGGGCATGGATGTTGTATTGATGCGGCAAGATCCTCCGTTCGATCTTGCCTATATTACCGCCACCCATCTTTTGGAGCGGATCCATCCGAACACGTTGGTGGTGAATGATCCGCGTTCCGTGCGCAATGCGCCGGAAAAAATTTTGGTCACGCATTTCCCCGATTTGATGCCGCCGACGCTGATCAGTTGGGATGCCGATCGGATCCGCGAATTTTGGGCAAGATACGGTGATATCGTCATTAAACCGCTTTATGGGGCCGGCGGGGCGGGCGTGTTTCGCATTCGACCGGACGACGAAAATCTGCCGGCGTTGTTGGAAATGCACTTTTCCCGCTCACGCGAACCGTTAATGGCGCAACGCTACGAACCTTCGGTTCGCCGCGGCGACAAGCGCATCGTGCTGGTGGATGGAGAGCCGATCGGCGCCGTGAACCGCGTGCCTATCGCGGGGGAAGCACGCGCCAATCTGCACGTAGGAGGGCGGGCGGAAAAAGCGACGTTAAGCCCCAGAGACCGCGAGATTTGCGCGCGCATCGGGCCGCTGCTCCGCGAACAGGGATTGGTGTTCGTGGGCATCGACGTGATCGGAGATTATCTCACCGAAATCAACGTCACCTCGCCTACCGGCATTCAGGAGATTGCTCGGTTTGACGGCACCAATCCCGCCGCGCGGATTTGGGATTGCATAGAGGCACGGGTGCGCCGGCAAAAGCAAGGTTCGTGACCTCACGGCGCAGACCACAAAAAGCTGATCCGCAAATGATCTGCGGCTAATCCCCGGAGGCTTCGGCGCTCAGCTTGCTTACCAATGTCGGCAGACGGGCCGCCCGTTTGCCGCTCAAGCGGTTCTGCAGGCGATCAAGATAAAGATAAATCACCGGAGTCGTGTAGAGCGTGAGCACCTGGCTCAAAGCGAGCCCGCCCACCATGGTAATGCCCAAGGGCTGCCGCAACTCCGAACCGGGGCCGGATGCCAGCATCAACGGCACGGCGCCGAGCATCGCGGCCATGGTGGTCATCAAGATCGGGCGAAACCGCAACAGGCAGGCTTGGCGAATGGCCGCCAAAGGTTCCTTGCCCTCCACACGCTCCGCCCTGATGGCGAAATCCACCATCATAATGCCGTTTTTCTTAACAATGCCGATGAGCAGGATGATACCGATAATCGCCACCACCGTCAGCGGATAGCCCAGCATCATCAGCAACAAGAGGCCCCCCACCCCGGCCGACGGCAATGTAGAAAGAATCGTTAACGGAAGAATATAGCTTTCATACAAAATGCCGAGGATAATATAGACCGTAATCAGCGTCGCTAACACGAGATACGGTTCGCTTTTTAAGGAAGCTTGAAACGTTTGCGCCGTGCCTTGGAAAGATCCTTGCACGCTTGCCGGCATTCCAAGTTCGAGCGTCGCCTTTTGGATGGCGTCAACCGCCTGGCTCAAAGCCGCTCCCGGTGCCAGATTGAACGAAATGGTAACGGCAGGAAACACATTCTGGTGGCTCACCGAAAGTGGCACGAGCCGGCTTGTGTCCCACTTGGCGATGGTGGATAGCGGAACCAGAGAGCCGTTTGCGGAACGGACATAAAGCCAATCCAGCGTGCCGACTTTGCCCTCAAGCTCCGGCGGCACTTCCAGAATAACCCAGTAGGAGTTCACCTGAGTGAAGTATTGGGTGACTTCGCGCTGCCCGAAAGCGTCGTAAAGAACGTCGTCGACCTGCTGGGGTTGAATGCCCAAACTTGCGGCCTTTTCACGATCGATCCGCAAAGCCACCTGCGTGCCCGCCATTTGCTGGTCGGTTGCGACGTCGCGCAGCATCGGCAGCTTTCGCAACCTCTCGAGAACTCGAGGAGCCCAGTAATCCAGTTCCTGCAAGTTCGGATCTTGCAGCGTATATTCATACATTGTGCGAGACAGCCGGCCGCCGACGCGGATGATCTGGGCCGCCTGCAAGAAGACGCGCATTCCCTCCACCTTGGCAAGCTTTGGCCGCAGCTCCTCGATCACCTGTTGCGCCGTCAGCTTTCGCTGACCCCACGGTTTGAGGTTGATATAAAAGCGACCGTTGTTCGTGGTCTGCCCGCCCATGCCCGCCCCGATATATGAGGTAAACGAGTCCACATTCGGGTCTGCCAGAATGACCCGGTTTGCTTCTTCCTGGCGGCGGTACATCTCATCGAACGACACGTCCTGCGCACCATCGGACATGCCGATAATCATCCCGGTGTCTTGCTCGGGAAAGAAACCCTTCGGGATCACCACGTAAAGGTAGATGGTCAATGCGGCAGTCACCAAAAAACTGAGCAGGGTAATGAACCGATAACGCAGTGCAATATCGAGTGTCCGCGCGTAAAACCGCAGCATCGCATCAAAAACCTGCTCCCCGACCCGGTAGAGCCGCCCGTGCCCGCCCGTATCGGGCTGCAAGAAACGCGCGCTCATCATCGGCGTCAGCGTGAGCGAAACAACCGCCGAGACGGCAACCGCAATCGAGACGGTCATGGCAAATTCTCGGAAGAGACGCCCGGTGTAGCCGCTCATGAGAAAGAGCGGAATGAATACCGCGATCAAGGACGCACTGATGGAAATGATGGTGAAGCCGATTTCGCCCGCGCCTCTCAATGCAGCATCCATCGGTTTCATGCCGTCTTCGATATAGCGGTGAACATTTTCCAGCATCACGATGGCGTCGTCCACCACGAAACCGACCGCAATGGTAAGGCCCATGAGCGAGAAATTATCCAGCGTATAACCGAAGAGATACATCACGCCGAAGGTGCCGATGAGGGCCAACGGAACGGCAACGCCGGGGATGATGGTGCCCCAAAACGTGCGCAGAAACACAAAGATCACCCCCACCACCAGCACGACGGCGAGGATCAGCGAGAATTGCACATCGGCAACCGAGGCGCGGATGTTTTGGGTACGATCGGCCAGGACGGTAAGACGGATGGAAGGAGGAAGCGCCGCTCGCAGTGTCTCAAGCCTCGCCTTAACCCGCTCGATTGTATCAATGACGTTGGAACCGGGCTGACGCATCACCGCAAGCAGGATTCCGCGCCGGTTATTTTGCCAAGCCGCAAGCTCGCGATTTTGCGGCGCATCGACGGCGCGGCCGATATCCCGAATGCGGACGATCCCTTTGCCAACGGCACTGTTGTGCGTTGCGACAATGATATTGGCCCAATCCGCGGCGTTAAGGAGCTGATCGTTGTCGTAGACGGTGAAGGAACGGCGGGACCCGTCCACGCTGCCTTTCGGCGCGTTGACGGTCGCTTGCACGATGACCTGTCGGACATCTTCCAGGGTTAAACCGCGCGCAGCCGCTTTTGCCGGATCCACCTGGATCCGCACCGCCGGCTTCTGCTGCCCGGCAACAAAGACTTGGCCGACACCTTTGATTTGGGAGAGCTGCGTCGAAATGACATTTTCCGCATAGTCGTCAACCACGGTGATCGGCAACGTATCCGACTGCAAAGTCAGCAAGATGATCGGCATATCCGCAGGGTTGACTTTTTGATATTGCGGCGGCGAAGGAAGATTCTTGGGCAACTGCCCTGCGGCGGCGTTGATCGCTTCAAGAACATCCCCAGCTGCGCCATCAATGTTGCGGTCGAGGTCAAACTGGATCGTGATCATCGACTGGCCCAACACACTGACCGAGGTCAGCTGGGAGACGCCCGGAATCTGGGTGAATTGCCGCTCGAGCGGCGTTGCCACCGAAGACGCCATAATCTCCGGGCTTGCGCCGGGGTATTGGACATTCACCATAATGGTCGGAAAATCTATGTCCGGCAGCGGCGCCACCGGTAAAAACGGATACGCAGCAAGACCCACTAAAAAAATGGCTGCCATCAACAAGGATGTGCCGATGGGCCGCTTAATGAAAGGGGTGGAAATACTCACCGGAAAACCTCAGCCGCCCTGCGTTTGCAAAGCGTCGGACGAGGCAGCCTCGCGCACGGCAACGTGGGACCCGTTCTGAAGACGGGATTGCCCATTGGTGACCACCAGCGTCCCGGCCGAAAGGCCCGAGGTGATGACGGCGATGCCGTCTTGTTCCAATTCCTCCTTCACCGGCTGTATTGTTACGGTGTGGTTTTGATTGACCACAAAGACGAACAATCCGTTCATCCCGCGTTGCACTGCTGCATCGGGAACGGTCACGGCGTTCGGGATCGTGCGCACCCTCACGCGCGCGTCGATAAACTGGCCCGGCCAGAGCTTATCGTCCTTGTTCTCGAAGATTGCTTTGAGCTCGATGGTGGCGCTGCCGGTGTCGATCGTATTGTGCGGGGTGAGCAAAGTCCCTTCGGCAAGGCGCGTGCGATGATCGGAAAGATACGCCAGAACTTGCACGGGCCCCTGGGCCATGGCTTGCATCACCGCCGGAAGATCCGATTCAGGCAACGTGAAGACCGCGGTGATCGGGTGAATCTGGGTAATCGACACAATGCCGTTCGTGTCCGTCGCATGGATCAGGTTCCCGATATCGACCATCCGCAACCCGACCCGCCCGTCGATCGGTGAGGTCAGCCTTGTGTAATACAAGTTGAGCGCCGCGGTCTCGATATTTGCTTCGTCCGCTTTAATCGCCGCAATCGTTTGATTCACCAGCGCCTGTTGGTCGTCGACCTGCTGTTGCGGGGCGAAGTCCTTCTCGGCCAGCTTCCGATAGCGGACCAGATCCAAACGCTCCGCCACCAAAGCTGCCTCGTCCTTCGCCTTTTGCGCCCTGGCTTGATCGAGTGCCGCCTGATAGGGGCGAGGATCAATCACCGCCAAGAGATCGCCCTTGCGCACCATTTGGCCTTCGGTGAAATGGATTTCCTGCAAATAGCCATCCACGCGCGCGCGAACGAGTACGGTGTTCAAGGCTTGGACATTGCCGATGCCGACCAGATAAACCGGAACATCGCGTTGCACCGCCCGCGCGACGGTAACCGGGATTTCCGCAACGGCCGGGCGCGTGCCTTCTGCCGCGGAAGGCTTGGGATGCGAAAACACGATGATGCCGGCAAGCACTCCTGCCAGCAAAACGGCACCAAGGCCCAACCAAGCAAAACGGGCAATCAAGCGCTTTCGCATAGTTTCCGATCCGCTCTCTCGACAGAACTGCGACAAACCTCCCCCTCCGGTTTTGGCAAACCCCTATGTTATCCTGTCTTGTTCTGTCTGTGCGTTGCTTTTTGTAACCGCGTTTTCCGGACGAGAACAAGCTTCCCCGGGGCGGGCCTCCGGAGCCGAGCCTTCGGCTTACGCAACGCCCAAGGCAGCGCGAAAGCGGCTGCTCAAAAATGCCCCGTCACGCGGCGGAAGATGCCGAGAAGGCTCGCCCCGAGAGACGGGAATAACCGCAAAAAGCGGTTCTTCCCGCAATCGGCGGCGGAGAGTGTCCAACTCTGCCGCTTCTCTCACGCGGCAGACATGGGTCCATCCGCAGCCCGTTGCGACCGCCGCCAGATCCACCCCGAGTGCGGTATGGCTCTGCTGGCCGCCGGTTTCCCCGTAGCTGGCATTGTCCAATACCGCGATCGCGAGGTTCTGGGGCCTTTGCGCCGCTATCGTCGCCAGCGCCCCCAACCCCATGAGCATCTCGCCGTCGCCGGTAATGACCAGAACGCGCCGGTCCGGCTGCGCGAGCGCCAGGCCGAGCCCCACCATCGCGGCCCCGCCCATGGCCCCCCATAAATAGAAGTTCAGCGACCGCTCGGCCACCGCCCCCACGTCATAGGTTGCCGTGCCGAGCCCGGCCACCACCAAGAGCTCCCCGGGCTCCTTTAAGAGAGCGGCCACCACCGCCCGTCGATCCAGCTCTGACGTCATCGGACGAACACCTTTGGGCCAATCAAGCGCTGCGAAAGCAAAACCGCAACGGATACCGTGCTATCGAATGCCAAGGCGGCGGCGGCTTCTACCGTCGCGGCCGCTTCCTCGGCCCGCTCGGCCCGTAAGACATGCACGCCCATGGCTTCCAGCACGCGCGGAGTGGCGCTGCCCATGGGCACTTGCCAGGGATTGAACTCGCCCCACTCGCCCCGCATCGTGATCAGCGTGAAAAACGGCACGTGCGCATTCTGCGGCAAGGAGAGCATGTTGATACAGTTGCCAACGCCGGAAGACTGCATCAGAAGCACGGCGCGCGCGCCGCCGAGCCAGGCGCCGGTTGCCAGCGCCACCCCTTCCTCTTCCGTGGTCAGCACGATCGCCCGCATCTCCGGGTCTTCATGAGCGCGTGCGATGAGCCGCGCATGGCCGGCATCGGGAACATATGCCAACTGGCGTATCCCGGCTCGCCTGAGCGCCTCATAAACCGCATCCTGCCAACTTGCCTGCTGCATCGCGGGCATTCTCCGCATTCTTCCTTCGGCCGCGCCATGCTGCGGGCGGCGCGCAAGAAAGACAAGCCCCGGCTCTGCGGGGGAGCCTTTCGCCCGCATGCAAAGCGGGCACCAGCTTGCGCGGGGGGCGAAGAGGGGGCAAATGCAAACGAACATGACTTGCCGTCGAGGTTCGTATGGATCATTCGTTCAACGCCCCGCCCCATGAGGAGATTCGCGAGGCGGTTCGCCGGCTTTGCGCGCGTTTCCCCGGTGAGTATTGGCGCCGATTGGACCGGGAGCGCGCCTACCCCGCGGAATTTGTGCAAGCGCTCACGGACGCCGGCTATCTTGCAGTCTTAATCCCCGAAGAATATGGCGGCGCCGGCCTTGGCCTTTCCGCCGCGGCGGCCATTCTGGAAACGATCCATGCGGAAGGCTGCAACGGCGCGGCTTGTCATGCGCAGATGTATATCATGGGAACCATTCTGCGGCATGGCTCGGCCGAGCAAAAACAACGCTACCTGCCCCAGATCGCGCGCGGCGCGCTGAGGCTGCAAGCATTCGGCGTGACCGAACCGACCTCGGGGAGCGACACCACCTCGCTTCGCACCTTCGCCAGGCGTGAAGGCGATCATTACATCATCAACGGGCAGAAAGTCTGGACCAGCCGCGCC
Organism: Terriglobia bacterium; assembly: GCA_023511585.1. Lineage (GTDB taxonomy): Bacteria > Pseudomonadota > Alphaproteobacteria > Acetobacterales > Acetobacteraceae > JAIMBF01. The sequence continues at coordinate 13,655 of JAIMBF010000063.1, forward strand.
GAGCATTCCGATTTGATGCTGCTGCTTGCGCGCACCACGCCCCGCGAACAGGTCGCCAAGCGAACCGACGGGCTTTCCACATTTCTTGTCGATATGCGGGCCGCGCGTGGAAACGGTCTCACCATCAAGCCGATCCGCACGATGATGAATCATAACTCGTGCGAATTGTTTTTCGATAATATGGTGGTTCCTGCCGAAAATTTGATCGGCGAAGAGGGCAAGGGCTTTCGTTACATTTTGGACGGCATGAATGCGGAACGGTTGTTGATTGCCGCCGAATGTATCGGGGATGCCAAATGGTTTACACAAAAATCCGTCCGCTATGCCAAAGAACGCACGGTGTTCCAAAGACCGATCGGGCAAAACCAAGGCGTGCAATTTCCCATCGCGCGGGCTTATGCCCAGATGCGCGCTGCGGAATTGATGCTTTGGCAGGGTTGCGCGAAGTTTGAGGCAGGGCAAGCTTGCGGTGAAGAAGCCAATATCGCCAAAATGCTGGCGGCCGAAGCGGCCTGGGCGGCGGCGGAAACCTGTATTCAAACGCACGGCGGTTACGGTTTTGCGGAAGAATATGATGTCGAGCGGAAATACCGCGAGACACGGCTGTATCAGGTGGCGCCGATCAGCACCAATCTCATTCTCTCGTATATTGCCGAGCATGTCCTTGGTCTGCCGCGCAGTTACTGAAGGGAGGAAGACAGGGTGAGCAACAAACCGTTGGAAGGATTGCTCGTGCTCTCATTGGAGCAAGCGGTGGCTGCGCCGTATTGCAGCTCCCGTCTTGCGGATGCAGGGGCACGGGTGATCAAAGTCGAACGCCCGGAAGGCGATTTTGCGCGGTTCTATGATCGTGCCGCGGCCGGCCAGTCCAGCTACTTTGTCTGGCTGAACCGCGGTAAGGAAAGCCTGGTTGCGGATATCAAAAATCCTGAGGACGCAGCGCTGCTGCATCGCATTCTTGCCCGCGCCGACGTCTTCATTCAAAACCTTGCGCCCGATGCGGCAAAACGTGCCGGTTTCGGTTCGGAGGAATTGCGTGCGCGTTATCCGAAACTGATCACCGTCGATATTACCGGCTACGGCGATGTGCCGGAATATGCGAACATGAAGGCCTATGATCTGCTGGTACAAGCGGAATCCGGCCTGGTGACGATTACCGGCCATCCCGCCGGGCCGGGGAGGGTCGGCGTCTCCGCATGCGACATCGCCTGCGGCATGGCCGCGCATGCCGCCGTTTTGGAGGCTTTGGTTGCGCGCAGCATCTCCGGCCGCGGCAAAGGGATTAAAGTTAGTCTTTTTGACGGAATGGCCGATTGGATGGCGGTTCCGTTGCTGATGTATGAAGCAACCGGGGAACCGCCGCCGCGGGTTGGGCTTGCGCATCCTTCGCTTTGTCCTTATGGCGCTTTCGCAACCGCGGATGGAAGCCAAGTACTGATCGCCATCCAAAACGAGCGGGAATGGGCGCAATTTTGTGCCAAATTCCTTGAAGAACCGGATCTGCCGAAACGACCTGGGTTCGAAACAAACCTCGTCCGCGTGCAGAACCGCGAGCAGGTGGAAGCCCATATCGCTGCCGTCATGCGACGGCTTACGCGGGAGGAAGCCGCACGGAAGCTGAAAGCTGCAAATACGGCTTATGGCTTTGTCAACGACCTTGCGGGATTGCAACGGCATCCGGCGTTGCGCCGCGTTGTGATCGATACCCCCAACGGCCCGGTTTCGATCCCGGCGCCGCCCGCCATTTTCAGCGACGGCCCGCGGCGTTTGGGTCCGGTGCCGGCACTTGGGCAGCACTCGCAGGCTATTCGCGCGGAATTTGGGGCCGCTTGACGACGATACCACAGTGCGTCTTCGTCTCCGGTGCCAACGGCTTCATTGGCCGGGCTGTGGTGGCCCGCTTGCAGGCGGCGGGTATTGCGGTACGGCTTGGCGTGCGCCGGCGCCTCGCTTTCGCGGATCCGGCCGAGACCGTGGTTATGGGAGACTTGCCGGCGCTTGAGCCGAATTGGGAAGCCGCACTTTCCGGCTGCGATAGCCTGGTGCATGCGGCCGGCATCGCCCATCAGGCGGAACCCAACGATGCCGCCGGACGCGCCCGTCTGTTCGCGGTGAATGCGGAAGGGGCGGCTCGCGTGGCGGAGGCGGCACGACGCGCCGGGCTCCGCCGCGTTATTTTGGTGAGCTCGGCGGTGGTGCACGGGCGCAGCGCCGCCGAGGGATTAACGGAAACGCATGCGCTCGCGCCGGAAAATACCTACGCGGCGAGCAAACGCGCCGCCGAACAGGCGATGAGGGAAGCCCTCGCGCATTCGGCAACGGCGCTGACCATCATCCGTCCGGTGGCCGTCTATGGCCCGGGCTGCCAAGGCAACCTTCCGCGATTGATGCGCCTGATTCAAACCGGCTTGCCGCTGCCGTTCGGCTCTCTTCGCAATCGACGAAGCTTTCTTGCCGTGGAAGCGCTGGCCGAGCTTGTCTGCCTTGCGCTTCGGCAGCCGGAGGCAGCGAATGAGACGTTTCTTGCCGCCGATGCAGCCCCTATCGCAACGCCCGAATTGATCCGCGCGCTTGCCGAGGGGCTTGGAAAGCCGGCCCGATTGTTGGCCTGCCCGCCCGGGCTTCTTCACGGGGCAGCGGCGCTTTTGGGCCGCTTGGATGAAATGCGAAGCCTGACTGCGAGTTTTTGGGTCAGAAGCGAGAAAGCGCAGCAAGTGCTCGGCTGGCAGCCGCCTGGCTCTTCCCGGCCTGGGCTGATCCGCACCGCGCAAGTGTTCCGAGTGGTGCCGCATGCCCTTGGCCGAAATTCAGAGCCTGCGCGATAGGCTCTCCCCGTTACGAAGGCGGGCGCGGCCGCGATCACGTGCAATAACGCATGGCGCGCTTGCGGCCGGGAAGGTCAGCGAAACGCCCAGCGTGGTCCCGGATGGGCCGGAAACGGGGCTGCGTGGGCGGCGAAAATGGGAAAACCGGAGCGAGGCGAGACCGAGACCATCGCCGTTGTGACCGGCATCGCGCGGTAAGCGGCAAGGTCTTTTCCGGTGCTGTTCCTTGCCGGAGCCATTCCGGCGGCCGGCGAGAGATGCGACATCGGAAGGCGTTCCATCAACCCGAAATGCGCCAAAGGTGCGACGGGCCCGCTGCTTGCCAAAGCTCCGGGCGAAAGGTGCACGAAAGATCGCAAACCTTGCTCTTCCGGCCAGACCGCAAGCACCTTTCCTTGATATTCGGCGGCCAATTCCGGGGTTACCGAATGGTAGAATGCGGCAGCTTGCGTCCAGCTATGTGTTTGCTGGTAAAGCGTGGACAAGAACCGTGCTGCGTAGTCGGCGTTGCTGGCAGGGTCAAAGGCTTGATCAAGCGAGGCAAAGGCATCCGGATGGTGCGCCAGGTTTACCTGCATGCAGCCGACGTCGATCGAGCGGACGCCGCGCGCTTGCAGGCTCCGCACGGCGGCGACGGCTTCCGCCTTGGTTGCAAAAAACTGCCCTTCCCCCTCGGCATCGATTGTCCAAGGCCAGGGATGCCATAGGCCTGTTCCTTGATCGCGCCGGCCGCTCTCCACCCGCCCAATCGCCGCAAGCAAGTGATCCGGAATGCCGTAGCGTTGCTCGGCTGCGGCAATCGCTTGCCGGCATAACAGGCCCGGCGAAGCACCGGCGGACGCTGCAGAAGTTGCGGAAGCCGGCCCCGGCGGCATTGTCGGCCCGGGCACCTCGGCGAATGCCGTCGCTGCCCCCACCACTGCCAGCAAGACGGCGATCGGGAATGCTTGCATGGCAAAATATGGGCAGGAAAACCTTAGAAAAGCGTTGACGCGGCGCTTCGGTTAGGATTGCTTTAGTATATTCGCATTCGCTCATGTTGCATTGCAAGAAACGCTGCATTGCAAAAAACGCCTTGCATCGTTCTGGCAAAATTACTAGATTGTGCATCGCAGCAATGCGGCGTTGCCGCGCTGTCTGCTTTCTTGGACGTTTCCTCCCTAAACTCGGCGGCGCCAAAAGCGCCGCCTCTTTTTTTTGCGTTTTCACGCGACGCTTGGCCGGCAATAAAACCCCGGGGTGGCCGGAGGGTCCGCAAGCTCTTCCTCGATGGAAACCACGTGCGCAAGCGGCGGACCGCGTCGGCAAGCCCGCAAGAGCTCCTCCACGGCGGCGGCTTCGCCTGCCACCAATGCCTCTACGGTTCCGTCCGCCCGGTTTCTGACCCAGCCGGAAATTCCGAGTTCCTCCGCCTTGCGGACCATCCAGTCCCGAAACCCGACACCTTGAACCCGTCCCGAGATGCGCAGCCGTTTTGCACTCATTTCCTTTTCTCTATCGGCGACCGACGAGGATCATAAACCGCTCGGCTTCGGAAACGTCTTGGCCGAGAAGGCGTCGACGGGCGAGCGCCTCCG
>JAIMBF010000190.1 GCA_023511585.1 Terriglobia bacterium
GGGGGCGGGTCGCGTTCCAGCAAATCAAGAGCGCGCTCAATCGCGGCTTTGGCCCGGAGCATAACGGCATCTCGGGCTGCTTCGCGCGGGCGGGCTTGCTCCATTCGCCGGCTGACCGCCGCATCCAGAATGCCGTCACCCAAAGCCTGAAGCTTCAAGGCAAGCCAGCGGTGTCCACTGCAGGAGGGAGGAAAGAGCGGGGCGGCATCTCCAATACTATCCAGATATTCGCAAATAACCGGGCTATCGAACAACGCAAGCCCATCATCGGTGATCAGGCACGGCACTTTCGAAAGCGGGTTATGTGCCAGCAAAGCTGCCGGAGATTCATGCGGATTCGTCGGCAGAAGCGTAATTTGCCGATCGATACCGCGCGTGATGGCGCATGCCATGACTTTGCGCACATAGGGGCTGGTGGGCGAATAGAAGAGTTGCATGGCGTTTCCTTTTCCGAATCCGCGTTTCTTCAGAATTTATCCTTCTTGGCGCGCAAGCCGGCAAATACACCGGCATCAGGCGCACGGAGGAACGGATTGGCCGCACGCTCTTCGGCAAGGCGCGAAGGAACCGTGGGAAGCCCCGCCGCACGTAAGCGCTCCACTTCTGCGGCCCTGCTTTTCAACGCGGCATTGTCCGGATCCACGCTGAGCGCAAATCGCGCATTGGATGCGGTATATTCGTGTCCGCAACACACCAGCGTGTCGCCGGGAAGGGCGGCGAGCTTTTGAAGGCTCTCGAACATCTCCTCGGCCGTGCCTTCAAACAAACGCCCGCAGCCCAGGCTGAACAGCGTATCCCCGCAGAAAAGCGCCTTTGCTTCAGGCACATAATAGGCAATGTGGCCGCGCGTATGGCCCGGCGTTTCCAGAACCTGAGCGGCCGCAGGACCGAGTCGTACCGCATCTCCTTCTGCCACGGCCTCGTCGAGCCGCGGCAACCGATGCTGGTCTTTGCGCGCGCCCACAATTCTTGCGCCGAATTGCGCGCGAAGCGCTTCCGCCCCGCCGATATGATCGGCGTGGTGATGCGTCAATAGAATGCAATCAAGCTTGCCGCCTACCTGCTTCAGTGCCGCAAGAATCGGCTCTGCTTCCGGTGGATCGACAACGGCGGTGAAGCCGCTGGCCGGTTCATGAAGCAGCCACGCGTAATTATCCTGCAATGCAGGAATCGGCGAAACGATCATTGGCATAGCTTGAATTTTAGCACGTCCGGAGCCGAGCGTAAGCACCGCGCTGTGCTATATTTCTGTTATGAGTGTAGATCCTGAGGCTGTCGGCCATTTCTATGCTACCGCGCGCGGAGCGGTTGCGGCGCAACTGCTGCGTAGCCGCTTGGCAGCCTTTTGGCCGCCCTCCGAATTTGGCCCGGGGCGCCGGATCTCGCTGCTCGGGCTTGGTTATGCCGCTCCCTATTTGCGGCTTTGGCGCGAGAGCACCGAGCGGTGCATTGCACTTACCCCTGCACAGATCCGGGCGGCGCGTTGGCCCCCAGGCGCGCCCAGCCTTTCCTGCATCGCTGAAGAAGACGCCCTGCCATTTCCGGATCTCTCGTTCGACCGCGTCTTGCTGGTCCATGGTTTGGAAGTCGCAGAAAATGCTAGGCGGCTTCTGCGCGAAATTTGGCGCGTGCTGAAAGACGATGGGCGGCTCTTGGTGGTTGCTCCCAACCGCATGGGGATCTGGGCGCAAATGGAAAGCACCCCCTTCGGCCATGGGCAGCCATATTCCTCGGCCCAACTCAGCCGTCTTCTGAGTGAATCCCTTTTCAAGGTGGAGCGGAGGGATACGGCGCTTTATGTCCCTCCGACGGAAATCCGTCTCATTCTCCGCGGCGCCAAGCTTTTAGAGCGTGTCGGCCACCGTCTCGCGCTCCAGTTTGCCGGCGTGATTTTCAGCGAAGCGGTGAAAGCCGCCTATGCTGCAACTCCCTTATGTCCTCAGCCACGACGGCGCTACATTTTGGTTGAGGCGGGCTAGGCAAACAGCGGCAAGCAGGGCGGATGGAGCCTTCACGTGGGGCGCTTCAATCCCAGAGCTCCACCATGACCACCTCCGTCGGCTCTTTGGCTTCAAGGAGCAATTCTGCCTCTTCGGCAATCACTGCCCCATCGCCTGCCCCGATCGCGGTGCCGTTCACCAAAAGCGCGCCGCTGGCGGGCACCAAGTAGGCACGTGCCCCGGCAGGCATCGGGTGATGAATGCGCTCTCCTTGGGCGAGCGTCCCGGCTCGCAGCGCCGCCTCGGTGTAGATCGGCAAAGCGCCGGCCTTGATGTGCTCCTCCCGGCCGCTCGCAAGCACCGAAAGGCCGCTTCCGAGCTTGGGAAAACGCCGGCTTCCCCAACCCGGGTCTAC